>NZ_JAUQOQ010000013.1:0-145297 GCF_030580795.1 Pseudomonas boreofloridensis | reverse complement strand
CCCCCCCCCCCCCCCCCCCCCCCCCCCCCCCCCCCCCCCCCCCCCCCCCCCCCCCCCCCCCCCCCCCCCCCCCCCCCCCCCCCCCCCCCCCCCCCGCCCCCCCCCCCCCCCCCCCCCCCCCCCCGCGCCTTCAAGAGAATCTTCATGAAAACAGCATGCTCGACAGCCCTGGCGCTGGTCATCGGCCTGGGCCTGATCGCCGGTGGTCCAGCCCACGCCAGCACTGACGCCCAGGCGACCGCCAAAACCCAGGCGTTCGATGTCTCGCAGTTGCCAGTCTCGACCGTGTCCCTGGGGGCTTTCCCCTACATCGCCCTGCCTGACGGCTACACCACCGGCAGCACACCGGAGGTGTCCGAGTTCGATCAGATTCCGTTCTGGACCGGCGATCGGCTGGAACCGGTGGAAGGTCGCGTCTGGTCGGCGAACATCACCAATAGCGAAGGCAAGACCTTCTCCGACCTCGAACTGGCACGCAATGTCGAAGCCGTGGTGAAGGCACTGGGCGGCCAGAAGATTTTCGACGGCACCCTGACGCGAGAAACCACTGACGCACTGCAAAACTGGCCGCGCCATTTCGCCGAGAAGTACAACAGCGGCCTGGGCGATGTCTGGAACGACCCTGCGCACGTGTTCGTCATCCATCGGGAAGATCGAGACATCTGGGTGCACCTGTGCGCTTACGCGTTCGGCGCCGGACTGTTGATCGTCGAGAGCAAACCGCTGGCGATCACTGCACGGCCGCAGCCGGCAACCCCGTGAAGAGCCTGCTGGAAACCTCCGTCTAGCACACCTGTACTAGCCCACGTGCGCTATTTCTAATGCGGTATGAGTTCGACATGATCATGCCTCTTCATATTTGTGCTGAACGGATTCCACGTCCTCAAATGACTTGCCAAATAATTGTGGCAGATGAACATCCGCTATACCGCGAGGGGATGATTGGGCTACTGAAATGCTTGCTACCGGATGCACACATCAGCCAGGCCGGAAACTTCGAACAGGTTCGGTTACTGCTCGGCAATCTGCCTTCGGCCGACATGTTGATGATCGAACTACGCCTGCCCGGCCTGGCATCCATCGCCGAACTCGCGAAGTTGCGCGAGACCACGGAAAGTTCGCTGATCATTATTGTGATGTCGGCTTTGGAAGATCCTGAACTTGTCGAACTGGTTCTGCAAACCGGAGTGAATGGATTCATCGGCAAAAGTTGCTGCGCCGAACAAGTGCGCAAAACACTCGGGGAAATCCGCAAAGGCAAGGTGGTGGTCAGTTGCCAGGCGATTGAAGCGGCCGCCTTCGACAGCGATGACCCGGTGTGCCGGCTGACCGCCCGGCAACGTGAAGTCTGGCATCTGGTCGCCCAGGGCAAGACCAACAAGGAAATTGCCGCCGCCCTGGACATCTCGCCCTACACCGTGCGCGTGCACGTATCGTCGTTGATACGCGCGCTGAACGTGCCCAATCGCGCCGTGGCCGCAGCCCGCTTCGCCGGTCTTTACGCCGGACAGCCACTGTAGAAGTCCCAGCGCCTACACGGCGCAGCGCTCGGCAGCCATCACCTTCACCTGTTCGAGCAGCACCGCGCGCAACTCCGGTGGCCGCACCGGCTTGGCCAGCACCGAGATGTTCTGGTCCTGCACCAGGGCGCGGATGCGCGCCATCTCATGGCCAGTCATGATCATCGCCGGCACCTCCCAGCCCCGTCGCTCACGGATGGCGGCGATGCACTCGGCGCCGGAAATCTTCGTGCCCAGGTCATAGTCGGCGATGATGATGTCGCACTCGGTGATCACGTTCAGGCCGTCGCTGTGGCCTTCCACCTCGCAGCCCCATTTCTCGAGCAAGGCCGAAGTCGCCATCAAGACACTGGCGTCGTCCTCCACCAGGCACACGCGCAGGCCTTGAAGGCGGCTCTGCACCGGCGCCGGACGGGCGACATCGATACGCGGCGCAATGGCTTTCAAACCTCGGACGCTGGCACAGGTACCGCGCTCGACACGCGAGTGCAAGTGTACTTGCAGGCCGATCAAGCGACTGATGCGCTGGACGATGGACAGCCCGAGGCCCAATCCCTCGACGTCTTTGTCACGCTCGTGGCGCACCCGGTAGAACTCCTTGAACACCTCAGGCAGATGCTCGGCGGCGATACCTCGGCCTTTGTCATAGATGACGATGACCAGTTCACTGCCGCGCCGCCGAACACCGATGAGCACCGGCTGACCGGCGGCATACTTCAGCGCGTTTGACACCAGGTTCTGCACCAGGGTCGTCAGCAGTCCCGGATTGACCTCGACCCAGTACCGGCAAGGCCGCAGGCGCAACTCGACCCCCGCCCAGCGCGCCGCCTCCTGGTTCTGCTTGACCACATCCTGCAACAGCGCGTCGAGGTTCACAGGCTCGGACTGAGGCTCGAGTTGGCCGTTGTCCAAGGTATAGATGTCCAGGATCGAGCGGAACAACTGCGAAACCGTGTGCAGTGAGCGGTCGATGTTATCCACCAGCCGCAACTCTTCGCGTGGCAGGTTGGCGTCGCGCAGGCAAGCGGTGAACAACCCGATGGAGTGGATCGGCTGACGCAGGTCGTGGCTGGCCTGGGCCAGGAAGCGGGATTTTTCCTGGTTGGCAACCATGGCCTCCTGGGACGCCTGGCGCGTGCGCTTGAGCAGGACATCGGCGTAGGCTGGCACCACGATGGTGGTCACCATCAACGTCAGGAACATATAAGGCTGCGAATGCCAGTAAGGGTCGAACCAGAACACCAGGACCAACGTGGCCAGCGCGATCCCGGTGGCCCAGGCCAGATAGCGCGAACCAAAGCGCATCCCGTTGCCCAGGGTGACCCACAACAGCGCGACGTAGATCGGCAACGCCGCCTCTCCGCCCAATGCCAGGGCGAAGGCGATGCCGGCGTAGTCGTGGAACATGGACAGTAGCCGGCGCCAGAAGAAATGCCCGGGCCAGCGCTTGATCGCCAGGCGCAGGAACACCGAGACGACAATGAAGGTGCTGATGTAGGCAATGATCGGCAGGTAGGTCATCGCGCGGTCCGCGTTGAATACCGCCATTGCCAGCATGTAGACGAGCGCGATACTGCTGACGATCAGCCTCAACGTGGCCTGATCGACCTCGCTTTTCACCTCGGCCATGTTCATCCCGCGCAAACCTGCACCAGTGCTATTCAACTCAAACCTCCTTGTCGAGACTCAGACCGCCAGGCGGTTTCTTCCATGGCCTTCACCTGCTCCAGCAACACTGCCCGCAGCTCCGGCGGGCGCACCGGCTTGGCCAGCACCGAGATGTCCTGGTCAGCCACCAAGGCGCGGATACGCGCCATCTCATGCCCGGTCATGATCATCGCCGGCACGTCCCAGCCGCGGCGCTCACGAATGGCAGCAATGCACTCGGCGCCGGAAATCTGGGTACCCAGATCATAGTCGGCAATGATGATGTCGCACTCGGTGATCACGTTCAGGCCATCGCTATGGCCCTCCACCTCGCAGCCCCATTTCTCCAGCAGCGCCGAGGTGGCCATCAGGACACTCGCGTCGTCTTCCACCAGACACACGCGCAGACCTTGCAGGCGGCTCTGCACCGGGGCCTGGCGTACGATCTCCTGGCCGGGGGCGATGGCCTGCAAGCCATGAATGGTTGCGCAGGTGCCATGGTCAACCCGCGAATCCAAGCGAACCTGCAGGTCGATCAACTCGCCGATACGCCTGACGATGGACAAGCCCAGGCCCAAGCCTTCCACGTCCTTGTCGCGCGCATGACGCACCCGGTAGAACTCCTTGAACACCTCGGGCAAGTGTTCGGCGGCGATCCCACGGCCTTTGTCGTAGATGACGATGGACAGGCCCTTGCCGTGGCGACGCACCCCCACCAGTACCGGCTGACCGGCGGCGTACTTGAGGGCGTTGGAGATCAGGTTCTGCACCATGGTACTCAGCAGCCCCGGATTGACGTTCACCCAGTGCTGGCAGGGCCGCAGGCGCAGCTCCACCCCCGCCCAGCGCGCCGCCTCCTGGTTCTGCTTGATCACATCCTGCAGCAGCGCGTTGAGGTTGACCGGCCCCGATTGCGGTTCGAGCTGGCCATTGTCGAGGGTGTAGATATCCAGGATCGAGCGGAACAGCTGCGAAACGGTGTGCAGCGAGCGGTCGATGTTGTCCACCAGGCGCAGTTCCTCGCGCCCCAGGTGGGCGTCGCGCAGGCAGGCGGTGAACAGGCCGATGGAGTGGATCGGCTGGCGCAGGTCGTGACTGGCCTGGGCCAGGAAGCGCGACTTTTCCTGGTTGGCGGCGATGGCTTCTTCGGAGGCGATGCGCGTGCGTTTGAGCAGAATGTGCGCGTAGGCCGGCACCACGATGGTGGTCACCATCAGCATCAGGAACATGTAGGGCTGCGAGTGCCAGAAGGGGTTGATCCAGAACACCACGACCAGCATCGACAGCGCGATCATGGTCGCCCAGGCCAGGTACTGCGAGCCGAAGCGCATGCCGTTGCCCAACGTCACCCAGAGCAGTGCCGCGTAGACCGGCAGTGCGCCCTCGCCGCCGACGCACAAGGCGAAGGAGATGCCGGCATAGTCATGGAACATGGCGAATATCCGCCGCCAGAAGAAATGCCCCGGCCGCCGTTTGATCAGCATGCGCAGAGGCACTGCCACGCTGATGAAGAACGCCATGTACCAGAGGATCGGCGCATAAGTGGCGAAGTTGCTCGATGGCAGGCAGGCCACGATGAAGATGTACAGCGATGCGCAGGTACTGACCGTCAGGCGCAGCGTGGCCTGGTCGAGTTCGCTGTTTTTCTCGGTCATGTTATCTGCACCTCTGCGCGCGTCTGGGCGCGGTTGAATTTGAACCCTGGGTCAAGGTTTGCGTTACTATGCGCCCACTCGGGCGTCGGATGGGTCTGAAACATGTCGTGCAGAATCATAGTGGCGGATGACCACCCGCTGTTTCGCGAGGGCATGCTGCGGACGTTGGAACGGCTCCTGCCTGGCGCGCAGATCGAACAGGCCGGCAACCTGGATGAAGTACTGACCCTGGCCCGCCACGGCGGCGAAATCGATTCGTTAGTGCTCGACCTGCGGTTTCCGGGCCTCACGTCACTGTCGGTCATCGGCCAACTGCGCCAGGAATTCAAGCGCACCTCCATCATCGTGGTGTCCATGGTCGATGACCTGGACGTCATTTCCCAGGTCATCGGCCAAGGCGCCGATGGCTTCATCGGCAAGAATGTCGACCCTGCCGGTATCGCCGAGGCCATCATGGCCATTCGCGAGGGCGAAGTGGTGGTCCGCTACAACCCGGAAAACCCGATCCTGGACCCCAGTCTTTCCAACCTCACCGCCCGGCAAAAACAGGTGCTTGGCCTGATCGCCGCCGGCAAGACCAACAAAGAGATCGCCAAGGAACTGGGTATTTCGCCGTTCACCGTGCGCATTCATGTCTCCACGCTGCTCAAGACACTGGGCGTGCCCACTCGGGCGGCAGCGGCGGCTCAATTCAGCAACTTTCCAGTTACCGGTAGTTGGACCCTGGAGCGTTGAAATTTTTAAGTTGGTGAGCTGACTCAGCAGCGGTTAGTACAGTTACCTGGCAATGAATAGCAACCAGTCGCCAGTATAAACACTCCACTTCTGCGCGCCGTTAGTACAGGTGTGCTATAGCCGAGAAAGAGCAGCAGGCATACCCTCTGCCGGCACTTTCACTCATTGAAAAGGCTGCTCTAGTTCACACTTCGGCGTCGCGTTGTGGGCACCTGTGTGTCTCGATTCGATAGCCGTCAACTTCCACTGGAACAGCCGCGACCTTTTACAGGTGACGCTATGGCTCGCACACATAAACAATTCATGCACATCGGATTGGCTGTATGCCTGATGACCGGTGCTCTCGCCGGCTGCAGCAGCTCAGGCCAGTTCGTCAACCCACTCGACTCGGGTTCACAGAAGTACAACGTGGCCTACCTGAAGCAGACGTTGATCCCCGGCAAGACCACCAAGTCCCAGGTGCAACAACTGTTCGGCACGCCCGCAGAGGAATCACTGGACGCCTCCAGCCGCAGCAATGGTTCGAACTGGACGTACAACAAGAGCGACGAGGGTCTGGACAAGTACATGGCCCTGGCCCACAAGTATGTGTCCACCGAAAACAGCCTGAAGATGTACAACGCTTCTGCGCAGGTTTCCAAGGCGCAGGGCGTGATGAGCGACGTGGGTAGCGTCACCGGGATGAACAAGCCCTCCAGCCAAGCCCAAGGCTCTCGGCTGGTCATCTATTTTGTGGATGACGTGATGGATCACTACCAGTTGTACTGATCAAGGTAGGGCGCGGTGGCGCGCCCTGCTGGAGGCAGGTCGAGCACATCGCCGGGCAGGGACGCCCGACATAGCCTCTGCAAGCGCCATCAGGCAAGCAATGGCAAAAACGAAAAAGCCCGCCATATAGGCGGGCTGTTTCTTGTCCTCATCACACTGAAGCAGAACTTTTTCTCGCTTCATTCAGCTCCCACTACCTCAGGAACCGCTGTGAATATGGTGGGTCGTGTAGGATTCGAACCTACGACCAATTGGTTAAAAGCCAACTGCTCTACCAACTGAGCTAACGACCCGGAAAATGGTCGGGGTGAGGGGATTCGAACTCCTGACATCCTGCTCCCAAAGCAGGCGCGCTACCGGACTGCGCTACACCCCGAAATTGGCTCCGCGACCTGGACTCGAACCAGGGACCCAATGATTAACAGTCATTTGCTCTACCGACTGAGCTATCGCGGAACTGCACTTCGTACAACCTTACAACTGCGAAGCTTGTGTTAGCTTCGATCTCTTTAGCGTTGTCGCTGCTGAGGCCGGCTATTCTACATTCTTCGTTTTGCTTGTCAACCACTTTTTTTCACCCAACTTACTGATTTGTAAGTTGTTTTCAGATCACCTGTACCGCCGTTGATCTGGGTAGTGCCTGACAGCGGTGCGAATATTAGGCGTACCGTTTTCATTGTGCAAGCATTTTTTTCAAAATTTTCAGCGAGTTAGCACGGAGCGAGAAAAATCAGGGATTTGCGCACCTCGCCCCTGCACGGTGACAAGAAAAAGCCCCGCGGATGCGGGGCTTCTCTGCCACGTGAAGACTCAGGCGAAGACGATCTCGTCGCCCTCCACCTGCGCCGTGATCGCCGCACCTGGCACAAACTGGCCCGCGAGGATCAATTGCGCCAGCGGGTTCTCGATCCAGCGCTGGATCGCGCGTTTCAGCGGGCGCGCGCCATACACCGGGTCGTAACCCACCGCGATCAACTTGTCCAAGGCCTCGGGGCTGAGGTTCAAGGCCAGCTCGCGTTCGGCCAGACGACCGCGCAGACGGCCAAGCTGGATCTCGGTGATACCGGCGATCTGCTCGCGGCCCAGCGGCTCGAACACCACCACTTCGTCGATACGGTTGATGAACTCCGGCCGGAAGTGCGCGCCCACGGCATCCATCACGGCTGCACGCTGGGCCTCGCGGTCGCCGACCAGTTCCTGGATCTGCGCCGAGCCCAGGTTCGAGGTCATCACGATCACCGTGTTGCGAAAATCCACGGTACGGCCGTGGCTGTCGGTCAGACGGCCATCTTCCAGCACCTGCAGCAACACGTTGAACACGTCCGGGTGGGCCTTCTCCACTTCGTCGAGCAGCACCACCGAGTAGGGTTTGCGCCGCACGGCCTCGGTCAGGTACCCGCCCTCTTCATAACCCACGTAGCCCGGCGGAGCACCGATCAGCCGCGCGACCGAATGCTTCTCCATGAACTCGGACATGTCGATGCGCACCATGGCCTCTTCGGTGTCGAACAGGAACTCGGCCAGCGCCTTGCACAGCTCGGTCTTGCCCACACCGGTGGGGCCGAGGAACAGGAACGAACCGCTGGGCCGGTTGGGGTCGGACAACCCGGCGCGCGAGCGGCGCACCGCATTGGCCACGGCGGTCACCGCCTCGTTCTGGCCGATCACCCGCTCGTGCAGCAGGCTTTCCATCTTCAGCAGCTTGTCGCGCTCGCCTTCGAGCATTTTCGACACCGGAATGCCGGTCCACTTGGAGACCACCTCGGCGATTTCCTCCTCGGTGACCTTGTTGCGCAGCAGTTGGTTATCGGTCTTGCCATGCTGGTCGACCATCTGCAGGCTGCGCTCCAGGTCCGGGATCACCCCATACTGCAGTTCGGCCATGCGGCTCAGGTCGCCCTTGCGCCGGGCCGCTTCGAGTTCCTGGCGGGCCTGTTCGATCTTCTGCTGGATCTGCGCCGAACCCTGCACCTCGGCCTTCTCCGACGCCCAGATCTCTTCCAGGTCGGAGTACTCGCGCTCCAGACGGGCGATTTCCTCGGTGAGCTTCTCCAGACGCTTCTTCGCCGCGTCGTCCTCTTCCTTCTTCAGCGCCTGGGATTCCACCTTGAGCTGGATCAGGCGACGGTCGAGACGGTCGAGCACTTCGGGTTTGGAGTCGATCTCCATGCGAATGCGGCTGGCGGCTTCGTCGATCAGGTCGATGGCTTTGTCGGGCAGTTGACGATCAGTGATGTAGCGGTGGCTGAGCTTGGCCGCCGCGATGATCGCGCCGTCGGTGATCGCCACCTTGTGATGCACCTCGTAGCGCTCCTTGAGGCCACGCAGGATGGCAATGGTGTCTTCCTCGCTCGGCTCCTCGACCAGCACCTTCTGGAAGCGTCGCTCCAGCGCCGCGTCCTTCTCGATGAACTGGCGATACTCGTTGAGGGTGGTCGCGCCCACGCAGTGCAGCTCGCCGCGCGCCAGCGCCGGCTTGAGCATGTTGCCTGCGTCCATGGCGCCCTCGCCCTTGCCAGCGCCGACCATGGTGTGCAGTTCGTCGATGAACAGGATGACCTGGCCGTCCTGCTTGGACAGCTCGTTGAGCAGCCCCTTGAGGCGCTCCTCGAACTCGCCGCGGTACTTGGCGCCGGCGATCAGCGCGCCCATGTCCAGGGCCAGCAGACGCTTGCCCTTGAGCCCATCGGGCACTTCGCCGTTGATGATGCGCTGGGCCAGGCCTTCGGCGATGGCGGTCTTGCCCACGCCGGGTTCGCCGATCAGCACCGGGTTGTTCTTGGTACGGCGCTGCAACACCTGCACGGTGCGGCGGATTTCGTCGTCACGGCCGATCACCGGGTCGAGCTTGCCTTCCTCGGCGCGCTTGGTCAGGTCGACGGTGTATTTGTCCAGCGCCTGGCGCGATTCCTCGACGTTGGCGTCGTTGACCGCCGCGCCGCCGCGCAGGTTGTTGATGGCGTTTTCCAGGGCCTTCTTGCTCACGCCCTGGCCGAGCAGCAACTTGCCGACCTTGCTGTTCTCGTCCATGGCGGCGAGCAACACCAGCTCGCTGGAAATGAACTGGTCGCCCTTCTGCTGGGCCAGGCGGTCGGCCTGGTTGAGCAGGCGCGCCAGGTCCTGGGACATGTTCACGTCGCCGGTGGGATTCTGGATCTTGGGCAGTTGGTCGAGCTCTTTGGTCAACGCCTTGCGCAGGCTGTTGACGTCAAAGCCAACCTGCATCAGCAGCGGCTTGATCGAGCCGCCCTGCTGCTCGATCAGGGCCTGCAGCAGGTGCACAGGTTCGATGGCCGGGTGGTCCATGCCCACGGCCAGGGATTGGGAGTCGGATAACGCCAGTTGCAGCTTGCTGGTCAGTCGGTCTATTCGCATGGGGGATACCTTCCTTAAAAAGGGCAGGCGGAGCGATAAACAGCACCCGTTAAGAAGAACCTGCCGGAGATGACCCATACATAGGGCCAATTCTGGAAGATTCAAGCTTAGCGGGGTTGACCAGGATCAGTGTGGGCAAGGTGCGGACCGTGACAGGAGGGGCGCTTGGCCGCCCCTCCCGAAGACTTCAGCGCACCCCGCTCTGGCGCAGGGCGGCGGGCTGGAAATCGGCCTTGTTGGCAGTGAAGGTGAAGTCATAGGACTTCTTCTCTTCGTTCTTCATGCCCAGGGCCAGGTAGCGCCCCGACTGCAGGTCGTAGATGGCTTCGAGGGTGTACCACGGTACCTGGTTGTTGTAGTACGGCTGGGCGAAGGCTTCCGATACGCGCCACAGTTGCCCACGACCGTCGTACTGGTCGATCACCGCGGCCTGCCAGGTGTCCTCGTCGATGTAGAAGTCGCGCTTGGCGTAGATGTGCTTCTGACCCGGCTTCAAGGTCGCGACCACGTGCCACACCCGACGCAGCTCGTAACGCGCCAGGTCCTGGTTGATATGACCGGCCTTGATGATGTCCGCGTACTTGAGCTTGGGATCGTCGAGCTTGAACGCGTTGGAGGCGATGTACATCTCTTTCTTGCCTTCGAGCTTCCAGTCGTAGCGGTCAGGCGCGCCGTTGTACATGTCCAGGTTATCGGAGGTACGCAGGCCGTCGGCGGCGGTACCCGGTCCGTCGTAGGACACCTGCGGCGCCATGCGCACGCGACGCTGGCCGGCGTTGTAGATCCACGCCTTGCGCGGCTCCTTGACCTGGTCGAGGGTCTCATGCACCAGCAGCACGGTCCCGGCCAGACGCGCGGGCGCGGTCACTTCCTGCTTGAAATAGAACAGCACGTTGCCCGGGTTGTTCGGGTCGTAGTCCTTCATCTTGTCGCGGAACACGAACTGGTCGCTGAAGTACACCAGGCTGTAGGAGCCGTTCTGCTGCGGCGTGGCCTGGGTCACCAGGCGTGCCACGCTGCCACCGCGATAACGGGTGATGTGGTTCCACACCACCTCGACACCGCTCTTGGGAATCGGGAACGGCACCGCGCCGCGGAAGTTGTTCAGGCCGTTGCCACCCTCCACCAGGGTGGCGTTGATGGCGTTGGCCTTGATGTCGGCGAACACCGAATCCGGCACGGTGGCACCGCGATGGGTCTTGTACACCGGCAGTTTGTAGGTATCCGGGTAGCGCTTGAGCATCGCCAACTGGCCAGGGGCGAGCTTGTCCTTGTACTGCTCGGCATTGGCCGCGGTGATGGTGAACAGCGGCTTCTCGCTGGCGTACGGGTCGGCCAGGAAGCCGCGCCCATCGACGCTGCCGGCATTCTTGCCCAGCGGCTCCCAAGGGCCGATGGAGCCATCGGCGTTGCCGGCCTTCTCGGCGCCCATGGGGGTGAGCGTGGACCCGAGCTTGGCCGCTTCGTCGGCGGACACCGCCGCCATGACACTGCCCGCCAGCAGGGACACACCCAGCACACCGGCCTTGAGCAGACTTGTGGTCATCGTCATCGTCGTCATCCTGAATCTGAGTGCTTAGAAGTTCACGCCGAAGCTGAGGGCGACGAAGTCGCGGTCATCCACGGTGCTGTACTTGCCGTCGAAGAAGTTGGTGTAGGACAGGCTCGCCGTGTAGGTGTTCTGGTACTCGGCGTCCACGCCCAGGCTGATCGCCTTGCGCCCTTCCTCGAAGTTGCCGCCCGGACCCGGCGAGTAGCCGGACACGTCATGGGACCAGGCCACGTTGGGCTTGAGGTTGACCCCGGCGAACACGTCGTTGTAGTCCCAGATCACCCGGGCGCGGTAGCCCCAGGACGTGCTGGTGGTGTAGCCGTCGTTCTCGCACTTGCGGTTCAGGTTGGCGGTGGAGGCCCCAGCACCGGCGCCGGCGATGGTGCTGGCGTTGAGCGCCTGGCAGGTATTGGCGCCGCCGGTGGCCGGCAGCGGCCCTGGGCCGAACACCGGGTCGCGACCGTAGCGGGTGTCGTAGGCACTCTCCAGGCCGCCCACATGGGTCACGCCCAACTCGCCGACCACGGTCATGCGGCTGGCGCCCATCACCTGATCGAAGAAGTGCGTCAGGGTGGTCTGGAACTGGGTGATCTCCTTGCGCTGGTAGCCGTGCAGGTCCTGGCCAGGCGTGCCGTTGAGCAGCGAGGCGTTGGCCAGCGCGCCGCCCAGCGGGCGTACGCCGGCGAACAGGATGTCGGTGGTGTTCAACTGCACCGGGGCGTTGGGCCGGTAGCTGATCTCGCCGCTCCAGGCCGTGCCGGTGGGCAAGGTGGTGGAGAAGCTCAGGCCGTACAGGCGAATGTCCTCGGGGTACTCGACGAAGTACTTCGAGTTGCCGGCGACGATCAACGGCGCCAGCGGACGCAGGCTGGCCGGCAGCGACGGGATGGCGGCGAACACGCCCGGCGGTGCACCGGTGGCGCTGAATATGGGCGCGCGGCTGTGGTAGTTCATGAAGTAGGCGCCGAACTCGGTGTCCAACGGCTCGAACATGTAGCGCATGGCCACGCCGAACTGGCCGCTGTCGCGCGCGTCGCGGTCACCGCCACGGCGCACCATCACCCCTTCCTGGTTGATGTTCACGCCCCGCGTGGCGAGGAACTGCTGGGCGGCGGCCGGCACCGTGCGGCTGCTGTTGAGCACGCGCAGGTTGTCGTTGCAGCCGTCGGAGATGATGTCCGGCTGGGAGAAGAAGGTGCCGCAGTTATCGGTGACGGTCTGGTCCCATTCGAGCTGGTAGAAGGCTTCGGCCGACAGGTTGTCGGTCAGGCTCTGGGACACGTAGAACATGTTGACCGGGATCAGGCCTTCCTTGATCTCGGCGCCAGGGCGGCGGAAGGCAGCGACGTCGATCGGGTTGATCGAGTTGATGCCACCGCCGATGAAGGTGCTCTCGCCCCAGCTCACCACTTGCTTGCCCAGGCGCACGGAGCCGGGCATGTCGCCGATGGAGTAGTTGTGATAGACAAACGCGTCGAGCAGTTGCGCACCCGAGGACTTCGCCCCGGACTTGCGCCCTGAATCGCTGATGTTCTTGAACTCGCGGTTTTCGTCCTTGAGCTCGAAGTCGTACCAGTACTTGCCGCGCACGAACACGCCGGTGTCGCCGTACTTGAGCTCGAGGTCGTGGATGCCCTTGAAGATCTTGGAGAACGTCTCGCCCTTCTTGAAGTTCAAGTGACCGTCGTCGGAGGTCTGCGACAGCCCCTTGCCGCCATTGTTGACGCCGATCAGGTTGCGGTTGGGGTTGGCCGTGGACCAACTGGCCCCAACGGAGAGCGACGAATCGAACTGACCTTCGATTTCCCCGATGTTGAAACTCACAGCGAAAGCAGGACTGGCCAGCGTGGAAGCGAGACTGACGGCCAAGGGCAGCTTGGCCCGACGCCAGAGCGGGTTTGCAGATGTCATCGACGCTACTCCATGTACATTTTTGTTATGGCAACGAGTGCTTGCAGAAACGACCCCGGCACCTGAACGGCAGATGCACCGGCAGGCGGCGCGCAGGGCGTGCCCCTCCCCATTCCTGACAATCCCCTGAACCGACTATAGCCAGCGCCCGACAACGCTTGATCCCTCTAAAGTGTGATTTGCGTCGTGTCGCCGGCGGCAATTGCAATTTGCCACCGTGTTCGCTGGCCGTGCTGAAGCATGGCTGAAATTCCGCGTTTGACAAGCCGCGATGGCTCTAGCTCGCCGACCGGACTGTCTGGCTCGATCGTTACAAGGTCGACAGGAAGGCGCTGTTGCTGGCCTGCCACTGACCGATCTCCACGCGGATGCGCTTCTTGTCCAGTTTGCCGACGCTGGTCTTGGGAATTTCAGTAACAACGGCGATCTGGCTAGGGATGGCCCACTTGTTGATGTGCCCCAGCTCGACGAACGGCTTGAGGTGTTCCTTGAGCGCCTTGGCGTCCAGTTGTCGATCCGGGTGCACCACCAGCAGCGCGAACGGCCGCTCGCCCCACTGCGGGTCGGGCACGCCGACCACCGCCACCTCGCGCACCGCCTCGTGACGGCTGATCAGGTCTTCCAGGTCCAGGGACGAGAGCCATTCGCCGCCGGTCTTGATCACGTCCTTGATACGGTCGCGGATGTCGATGAAGCCCATGCTGTCGAGGGTGGCCACGTCGCCGGTGTGCAGCCAACCGCCGCGCCACAGCTCGGCGCTCTTGTCCGCCTCGTGGTAATAGCCCTGGGTCAGCCACGGCGCGCGCAGCACCAGCTCGCCCTGGGACTCGCCGTCGTTGGGCAGGAAGCGGCCGTGTTCGTCGATGATCGCCGCCTCCACCATCGGCACCGGCACCCCCGCCTTGATGCGGTAGCTGACGCGCTCGTCCTCGCTGCCGGCCAGCAGTTCGTCGTTCAGGTGCGCACAGGAAATCAGCGGGCAGGTCTCGGACATGCCATAGGCCGCCGTGAGCTGAATGCTACGGGCCTGCGCGGCCTGGTACAGGGCGCGGTTGAGCGCGCTGCCGCCGATGATGATTTTCCAGCCTCCGAAGTCCTGGCCCTTGGCCGTGGGGCAGTTGAGCAGCATCTGCAGGATGGTCGGCACGCAGTGGGAGAACGTGACCTGTTCCTCGCGCCACAGCCGAATCAGCATGTCCGGCTCATAGCGTCCGGGATACACCTGCTTGATGCCCATCAGCGTGGCCACGTAGGGAATGCCCCAGGCGTGCACGTGGAACATCGGCGTGATCGGCATGTACACATCGCTGCTGCTGAGCAGGCGCACGCTGTCGTCGCCGCCGAGCACCGCCGCTTCGGCCAGGGTGTGCAGCACCAGTTGGCGGTGGGTGAAGTACACGCCCTTGGGGTTGCCCGTGGTGCCGGTGGTGTAGAAGGTGGTGGCCACCGAGTTTTCGTCGAAGTCGGGGAAGTCGTAGCGAGGGCTGGCGCCGGCGAGCAGCTGCTCGTATTCGCCGACCAGGTTCGGCAGCTCGGCGCTGCGCTCGGGGCCGTCGGTGATCAGCAGGGTCTTGTCGACCGTGGTCAATTGCCCGGCGATGCCCTGGTAGAGCGCGACGAAATCGCTGTTGACCAGCACGAAGCGGTCTTCGGCATGGTTCATGGTGTAGAGGATCTGCTCCGGCGACAGGCGCACATTGATGGTATGCACCACCGCGCCGATCATCGGGATGGCGAACATGCATTCGAGGTAGCGATGGCTGTCCCAGTCCATCACCGCCACGGTGTCGCCGGCCTTGACCCCAGCCTCGGTGAGCACGTTGGCCAGCCGCGCGATGCGCTCGCCCAGCTCGCGGTAGCTCAGGCGCACCTGGTCGCGGTAGACGATCTCGCGGGTTTTCTCGTAGCGCCCGCCCGACAGCAGCAAGCGCTTGATCAACAACGGATAGGCGTAGGCGCCCTCGGTGGGTTCGAGAATTCGGGTCTGCAGCATGATTGTCCCTTTTCTGAAAATGCGTGCCGAAGTGTCAAGGCGCTACTGTAGAGCGGCCGGGCGCCGGTCAAATCAGCCGAAGGAATGATTCGCACCCTGCGCGCGGCAGGTTCGTGGGTAACACACTTTGACGCATCAACCGCTTGACTCTACCTCCAAGGGCATACCTTAGCCTCGATGACTCCTTAATGACGTGGAGTCGAAATGAGCAAGCGTATCCTGGTGGTTTTGGGCCACCCCTCCTCCGACAGCTTCTGCGCCGCCCTGGGCCAGACCTATGTCCAGGCCGCCAGCGAAGCCGGTCACGAGGTGCGAATCCTCGACCTGCCGGCCCTGGCGTTCGACCCGGTGCTGCACGAAGGCTACCGGCAGATCCAGCCGCTGGAGCCGGACCTGCGTCAGGCCCAGGAGCAGATCCTCTGGGCCGAGCACCTGGTCTTCGTCTATCCCATCTGGTGGGGCGGCATTCCAGCGCTGCTCAAGGGCTTCTTCGACCGTGTGTTCCTGCCCGGCTTTGCCTTCAAGTACCGCAAGGACTCGGCCTTCCCGGAGCAATTGCTCAAGGGCCGCACCGCGCACCTGCTGGTGACCATGGACACGCCGCCCTGGTACTACCGGTGGGTCTACCGCATGCCCGGCCTGCACCAGATGCGCAAGACCACCCTGGCGTTCTGCGGCATCAAGCCCACCCGCACCCTGACCTTCGGCCCGATCCTCGGTTCGACCGACATTCAGCGCCAGAACTGGTTGGATCGCGTGCGCCGCACCGCCGCCGGCTGAAGCGACGAAGCGACGACCGGGCACTGTGATCAACTTCACAGTTTCCAATCCTTGTGTAAGATAGCGCGCCCTAACCCCCCTACCTCGCGTGGCCGCCCGAATTGCCGGTGGCCGCACGCGGTTGCGCGCTTTTACCAAGGAAGGAACACCCCATGTACATCGGAAAAGTCGCCCAATTGTCGGGCACCACGGTCAAGTGCATCCGCCACTACGAAAAGATCGGCCTGCTCCCCGAGGCCCAGCGCGAAGGCAAGTACCGGGTCTACAGCCAGCAGAGCGTGGAGTTGGTGAGCTTCATCAAGTGCGCCCAGCAACTGGGGTTCAAGCTCAAGGAAATGCAGGCGATCTTCCAGAACTACAGGGGCCAGGACATTCCCTGGGACCTGGCCCAGCGCGCCATCGCCGAAAAGAAGCAGGAACTGCGCGCGCAGATCGAGCACCTGCAAAGCCTGCACGACGGCCTCGAGGCCTTCGAGGGCAGCGTGCAGGAAGCCCGCGAGCAGTGCCATTTCGAGCAGGCCCGCACGGCGAACCCGCTCGCCGTGCCCGGCTGAACGTACCTGTATCGACTGTTACGCCAGTTCTGCGCGAGCACCCGACTCGCCGCCGAGCGCTGAAGGCTGTTCGACCCGTGGCTTGATCGTGGCGAAGAACCACGGCGAGATCAGCGTCACCAGCAGCAGCGTGCTGATGCCACTGGACGACAGTGCCAACGCCACCAGCGTGCCGAGGTCGATGATCGGCTTGTAGTCGGAGAAGAACAGCGCCATGAAGCCACCGGAGAAGATCGCCACGTTGACCAGCGTCGAGCGACCGATGCCTTCCATCGCGCCGAGCAGCGCCTCGTCCACCGTCGCGCCCTCTTCGATGAGAAACTTCATGCGCGACAACAGGTGCACGGCATAGTCCACCACCCCGACCACCAGGAAGGTCACCAGCGTGGTGCCGATGTTCAGCTCGATGTCCAGCAAGTACATGGCGCCGTAGACGATCACCGAGGTGGTCAGCAAGGTCAGCATGCCGAGCAGGCCCAGGCGCACCGAGCGCAGCCAGCCCATCATCATCAGCGTCACCACCAGCAGCGCCAGGGTGAAGCTGAGCATCTGGCCCTGGGTGATTTCCTTGAGTACGCCGGTCCAGATGTAGGCGGTGCCGGCATGGGTCACCTGCAGATGCGCCGGCTTGTTCTGGCTGACCCAGGCATCGAGGCGGTCGAGCAGCGCCTGGTAGTCGCCGGCCACCGAGCTGGTCATGGTGTAGAGCGTCACCGCCTTGGAGTAGTCGGCATTGAGCACGTTGCGCAGGTCCGAGCCGCCGCCGTTCTCGAACAGCATCACGTGCTGCTCGATCAGCGCATTGCCGTCCACCTCGAAGCGCTCCGGGCGGCCCTGTTCGTCGAAGCCCTTGACCTCCTCGCGCACCTGCGGCACCCGCAGGAACGTCGGGTCCATGTCGTTGAGCACCAGGTTCATGCGCTTGATGTAGGTGGCCAGCGAGTAGGTGTAGCTGACGTGCGGCTGCTCGCGCAGGAACTGGTCGAGGCGGTCGAGGAACTGCACCACCTCGGTGTCGAGCATGCCGCGCGGGGCCTTGCTGTCGAAGGCGATCCAGCCCGGTGCGGTGCCGGCCACCCGGGCGCGGTTGATGAACGCGTCGGCGGTGCGCACCGCGCTGTCCGGTTCGAAGTAGGCGATGCCCGAATCTTCGATGTCCACCTTGAAGGTCAGTACCGCCATCACCGCCACCAGCGGCAGGGTGATCAACAAGGCGGGCCGGCGTCGTGGAATCAGCCAGGCGCAGCAGCGCACCAGCGCGGTGGACAGCGGCGACGGCTTCTCCACGGCGGCCTCGCACGGCACGTGATTCTTGCCCCAGACGAAGATCCACGCCGGAATCAGCAGCAACGAGATGATCAGCGCTGCCGTCAGGCCAATGGACATGAACAGGCCAAAGTTGCCGATGCTGACGATGTTGTTGGTGGTGGAAATGACGAAGGTGGCGATGGTGGTCGCGGTGGTCAACACCACCGGCACCATCATCAGGCGCATGGTCTGCCGCCCGGCTTCGCGGTAGGGTTTGCCGGCCTTGAGCTGCTCGTAGTACTCGGCCATGACGTGGATCGCGTCAGCGCAAGAAATGGTGAACAGAAACACCGGCAGCACACTGGTCAGCAGGTCGAACGGCACCTTGAACAGGGCCATCAGCCCCACCGTCCAGATGGTGCAGAACAGGATGTTGAACAGCGGCAGCAACACCCCCAGCGGCCGGCGGAAGAAGAAGATCAACAGCAGCGTCACCAGCACGAACACCGCCGGGAACAGCACCGCCATGTCGTGATCGATGATTTCCTGCTGCGCCGCGATGAAGATCGGCATGCCGGCGATGAACACCTCGCCGCGCAGTTGCGGATGGGCCTGCTGGTAGTCGGCGAGCATCTGCCGCACCAGGTGATAAGCGCGCAACTGCGCCTGGGCATCGTCCTGCTTGGTGCCCAGCTCGGTGACCACCAGGGCGACGCGCTTGTCCGGCGACACCAGGCCGCCGACCAGCAGTTCGTTGTCCATCACCAGCGCCTCGACGGCACGCGGGTCCATGTCGCTGGCATTGAGGGTCTTGTGGATCCACAGCTGGCCGTCGCTGGCCAGGCTGATGTTCTCGGTGTCGGCGATCGACGCCATCTCCTTCACCGGGTTGACCCGCTCGGCGAGAAAACGCAAAAACTGCTGGTCGTGGCTGTCCCAGGCATTGGCCTGGGCATGGTCGCGCAGGCGCATCAGGTCGCCCTGGTCGCGCTGGGCGAAGCCCTCGGTCAGCACCTTGTGCGCCAGCGCCTGGGCCTGCGTGTCACCGGGATGGCGACCGAGCACCTCGCGCAGGGTGTCGCGGTCCTGATCGTTGGCCAGCATCAGTTGGCGCATCGAGCGGGAAATGGCGAACACGGCATTGAGGGTTTCGCGGTTGAACACCCCGTCCGGGTCGGTGAAGGCGATCATCACCGAGTCGTAGGTGCCACTGAACTCCTTTTGCAGATCGAGAATGGTCTTGCGCGCCGGGTGATCTTCCTTGAGCAGATAGGGGTTGGTATCGGCGATCACCGCGCCGAGGTAATAGGCGAAGCCAGCGGTGATGGCCACCAGCACGAAGACGATGGCGCGGGCGTTGCGCTCGACCAGGTCGAGGTAACGCTCCATCAGACGGCTGCCCAGGCTCATCGTGCCGACACCCGGAAGTCAGGCGTGTCGCCGGCTTTCAAGCCGCGGCGGATCGAGGTCTGGGTGAACAGCCGGTCGTCGAGCTCGACGTTGTACTGCAGCTTGTTGAAGCGCAGTTGCGAGCGGGTGCCATTGACCAGGTGCTGCACCTCGCTGAGCAGGATGCTGTCCACCCCGTCGATGGTCTCGACTTTGCGCGTGTACAGTTGCTTGGTCATCACCCCGCGCACATCGAAGTAGTCCTGGCGCATCACCAGGTGGTTCTGCTTGTCGATCCACACCTGCAGGCGGTCGTAGCCGGTCTTGGCCAGCACCTGCTCGGACGCCGGACGGCGTTCGATCACATAGCACTCGCGGCCTTCGATGACCTCCTCGCCGACCAGCGTCTGGCGGTAATCGTCGACGCGGATCTTGTCGAGATCGGCGTAGGAGAAATCGCTGCCCATGAACGAGCCGCGCTTGTCGGTGGTGGAGATCCGGCGGGTCTGGCGGCTGACCGGCAGGTACATCCACTGGCTGTCTTCCAGGCCCAGCGCCTCGCGCGGGTTTTCGATGTGGAAGGCGACATCGCGTACATCGCTCGGGCTTTCGAAGTGCATGGTGAATTTGTCGCTGTCGGCATAATCCTTTTGCAGGTAGGCGAACTCGCGCACGCGCGTATTGCCCTGCTTGTCCACCAGGATCAGCGATACCTGGGACATGAAGCTCTTGCCGTCGTCCCGGTCGCGGGCCTGGCGCAGGATGTCGTCGGCGCTGGGCGCGGCCAGGGCACCGGTGCTGGCCAGCAGCGCAGCGGCCAGGGTGAAGCCTTTGATCGAAGGCAGCATGGGGAAGTCCTTTTGAGTGTTGTCGAGAAGGGTCAGAACAGGTAGCCGGCCGACAGGCGCAGTTGGTCGCGTTCGTCGTACTCGCCGAACGCGCGGTCGCGGCGACCGGTGAACACGTCGATCTCCAGGCCGAGCTTCAGCCAGTCGACCGGTTTGTAGGTGAAGATGCCCTGCAGCAGCAGGTCGTCGCCGGCCGGCGGCGACATCGCCAGCACCAGCCGGGTCTTGAGCCGGTCCTGGAAGTGGTTGCCCTCCCCGGACAGGGTGAACAGGTGCTCGCGCTTGTCCTGCAGCATGCCCGGCCGCCAGTCGGTCAGTTGCTGCTCCTGCCACTGCGCGGAGATCAGCCAGTTGCGCCACAGGTAATCGACCCCGAGCAAGGCCTTGACCATGGGGCTGCGGTCGCTGCCATAGGCACGCTCCGGGTTGCTCACGCGCCAGTCATCGAACCAGGCCAGTTCGCTGCGGACCACCACGCTGTGCCCGGCGTCGTAGGCCAAGCCCGCGCCGTACAGGGTGTAGCGCGGGAACTGGCGCTGCACGGCCAGCCGGCCGTCGTCGCTGAGGCCGCGCACGGCATACACCGGGTCCTGCTGACGGGCGTTGAGCAGCACGGCGGTCAGGTCGAAGCGACCTACCCGACCGTTGGCGGAAAAGCCGTAGCCAAAACCCTGGTCGTGGTCGTAGCCGGGTTTGGACACCACGTCGAACACCGCAGGATCGGGACGCGCGAACAACGGTGCGTCGAACTCGCTGCCGGCGGCCGGCGGCTTGTTCTTGACGAAGGTCGGCAGCCACAGGGCCTCCAGCTCCCACTCGCCCAGCGGCTGGGTAAAGCGCACCATCGGCACGGCGATGCGACTGTCTTCCAGCAGCGCGGTCAGGCCTTCGCGGTAGTCCACCGGGTTGACCTGATCGAGCACGCGCAATTCGTCGGCGCGGCCCCACACCACCTGCTGCCAGCCCAGGGTCAGCTCGCCCTCGCCGACGTAGTAGCCCAGGTAGAGCTGGCGCCAGTCGGCGGTGAAGCGGTAGTCGTCGGCCGCTTCGCGACTGTAGGGATTGTCATGCTCATAGCGCAGGTCGTAGCGCACCCGGCCACTGGCCTTGTAGTAACCGCCGTCCCAGCTGTCGTCCAGCGCGGCCTTGAAGTACACCTGCTGCTGGGTGACCTGGTCGTCGCCATGCAGGCGCACGGCGCTGGCCACGCCGACTTCGGCCTGGGCATGCTGCGGCAACGGATCGGCCAGGGCCGGACAGGCGGGCGCCAGGGCCGCCAACGCCAACAGCGCGCGTGCAGTGCTGTGCATGCCTACATCCCCAACCCGACGCCGCCGTCGAGCATCAGGCTCTGGGCGGTGAGGCCCGCCGCCTGCTCGCTGGCCAGGTACTGGACCATGCCCGCCACTTCGCTGGCCGCGATGAAGCGTCGCAGCGGCAGCTTCTTGCGGGCGTTGCGCAGGATCTCGCGCTCGCTGATCCCGGCGATGCGCGCCTGCACCGCCAGCTCGCCGCGCAGCATCGGCGTGTCGATCCAGGCCGGCAGGATCGCGTTGACGGTGATGCGCCGTGGCGCCAGGTCCAGCGCCAGGGCTTTGGTCAGGCCGATGATGCCGTGCTTGGAGGCGCAGTACGCGGTATTGCGCACCTTGCCGGCGCGACCGAGGATCGAGGCCATGTTGACGATGCGACCGCCATCGGCCAGCAACGGCAGGCACAACGAAGTGACCTGGAAGGTGCCGTGCAGGTTGACGTCGATCACCCGCCGCCAGTTGTCCAGGTCCTCGGGCTCGTTTTCGGTGCAGATGCCGGCGCTGTTGACCAGCACGTCCACCTGCGCCAGGCGCCGGGACAGGTCGTCGAACAGCCCCTGCACCTGGGGCAGGCTAGCGATGTCGCAGGCCTGGGTCTCGACCTCGGCCTGCCAGTTGCGCGAGGCCAGGGCCTGGTGCAAGCCGGCCGGATCGAGGTCGACCAGCACCAGGTGGTTGCCGGGGGCGTCGAAGGCCTCGGCCACGGCCAGGCCGATGCCCTTGGCGGCACCGGTGATCAGCAGCGTACGCGGTGCGCTCATGGCATCTTCATCCCGCCGTTGACCGCCAGCACTTCACCGGTCAGGTAACTGCCCTGCTCGGCCAGGAACAGCACCGCGGCGGCAATCTCTTCGGGCCGTGCACAGCGCTTGACCAGCAGCCGGGCATGGATCTGCTCGGCGTGGGCCTGCATCAGCGCCGCGCTCATCTCGGTCTCGACCAGGCCGGGCGCCACGGCGTTGACGCGGATGTTGCGCGGCGCCAGTTCCACCGCCAGGGCGCGGGTCAGGGCCTCGACCCCGCCCTTGGCCGCAGCGTAGTTGGCCTGGCCACGGCCAGGCTTCTGCGCCGCCACCGAACTGATGTTGACGATGCAGCCACGCCGCTGACGCATCATCTCGGGAATGACCTGCTGACAGCACAGCAGGGTGCCGACCAGGTTGGTCTGGATCACCTCGTGGATGTCTTCCAGGGCTTGCGTGGCAAGCAGGCCATCGCGGGTGATGCCGGCATTGTTGACCAGCAGGTCGATGTGCCCGAGCCAGGCCTGGGCCTCGGCGAAGAATCCGGCGACGCTCTGCGCGTCGCGCACGTCGCAGTGCAGCGCCAGGGCCTCGGCGCCGCGTTCGCGGGCCTGGGCGCACACCGCTTCGGCAGCCTCGCGGCCGCGCACGTAGCTCAGTGCGACCCGATAGCCGGCCTCGGCCAAGGCCAGCACCAGCGCCTTGCCAATGCCCCGGCTGCCACCGGTGACCACGGCAGTCTTGTGTTCCATCTGTGGCTCCTTACAGGGAATTGTCGGTCTTGAACTGCGCCAGGCCGAAGCCGTGCAGGCGCGCCAGGGCACGGATCTGTTGCACCTGCTCGCGGCTGATGTCGCCATAGGAATAGTGCTGGCGCATGCCGCACAGCCCCATCAACACCGACTCGGCCATGCAGGCATACAACTGCCCGGCCTTGAGGTAGGCGCGCACGTTTTCGTCCAGGCCATCGCCGAGCGGGGTCTGCACGATGCCGCCGTGCATGTACAGCACGTCCGGGCGTTCGCGGGTCAGGTTCTGATCGACATTGAGCGGCACGGCGATGTCGCAGATCACGCTGCGCTCGGCGAAGTGGCTGGCGTCCAGGAACGCCTGCGGGGCATTGGCCGCGCACAGCACGATGCGCGCCTCGCGCAGGCAGGTCAGGTCGTTGCTGACCTGGATCCAGGCCTCGGCGCCCAGGCGCGCGTCGACCCACTGCTGGATGACCTTGCCCAGGTCGTTGCGCCCGACGTGGCTGTCGAGCAGCGCGCCGAAGCCATCCAGGGCCTGCAGGCGCCGGGCCAGGCGGTCCTGGTCGGTGCGGCCCTTGAGGATCGAGCGCGCGGCGTCGGCATAGATCAGCTGTGCGGTCTTCTCCAGGCGCCGCAGCGAGCCGTCGCGGCCGCTGCCGATGAGGATCAGCCGATCGACCGATTCGGACAGCAGCGAAGCGTAGGTCGAGGCGATGTTGCCGGCCGCACCGATCACGGCGGCAGTCTGCCCGGCCAGATCGATGCCCTGTTGCTGGCAGGCCTGCTCGATGGCTTCCAGGCCCATACCGATGGTCAGGGCATTGCCGGAGGTCAGCGCCATGTCGGCGATCTGCAGCGCCTGGCAGTTGTTGGTGACGATCGAGGTGTACATGCCCAGCCCGGCCACCTGATGACCATCGGCACGGGCGTCGAGGATGCGGTTACCCACCTCGTCGCGAATCACGTCCAGCTCGCCGCTGGCGATGTAGGCCGCCATGTCGTTGGAGTCCATGCACAGCGGGTAGAGGGTGAACTCCACCGCCATGCCCAGACGCGAGCGAATCAGCACCGGACCCAGTGGCACCACGCGGCGTTCCGGGCGCGTGCGGCGAATGAAGTCGCGCTTCTGCGCGGGGCTGAGCAGCGCCAGCGACGGGTCGGCCTCGCTCAGGGCATCGGCGTCGATCAAATGGTTGATGAACGCCACCTTGGCCACTACCGGCACATGCGGGTCATTGCGCAGGCCCAGCGCCTGGACGCGGAAGGCGGTGTCGCGCGGCGCCACCTGATCGATGCTGTCGGCGCACACACCGGCCGCCAGCGGCAGAGCATCGCCGCGCTGCAGCAGGTCGCAGACCTTGCCCATGGCCAGCAGCAAGGCGTCCATTTCGGCCTGGGTGACACACACCGGCGGCTCCAGGCGCAGCACGTTGGAGTTGCTGCCCGAAGGCGCCACGCGCACGCCTTCGAATTGCAGCAGGTAGCCGGCGATCAGGTAGCCCAGCGCATCGTTGTACTGGGCCGAGGCCTGCACCAGCGAGGCATGCTGCGCCACCGGGTGCAGCTCGATGCCCAGCAGCAACCCGCGCCCGCGCACATCGGCGATCACCTGCGGGTAGGCGGCCTGCAACTCCTGCAAGCCACGCTTGAGGTACTGCCCCTTGTCGCGTACCTGGCGCAGCACTGCCTGGTCGTCGACGAACAGGCGCTTCAGGGCGCTGCGGGCGATCTCGCAGGAGGCGTCGTCCTCGGCGAAGGTGGAACTGTGGATGTAGCTGAATTCGCTTTCGTAGTGGCTGGCGCGGATCACCGTGGCGGCGATCTTCATCAGGCCGCCACCGAGGGCCTTGGACAGGCAGTAGTAGTCGCCCTGCAGGTTGAAGTGCGTGCAGCCGAGCAAGGTGCCGGTGCGGCCGAAACCCGATTGCACTTCGTCGAGGATCAACGGGCACTGCTGCTCGTTGCACAGCTTGCGCAGGCCGCGATAGAACGCCTCGGCGTGCTCGCGAATGCCACCCTCGCCCTGGATCGGCTCCAGCAACACGGCGGTCAGGGCGCTGAAGGCGTGCCGTTGCAGGTGCAGGGCGTGGCCGTCCCAGTGCACGCCCAACCAGTGCCGGGCATGCCGCTCGGCCAGGGTGGGCAACTGCTCGGGGTGCTGCGGATCGGCGAACTCCACCTGCAGGCCGAAGCGCGCGAACGGCTGGCGGTACTGCTTGCCATAGGTCAGTTGCACGGTGTTGACCAGCTTGCCGTGGAAGCTGCCACGCACGGCGACGAACACCGGCTCCACGTGCAACTGCGCGAGGTTGTACTGACGCACCGCCTCGACCACCTGGCGCACGGTGACCTTGAGCAGGGTGTCAGGCAGCAGCCCGGCGGGCAGCGCCAGGCTGTCGCGCTCCAGCTCGCGGTAGGCGCCCGCTTGGTCGAGCACCTGGCTCAGGGCGAAATCGAGCGCATCGAACTGCGCCTGCATGCGCTTCTGCCGACTGAACTCAGCGTGCTTGACGGCGATTTCCACCGACTCCGCGCCGCTGTTGGAGAAGGTCGAGAGGTAGCGCTCGTCGGTGCCCAATTCACGGTTGAACGCCTCGCTCAGTTCACGGCCCAGTTCACCGGCCGCACTGCGCACCGACAACTGGGCGTTGAATGGCACACCGCCGCGCAGCAGGTCGCACAACTGCTCGACGAACTGTGGGTCGTTGTGGCCGAACAGCGCCGCCCCGTAGCCGCCGAGAAAGTCGCTGACCGCCACCTCCCGGCCCTGCGTGTCGGTGTAGAACAACTGGCTGCCGGCGGCGCGCTCGAAGGCACGGTCCAGGCCCAGCGCCTGGAGCAGCTCGACGTACTTGGGCCGGACGAAATCACGGTAGTGCATGGGGAAGATCCTTCTTGAGAATGGCAATTCGTGGCTCACGGCAGTCCGGCGTCGCTGCGTTGCAACAGGCAGGCACTGCTGAATCCATTGGCGTCGCGGCCGACCACCAGCGCCGCGTCGAGGGCGGCGATACGCACCTGGTCACGCACCAGTGCAGGGGTGTCGAGCACCGCTGCATGCAGCCCGGCAATCGGCGGCACTTCGCCTTCGAGCAAGGCCTGGCGCGCCAACAGCACGTCAGCGAACAAGGGCGCGGCCGCCAGCAGGCCGGTGACCGGCAGGGCGCTGGTGACATGCTCGGCGCCGCAGTCCAGCAGGCGCTGCAACAGCGCGCGGTCGAGCGCCGGACGCCCGCTGCCACTGCTGACGGCCAGCGCCAGCGGACGATCTGGCAGGTTCAGCCGCGCCAGCTCGGCATGACTGCCCAGCGGCTGCACCTGCACGCAAGGCCCGGCGATGTCCTGGTGACGGCGCAGCACCAGGGCCACGGCCCCTTCGCCGGCGATTCCGCCACGGCTGTGGCGGTCGTATGGCAGCACCTGCGCCGCGCCCTCGGCACTGATCGTGCCTTCGCGCACCAGGTCGGCCAGGGCCAGCGGATCGCAATCGCTGCCCGCGCCGACCAGCAGGGCGACGTCGATGCGACCGGCGTGCAGCGCGGCGCAGGCCTCCTGCAACGCAGCCTGGTTACCGGCCACGCCCTGCATGAAGGCGTTGCCCTCGCAGTACAGCTTCATGTCCAGGCTCAGCACCCCAAGCAGGACGCTGCTCAGGCTCTTGATCACCACGAACGGATCGACCGCGCGCTCTTGCATCACCTGCCGGGTCAACTCGCGCAGGTCGGCCACGCCGTCGCGGCGACAGGCCTGTAGCACTGCGCCGTAGGACGCCATCGACGGATGGGTATAGCCGCCCTGACAGGCGTACAGGCCATAGCGCAGGCCATCGTCGCCGGGCGCCAGTTCGCTCTCGGCCAGGGCCTCGCGCAACGCGGCCGCGCCCCAAAACAGCGCTGGCGTGCAGTAGCGTTGCAAGTTGCGCGCAATGGCCGTGCGCGCGCGCCCATCGTCAGCCTCCGGCACCTGGGCGAATGCCGTCACCCGCTCGCTGCGCAGCAGCGCCGAGCGCAGCGGGCCAACACAGGCGCGCGCCTCACGGGCAGCGGCCCAAAAGGCCGATACCCCCGTGCCGCTGGCCAGCACTGCACCGGCACCGGTCACTGCGATGCCCCCGCTCATCGACCCGCCTCCCGGTACTTGCCCACCACCAGCGAGGTGTTCAGGCCACCGAAACCGAAGGAATTGCTCAGCGCCACGTCGACCTGTCGCGACACCGCGCGGTGCGGGGTGTAGTCCAGGTCGCAACGCTCGTCGGCGGCGTCGAGATTGAGCGTGGGCGGCACCCGGTCGTCACGACACGACAGCGCCGTGGCGATCAGCTCGGGGGCGCCGGCGGCAGCGATCAGGTGGCCGAATTGCGACTTGTTGGCGGTCACTGCCAGGCGGCGGTAGTGCTCATCGACGGCGAACACCTGCTTGATCGCCTCGGACTCGGTGGCGTCGTTCAGCGGCGTGGAGGTGCCGTGAGCATTGATCAGGTCGATGCGCCCAGGGGCCAGGCCGGCATCGTCGAGTGCCGCCTGCATCGCCAGGACCGCGCCGCGCCCCTCGGGATCGGGCGCGGTGACCTTGTAGCCGTCCAGGCTGCTGCCGTAGCCGAGGATTTCGGCATAGGGCGTGGCGCCACGGGCCAAGGCCCGCTCCAGGCTTTCCAGCACCAGGAAGCCACCGCCCTCGCCCGCCACCAGACCGCTGCGGTGACGCTCGAAGGGCCTGCACAGCCGTTCGCCCCAGCGCTGCTCGCTGCTGGCGGCGCCCAGCAAGTACAGTGCGCCGAGGGTGTCCAGGCTCAGCACCGAGTCGGCGCCACCGGCCAGTGCCATCTCGGCCTCGCCGCGGCGGATCAGGCGAAAGGCGTTGCCGATGGCCTGGGACGCCCCGGCGCAGGCGCTGCTGATGTTGACCACCGGGCCTTCGAGGCCGAGGTCGTCAGCGATCACGCGGGCCAGGCGATCGTTGCCCTGGCGCAGCGAGCCGCACGGGTTCACCTGGGCTTGGCGCGCCATCAGGTGGCGCCAGTGCGCGCCCTCACCGGCCGCGCGCCCGTCGCACAACAGCATGTCGGCCAAGTCGTGCTGCGGGGCCCCGGAGGCGCAGAACAACGCCGCGTCGCGCCAGTCGCCCGCCCCCAGACCACTGTCGCGCACCGCTTGACTGGCCGCCAGCCAGCCCAGGCGACTGCGCCGCTCCAAGGCCATCGACCAGGCCGGGTGAGCCGCCAGCTCGAGGGGCAGCGCATCCAGATCCACCGGTGCGGCATAGCGCACCGGGAAGCTGCCTGGCTCGACGCCTTCAGGCTGCCAGGCGCGGATGCAGTGCTCGCCGTCGAGCATGCGCTGCCACAGCGATTGCCAGTCGAAGCCGAATCCGGTCACCGCGCCCATGCCGGTGATGACCACCCGTTTACCGTTCATGCCACCTCCTTGTGCGGGGCGACCAGCAGCACCGCGCCCCAGTGTCCTGCCCGGCTGCGTTCGAGCAGCAGGGTGTGATCCGCCGTACCGCCGCTGCGTTGGCGGTACAGCGCCAGCGCCGCCTCGCCGAGCGGTTGCGCCGCGCCCAGGTCGCCGACCAGACCGGCGATGCCATCGACCAGGCGCACGTCGGCACCGAGCCATTGGCGGATCAGGCTGTCGTGCGGATCGACCACCACGCGGCCGATGTCGCCCAAGGTCAGTCGCTCGGCGCGCAGGGCCTGGTCGATGACCCGTTGCCCCACCTGCAGGGCACGCGCCGGATCGTGGCTGTAGCCCCGACCGATACCGGCGATGCGCAGGCTGTCGGCGTCGCCCTGGCAATCGAGCAGCAGGGCCGCCGCGCCCTCGCCGTGGACACGCGGCGTCAGGTCGGTTTCGCGCAGGTACAGCGCTGGGGTGATGTTGGGACTGCTGCCGACCACCAGCGCGGCGTCGCCCTGGCCTTCGCTGAGTTGGCTGCACGCCTCGGCCAAGGCATCGATGCCGGCATTGGCCTGGGAGCAGAAGCCGCCCATCGCGCCGCGAATGCCCAGGCCCTGGGCCAGGTAGGCCATGACGCTGCTGTTGAGCAGGGTCAGCGCGTGCATCGGCGGGGTGTGGGCCATGAACTGTTCGAGCAGGCGCTGAGGCTGGTCGATGATCGCCTCGACGGCGTCCCAACTGGTGCTGGGACCGTCGACTTCCGGGATCGCGGCGGTCAGTACCCGCCGCGCGGCAGGCACCTGCAGCGCCTCGAGCGCCTCGGCCAAGGCGTCGGCGCAGTGCAGGATGCGCAGCCCCTGGGGCTCCAGGCCACGGCTGATGCGGCGGTCGAAAACCTTGCTGGCCAGGGTGATCGGCGCCAGCACATGGCCAAGCCGGTTCGGGTCGAACGCCAACGGTTGCGCCACGGGCGCCGGACCGAGCAGGTCGGCGCAGTGTTCACCGGCCGCACTGATCAGCGCCGCGGCCCGCAGGTAGACGGGGCGGTTCTTGCAAGGGTGCATGGTCAGGCCCTCCCGAGGACCAGGGAACTGTTGATGCCACCGAACCCGAAGGAGGTGGACAAGGCGTGATCGATCGCCTGGTGACGGACGTGGGTGACCACGTCCAGATGGGGAAACTCGGAGCCTTCGGCCTGGTAGTTGAGCGTGGGCAAGACGATCCCGCGCTCCATCGACATGAGCGTCAGCACCGCCTCCAGGGCGCCGCTGGCGGCCAGCGAATGGCCGAGCGCGGACTTGCTGGCGGTGATGCTCACCTGCCCCAGGGCCGCACCGAACACCCGCTCCAGGGCCAGGGCCTCGCAGCTGTCGTTGCTCGGGGTCGAGGTGCCGTGGACGTTGACATGCCCGATGCTGGCCAGCGGCACGCCGGCGTCGTCGATGGCCGCCTGCATGCACTGGGCATAGCGGCTGCCGTCGCGGCTGCTGGAGGTGATCTTCTGCGCTTCGCAGGCGTTGGCGTAGCCCAGCACCCGGCCGCGCACCCGCGCCTGGCGACGCCGTGCATGGTCGGCGGACTCCAGCACCAGCAGCGCGGCGCCCTCGCTCATCACGAAGCCGCAGCGGTCCGTCATGAAGGGCCGGCTCTGGGTCGCTGCGGGCCAGTCGCCGCGTGGGCACAGCGCGCCGAGACCGTTGAAGCTGTAGCAGGAGATCTGCGTGGCCATCAGCTCGCTGGCGCCGCACAGGGCCAGGTCGATCTCGCCGCGAGCGATGGCCCGATAGGCACTGCCGATGGCGGTGTTGCCAGCGGCGCAGGCATCGGCCAGGGTCGCGACGCGTTCACGTACCTGCAGCAAGGCGGCCAGGTGGGCGGTCTGCTGATCGACACGGCGGGCGAAGGCCGGTTCATGCGCGTCGGCGTCATCGAGCAGCGCGTCGAGATCGACGCAGGCCTGCTCGTCCATGCAGCGACTCAACGCCTGCAGCTCGCTGCCGGAGGCGCAGAACTTGTTGCAGCCCAGGAACAGGCCGCTGGCCGTACGGGCGAAGGCCTGGCGCGTCAGTCCGGCATCCTCCAGCACCTGGTCGGCCAGGTACTCCACCAACCGCGACTGCGCAGGCAAGTGGCGGGCCGCCGGCACGGCCGCGTCGATGCGCTGCCATTGGCCGTCGTCCAGATAGCCCGCCGCCGGATTGGCAAAGCCCAACTGCTCGAAGCGCGGGTGCCGGCGCAGGCTCGACTGACCGTCGGCCAAGCGCGCGAACAAGCTTTCGGCATCCATCGCCATGGGGGCGACCAGCGCCATGCCAGTCACCACTACGTCCTGTCCCGACATTCCTGGCTCCTAGGCTTGTGCCGGTGCACGCGCCGCCACGAAACGCTCGACCAGCAGGCGCGAGACACTGTCGCCGTCCAGCGGCGTCAGGCGCGCGCTGCACGCCGCACACACCACCTGCTCGCGCTCGTTCAAGCGTGCTTGATTGGCCGCGCACTGTGGGCAGGTGGCAGGCAGGTGATCGAACAGGCCCCGGCACTGCTGCGCCCAGTTGCGCACGGTGGTGCGGGCGAAGATGTCGGCGGGGGTCAGCCCGGCCTTGAGCTGGCCGGGGGCATAGGCGCTCAGGCTGCCTTCGAGCAGTTCCACACCGGCCTCGGTGAGACGGCCCTGGTGCAGGTACTCGCTGGCGTCGCCGCACACGGCGACGGTGTGATCCAGCACGCTGGTCTTGGGCAGGGCGCAACCGTAGCGGCGACCCAGTTGGAAGCTCAGGTCGACGATGTCCAGCGAATCGGCGCCGAGGTCTTCGACGATGCTGCTGTCAGCGTCGATCTCGTCCAGCTCCAACACAAGCAGTTGCGCCAGGATTTCCCGGACGCTCATGATCACCTGTTCCAGTTCCAGTGGATTGTTCATCGTGCCGCTCCTTCGCCTTGAATGCATGCGGTAGCCGCCGGTAAGTGCCGGGGGTTCCCAGTGAGGCCGCGAAGGCTAAACTCTGCCCCTAGGGGGAGAGTCAACGAATGGTTAATAGCAATTTGACATAGATCATTAGGCGGGCTTTTCCGTCATATTTTTGTCACACGAGGCCGCGCCAGCGCGGTCTTGTCTCGTCTTGCACAGGAGTCGCAATGACCGCCAGCCGACACGCCGTTTTTCTCGACCACGACTCGCTCGACCTGGGCGACCTGGACCTCGCCGTCCTGCGCGAATGCTTCGATGAGCTGACCTTGCACGGCTCGACGTCGGCCGATCAGGTGAACGAACGCCTGGGCGGCGCCAGCGTGGCGATCAGCAACAAGGTGCTGCTCGACGCCGAGGTGATGGCTGCCAATCCACAGCTGAAGTTGATTCTCGTGGCCGCCACCGGCACCAACAACGTCGACCTCGCGGCGGCACGCGCCCAGGGCATCACCGTGTGCAACTGCCAGGGCTACGGCACGCCGTCGGTGGCCCAGCACACCCTGGCGCTGTTGCTGGCCCTGGCGACTCGCTTGTGCGATTACCACCGGGCGGTGCAGGACGGCACCTGGGCCAAGGCCAGCCAGTTCTGCCTACTGGATTTCCCCATCGTCGAATTGCAGGGCAAGACCCTCGGCCTGCTCGGCCATGGCGAGCTGGGTGGCGCCGTGGCCAAGCTGGCCGAAGCGTTCGGCATGCGCGTGCTCAGCGGGCAGATTCCCGGACGCCCGGCGCGCGCCGAGCGCCTGGCACTGGACGAACTGCTGCCGCAGGTCGACGCCCTGACCCTGCATTGCCCGCTGAACGAGCAGACCCGCCATATGCTCGGCGCCCGCGAATTGGCATTGCTCAAGCCGGGGGCGCTGGTAGTCAATACCGCACGTGGCGGGTTGATCGACGAGCAGGCGCTGGCCGACGCGCTGCGCAACGGGCATCTGGGCGGCGCGGCGACCGATGTGCTCAGCGTGGAACCGCCGGTGCACGGTAATCCGCTGCTGGCAGCGGACATCCCGCGCTTGATCGTCACCCCGCACAGCGCCTGGGGCGCGGTGGAATCACGCCAGCGCATCGTCGAGCAATTGGCCGAGAACGCCCAGGCGTTCTTCGCGGGACAGCCACGACGGGTGGTGGGTTGACGGGGCCGGTACCCGCGGCCATGCACGGCTCCGGTTGTTGCGCCAATCGCTGCGGCGAGGCTGAACACCTGGGCGCGCGCCGCGGTCCGCTCGCGGCGCGGCGCTTGCCAAGTGATACACTTCGCGCTTTTTTCAGGAGACGTCCGACATGGACCCGCGCAGTGAAGTGTTGCTCCGCCAGGCGGACCTGTTCCAAGGCCCGCTGCTGATCGCCGGAGCCGCCGCCGATGGCCTGCTGGGGCAACTGCCGCAGGCCCAGGCCTGGACCTGGCATGCGGGGGACCACGGGTGGCTGCAACAGCGCTTCGCCGGCCGCAGCCACTTCGGCGTGGACGTTCCCGAAGCGGCCTTCGACGCCGCCGTGCTGTGCCTGCCCAAGTCGCGCGAGCTGGCCGCCTATCTGCTCAACGCACTGGCCGCGCGCCTGGCCGGACGCAGCCTGTACCTGGTGGGGGAAAAGCGCGGTGGCATCGAGGGTGCGGCCAAGCTGTTGCAGGCGTTCGGCAAGCCGCGCAAGCTCGACAGCGCCCGCCACTGCCAACTGTGGCAGGTGACGGTGGACCACGCCCCCGAGGCTACGCCGCTGGACAGCCTGGCCCAGCGCTTCGAGCTGGCGCTGGACGATGGCCCGCTGCAGGTGATCAGCCTGCCCGGCGTGTTCAGCCATGGGCGCCTGGATCGCGGCACCGCCCTGCTGCTGCAGCACCTGGAGCACCTGCCGGTGGGCCATGTGCTGGACTTCGGCTGCGGTGCCGGTGTGCTGGGCGCCACCCTCAAGCGCCGCTACCCGCAAAGCCAGGTGACCCTGCTCGACGTCGATGCCTTCGCCGTCGCGGCCAGTCGCCTGACCTTGGCCGCGAACGGCCTGCAGGGCGAGGTCATCAGCGGCGACGGCATCGACGCTGCCCCCGATGAACTGAGCGCGATCGTCAGCAATCCGCCGTTCCACACCGGGGTTCACACCGACTATCAGGCCTCGGAAAACCTGCTGCTAAAATCGGCTAAAAAGCTGGTAAAAGGCGGAGAAATGCGGATAGTCGCCAACAGTTTTCTGCGCTATCAACCGCTCATCCAACAGGCTTTGGGCAACTGCGAAACGCGCGCCGAAGGGGACGGATTCCGAATTTATCGGGCCATTCGCGGCTAGAAAAAAAGCGCTTGCCGAAACCGAATCGGCTAGGCAGAATCCGCTCCGTCCTAGGGGAGTAGTCTCCCGCAAGCGTCCTCAGCTTGCCCGGCACGCGTCAACACACTTGGCCCACAGGCCATGGCGCGTGCGACCTCACGGCTCACACAGATGAGCCCAGGGTTTGACAAGACCTATGACACGCACACCTTACCCGGGGCGGGAAGGCTGTACGTGTCATAGCCGTGTCGACCCGCCCCCGTAGGAAGCCTGATGCTCGAATCCCTGCTCGTCCCCACCGCCATCGTTGCGCTCGCCGAAATTGGCGACAAGACGCAACTGCTCGCGCTCATTCTCGCCGCCCGTTTCCGCAAGCCCTGGCCGATCATCGCCGGTATCGTCGCCGCGACCCTGGCCAACCATGCGGCCGCCGGTGCGGTTGGCGCCTGGGTCAGCGGTTTCTTCACCGAAAGCGTGCTGCACTGGATCCTCGCCGCAAGCTTCACCGCCACGGCCCTGTGGACCCTGGTGCCGGACAAGATGGACGACGACGAGAGCAGCAACGCGCGGCGCTTCGGGCCGTTCCTGACCACGTTGATCGCGTTCTTCCTGGCCGAGATCGGCGACAAGACCCAGGTCGCCACGGTGATGCTGGCCGCGCAGTACCCGCACCTGATCCTGGTGATCGTGGGCACCACGCTGGGCATGCTGATCGCCAACGTGCCGGTGGTACTGGCCGGCAACTTCGCCGCCGACAAACTGCCCCTGACCCTGATCCGCCGCCTGGCCGCCGCCGCCTTCTTCGTACTCGCCGCCGTCGCCGTCTACTCGGCCATGAAAACCAGCGGTTGGGTGTAGGGCAGCGGCAAGCGGCAGGGGGGTGAAGCAGCCGCAAGTTTCAAGCTGCAAGCTGCAAGAAGGTGCGGCGCGGCTTGACTTGCCGCTTGCAGCTTGCAGCTTGCAGCTTGCAGCTTGCAGCTCGTAGCTCGTAGCTCGTAGCTGCTACTTAGCCGCCTGTTGATACAAGGGCATGACTTTGGGAATGGCTGCTTGCAGGGAGGCGATGCGGCTGCTCGAGGCGGGGTGAGTGCTCATGAACTCGGGCGGGGCGCCTTCGGAGGCCTTGCTCATCTTGTTCCACAAGGTGATCGCCGCGTTCGGGTCATAACCGGCGCGGGCCGACAGCTCGAGACCGATCAGGTCGGCTTCGTTCTCGTTGGCGCGGCTGTTGGGCAAGGTCATGGCGTAGTTCACCACGGTGTCGGCCAGCGCCATGCTGTCCTGGCCCAGGCCGAAGATGGCACCGGCGCCCTGGCGCGCCATGTTGATGCCGTAGGCCTTGGACATGGCTTCACGACCGTGCTCGCGCAGGGCGTGGGCGATTTCATGGCCCATCACCGCCGCCAGCTCGGCATCGGTGAGCTTGAGCTGATCGATCAGGCCGGTGTAGACGATGATCTTGCCGCCAGGGCCGCAGTTGGCGTTGAGCTCATCGCTCTTGATCACGTTGACTTCCCACTTCCACTGCGCAGCATCCGGGCGGAACTTGGGCGCCTGGGCGATCAGGCGGTCGGCGATCAACTGCACGCGCCGTGCGTCATTGCTGGTCTTGTCCAGCACGCCTTTGCTCGAGGCTTCGCCGAGGGTCTGCTGGTACGACTGGGCGTACATCTGGTTCACCTCGTCGGTGGACAGCATGCTGAACATGTACTGCTTGCGCTCCACGCCCACCGCACCGCCGCTGGTGGTGTTGACCGCCTGGCAGCCGCCCAGCAGGATGCTGGCACTCAACAGGCTGACCACGAATGACTTACGCATGAAAAGACTCCCTCTTTTTACATGCCGCGTATCCTAGGCCCAGTCGTGCGCCCCTGCCAGAGGTGCGTCGAAGATTTCTGACAACCGTCCTCATGCTTTGCCCAGCCCACGCCGATAACCCAGGACAACGACCTCCTGGCGTGGAGCTTTTCGATCATGAAGTTCAAGTCGATCCAGTTTTCCGTGGCGGCGCTGGCCGGTGCCATCGTGTTGAGCATCGTCGCCGCCCTGGTGCTCTACGCCGTGTACGCCGGAGCGCGCACCCAGGCCCTGGTACAGCAGCGCACCCAGCAGCAGTTCGAGGCGGTCATCGAACAGCGCCTGTCGGCGCTGGCGCGCACCCAGGTCAGCGAAATCCAGCGCGGCCTGGAAGCGCCGCTGCTGATCAGCCGCAGCCTGGCCACGCTCAACGGCCTGCTCGGCGCACAGGATGCCGATGGCAAACCGCTGATGCAGATCGACCGCGCCTACCTGAGCAACCTGCTCAAGCGCACCGTCGAGGACAACCCCAGCGTGCTCGGCGCCTACCTGGGCTGGGAACCCAATGCCCTGGACCACGCCGACGTCAACGGCGAGCGATTCCTGCCCTGGTGGTTCCGCAACGCCGACGGCAGCCTCGGCCAGGATCGCCTGGTCGACGTCAACGATCAGACCATCCTGGCCACCGGCGTGCGCGCCAGCGAGTACTACCTGTGCCCCAAGGAAACCAAGAAGGCCTGCGTGATCGATCCCGCGCCTTACAAGGTGGGCGACAAGACAGTGATGCTCGCCTCGTTCGTCGAACCGATCATGCTCAACGGCCAATTCCAGGGCATCGCCGGGGCCGACCTGTCGGTGGACTTCATCCAGGACTTGCTCAACGCCGCCGACCGCCAACTCTATGATGGCGCCGGCGAACTGGCTCTGGTGTCGAGCAACGGTCGCCTGGTGGCCTACACCAAAGACCCGTCCAAATTCGGCGAAAAAGCCAGTGACGTGCTGGATTCGGCCGAGTCGGCCGCACTGGCCAGCAGCAATGGCGATGCGCTGCACTATCAACTCGACCGGGACAAGGACCGTATCGAGCTGTACCTGCCGTTCAAAGTGGCCAACACCGATGCGCGCTGGGTGCTGCTGCTGCAACTGCCGCTGAGCACGGTGATGGCCGATGTCACGCAATTGCAGAAAGACCTCGGCGAGCAGCGCCGCACCGATATCCTCGGCATGACTGCGGTCGGCCTGGGCATCGCCGTGCTCGGCCTGCTGGTGATCGGGCTGCTGGCCCACGGCATCGCTCGTCCGCTGAAGCAGATGGTGGCCATGCTCGACGATATCGCCCAGGGCGAAGGCGACCTCACCCGCCGCCTGCACAGCGACCGCGCCGACGAACTGGGCGCCATCGCCAGCGGCTTCAACACCTTCCTGGCCAAGCTCCAGGCGATGATCAGCCAAGTGGTGAGTTCGGTGCAGAAGGTCAGCGACTCCTCGGAGCACACCGCCGACATCGCCATTCGCACCAACCAGGGCGTGCACAAGCAGATGGCCGAAATCGACCAGGTGGCCACTGCCGTGCAGGAAATGACCGCCACCGCCCAGGACGTGGCGCGCAACGCCACCCAAGCTGCCCAGGCCGCCAGCAACGCCGACCAGGCCGCCAACCAGGGCATGCAGATCGTGCATGACGCCTCGCAGTCCATCAGCAGCCTGGCCAGCGAAATCGGCCGCGCGGTGACCGTGGTGCAGACCCTGGCCCGCGACAGCGAGAACATCAACACCATCCTGGTGACCATCCGCGCCATCGCCGAGCAGACCAACCTGCTGGCGCTCAACGCCGCCATCGAGGCCGCCCGTGCCGGCGAGCAGGGTCGAGGCTTCGCGGTGGTCGCCGACGAGGTGCGCAACCTGGCGCAGAAGACCCAACAGGCGACCCAGGAAATTCAGCAGATGATCCAGCAACTGCAGCAGGGCACCCGCGACGTGGTCAAGGTCATGGAAGACAGCCAGGGCAAGACCGACGACAGCGTGCAGCAGGCCAATCGCGCGGCGCTGGCGCTGGAGAGCATCACCCAGGCGGTGTCGGTGATCAACGACATGAACACGCAGATCGCCAGTGCTGCCGAGCAGCAGAGCGCGGTGGCCGAGGACATCAACCGCAACGTCACCAACATCGGCCAGGTGGCCAGCGAGGTGGCCGGCGGCGCCGACGAGTCGAGCCAGGCCAGCGCCGAGTTGACCCAACTGGCCGAACAGCAGCGGCGCCTGATCAATCAGTTCAGGGTGTGACCGGCCAAGCGCGCTGGGCTCAGGCCGGCGTCAAGCACTGCGGTCCATCGAGCTGCGGGTCGTTGACCAGAAGCGCCAGCGCCCGCTCGCGCAAGCTCGCCGGCGGGCTGGCCAGCAGTTCATGCAGGCGCGCCTGCGGCGTCTGCGGATCCAGCCAGGCGGCCTGGCCTGCCTCGTCGAGAATCAACGGCCGACGCTGGTTCATGGCCGCCTGGGTGACCACGGCACAACTGAGCCAGACCTGCTCCTGCACCGGATACGCCTCCCACACCGCCGCGTAGAACAGCGAGGCGCCCTCCCCGGGCGTCACCCAGTACGGCCGCTTGCGCGCCGTGCCGCGCCATTCGTAGAAACCGTTGGCTGGCATCAAGCAACGGCGCAGGCGAAAGGCCTCGCGAAACATCGGCTGTTCGGCCAGGGTTTCGGCGCGGGCATGGGCGGGGGTGCGCGACAGGTCGGTGAGCCACGGCGGCGTCAGCCCCCAGCGCGCCCTGGCCAGCTGCAACTGGTCGTCGATCTGGCGCTGGATCAACACCGAGGCACCGGGCGAGATGTTCCATTGCGCCTGCTGGTCGACGGGAAACCCCGGCAGGGCGGCGAAGGCCTGGGACCAGCGAAACAGGGCGTAGCGTCCACACATAAGACAGGCAAACCTAGCAGATCAAGGTGCCGGGACAGGCGTCGGGCTCGTCACCGGCAAGGGGCTGAGCGGCATTGTACGCATCGATCAACTGCCGTGCGTACCCCGCCTGCTCGTCGTCCACCGCCAGGGCCAACAGCCCCTGCAGCGGCAGGTCACCCATCGCGCCGACCAGATCGGCGCCAATCAGGTGCACGGCGATGCCCTCGCTGGCCAGCATGCCCACCAGCATCTGCGCCTCGATCAGGCTTTCCGGCTCGTAGATTCTGCGCATCAGGCATCGTCCTCACGGCGCACTTCGAGCAACCATTCGTCATCGTGCACCTGCAAAATGCACACGATCGGCCGGCAACAGACCTGGCAGTCCTCGGTGTAGTGTTGATCGCCGGCAGAAATGTCGACGGTGGTTTCGACGCGTTCGCCGCAGTAGGGACAGTCATAGAAGTCGATTTCGAGCATCGGGGGCCTGCGCGGTGACTTATGCGTATAATTGCCGGTCTGTTTACGGGGTCCGTGTGTGTCCGAGCCGTTTTCTCGGCCCCGCCCCTACTTTATTACTCTAGCCGTTTCCAACAAGAGAGCATGATGGGCGCATTCGATGCCATCCGACCCTACGACGACGCTGAAGTCCCTGCCGTTCTGGCACGCCTGCTCAGCGACCCGGCATTCCTCGATATCCTCACCCACTTTCGCTTCCCGCGCCTGGCTGGCGCCTTCGGCTGGCTGCTCAAGCCGCTGATCGCGCGCCGCCTGCGCAAGGAATTCGCCGGCGTGAGCAGCGTCGCGACGCTGCAGGACAAGGTCGAGTACTACGTCGACCGCACCATCGACCGCGCCACCGACGGGGTCACCTATACCGGCGTCGAGCAGCTCAAGGCCGGCAGCGCCTACCTGTTCCTGGCCAATCACCGCGACATCGTCATGGACCCGGCGTTCGTCAACTACGCGGTCTATCACGCCGGCCTGCCCACCCCGCGCATCGCCATCGGCGACAACCTGCTGCAGAAGCCTTTCGTCAGCGACATGATGCGCCTGAACAAGAGCTTCATCGTGCACCGCTCCATCAACGGTCGCCGCGAGAAGCTGGCGGCTTACCAACTGCTCTCGGCCTACATCAACCACTCGATCCGCGACGACGGCACCTCGATCTGGATCGCCCAGGCCGAAGGCCGCGCCAAGGACGGTGACGATCGCACCGATTCGGCGATCCTCAAGATGTTCCACATGAGCCGCAAGGACGAAGCCTTCGGCGCGGTGATCCAGAGCCTGAACCTGATTCCGGTGTCGATCAGCTATGAATACGATCCCTGCGACCAGGCCAAGGCCCGCGAGCTGTACATCCGCGCCAGCACCGGCAGCTACAGCAAGGTGCCAGGCGAGGACGACAACAGCATCGCCCTTGGCATCACCGGCTACAAAGGCCGGGTGCACATCAATTTCGCGCCGCCGGTGACCGAGTACCACGAAGACACCAAGCAACTGGCCCAGGCCATCGACCGACAGATTCTCGCCGGCTATCGCCTATTCCCGGTGCACTACCTGGCCTATGCCATGTGGGATCAACAGGACACGGCGCTGGCGGTACCCACCGCCGACAAGCTGTTTCCGGCCGATGAGCTGGCGCAGGCGCAGGAAGAATGGCAGCGCCGCCTGGAGGCCTGCCCGGTCGAGCATCGGCCTTACCTGGTGCAGCAGTACGCCACGCCGGTGCGCAATCAGTATCAGGTCAAGCGCCAGGCAGAAGTGGCCTGAGTGCAGGCTCTTGTGGCGCTCCTGGCACACTGTGCGGCCGGAGCGCCATTGGTCAGCGCCAAGACATCGCCCACTAAATTTCGCCTGTCATACGCTCGTCATCCGAAGAGGCCACCCTGTCGGCCTTCTCGATACCGGAGCTTGACATGCTGCACGCCGAAAACCAGGACCGTCTCTACCTCGTCGCGCCCAGCGACGAGCAGCAGGCATTGATCGACGGCTTCGCGATCAACGTCCACGACCGTGGCTGGCTGGTGTACTGCGCCCTCGGCGGCCATGCGCACCATGACCTGCCGGAAGTGGACCTGGGCACCGGCTTCAGCGTGCTGGATTTTGCCATCGAGGCCGCCTGATCCACGGTGCATCACCCACAAAAAAGCCCGCTGCCTTGTCCCAGGCAGCGGGCTTTTTCATGGCATCGAAAGGATTACTCAGCCAGCATCTGACCGATCGACGGATCCTTGAACAGACGGGTCAGGGCGTCGCTGAGCACATCGCTGACCAGCTTGGTGTTGGTTTCCTGGTTCGGTGCCATGCCGAAACGCTGGTCCAGCGAGGCGCCGTAGCGACCGCTGTAGCGACGGTTGGCGTTGGACACGTCGGCGCGGAACGTGGCGCCGATGGTCGCTTCGGTGACGTACATCTTGTCCTTGGGCGACTGGTACTTGAGTTCGGCCAGGGTCACGGTCAACTGCGGCGCGTTGCCACCGCCGCGGGTCGGGGTGAAGCCCAGCAGACGCACGGCAGCCTCGGCCTGGGCCTGCAGCTTGGGCACCACATCGTTGCCACTGACGCTGATGGTGCTGGTCTCGGGGTACATGCCGCCGCGGGTGCCCAGCGACTGCGAAGCACGGCCATCGACCACCTTGACCACCACCGGCTGGCCGCGGCCGACCGCGTTGAGCTGCGTGGTGAGCTTGGGTTGCGGGCTCAACTGCTGCGGGCTGTGGGCACAGCCGACCAGGCTCAGGGTAGCGACCGCCATCAAACCGAACAACAGACGTTGCAGCATGCGCATTTCTCCAGAAAAAAGCGGCAAAGGCCGACAGTATAACGAGAGGCACGCTACCCGCGGCAAGCTTCGCGAGATGAAGCCTTGGCGCCGTCTGGGCACGCGATTGTCATGCCGGGAACACGCCGCTGTCACGAGGGTTTAATGGTGCTGCGGGTAAGCTTGCCGCACGTCCGAATCAGACAGGATTTTCCGCCATGGCCTCGCTCTGGACCCTGCTCCTGCAACGCCCGCGTCACACCACCTATGCCCGCCTCGACGAAAACGGCACGTGCCTGGCCTTCAAGCACTGCGCCCAGGCCCCGGCCGGCAGTGGCTGGGTCCAGGTCAGCGAAGCCCACCTGGGCTGGCTGGGCCAGGCGCTGCCGGCCAGCGCCCGGGTTTGCCCGCCGGCACGGCGCCGCTGGCAGCAACGCCTGCTCGCGGCCTGACAAACGCGGCAATAAAAACCCAAGAAGTACGACCTTTCTGCCCGCGACCTCGTTATAATCTCCCCCCGATTATAAGGACGTCTCCTGATCGGGCCCCGCATTCGCCGCTTGACCCCGGCACCTTCACCGCTTCGCCCACAGAGAGCCTTCCACTCAGGTCTTGCATCGGCTGTCGTGCCTGCTGTCTCTGGCCGTCTGCTGCACATGAACCTGCGGGTTGCCCTCGCGCAGTCCACTTTTGAGGTTCACGACTCCAAAAGAGCGTGAAAAAACGGTTTTTCACAACTTCACGAGAGTGTGGCGAGCAAATGAACAGTCTGGCATGTGCAGGTGCGACAAAGACGTTTTCTACAGCCCTGAGCAGACGGCCCAGGCGCTCATCCTGGATGGGAGTCTGAGGCCGGTCCATAACCCACGACGGACCACCTGACCATAAGTCGAATTGCCGCAGTGGTGGCAAATGGCGTTCAATGACCGAACACCCAAAGACCGATTGGCGGTGTCCGCTGGAGTTGCAACAACTGCGAAGAGTCGGACATGGCGATCCTGGCCAACCCAGGGGTCCTATGCTGTCAATTAGGTGCTGTAGATTGTGGAGACGCGTTAAATGGCGCAGAACGAATCGGTTGATGTAGTACTGGTAGGCGCGGGCATCATGAGTGCCACCCTGGCCGTACTGCTCAAGGAGCTGGACCCTGCGATCACGCTGGAAGTCGTCGAGGCGATGGACTCCGGGGCCGCAGAAAGCTCCAACCCCTGGAACAACGCGGGCACCGGCCACGCCGGGCTGTGCGAACTGAACTACACGCCGCAGGCCGCCGATGGCAGCATCGACATCAAGAAGGCGGTGCACATCAATACCCAGTTCGAGGTTTCGCGCCAGTTTTGGGCCTACCTCAGCCGCCAGGGCGGCTTGGGCGATCCCCGCGCCTTCATCAACCCGGTACCGCACCTGAGCTACGTCGAAGGTGACAAAGGCGTCGCGTTCCTGAAAAAGCGCTTCGACATGCTCAAGCAACATCACGCCTTCGCCGAGATGGAGTACACCGAAGACAAGGCCGTGATGAACCAGTGGATGCCGCTGATGATGCCGGGCCGCCCGGCCGACCAGCACATCGCCGCCACCCGCGTGCTCAAGGGCACCGATGTCAACTTTGGCGCACTGACCAACCAGTTGCTCAAGCGCCTGGGCGATAGCCCCGACGCCCAGGTCAAGTACAGCAAGAAGGTCACCGGCCTGCGCCGCAAAGGCGATGGCTGGACAGTGACGGTCAAGGACGTCAACAGTGGCAGCAGCCGCGACGTGGACGCCCGCTTCGTCTTCCTCGGCGCCGGCGGCGCGGCGCTGCCGCTGCTACAAGCCTCGGGCATTCCGGAAAGCAAGGGCTTCGGCGGCTTCCCGGTCAGCGGCCAGTGGCTGCGCTGCGACAATCCGGAGATCGTCAGCCAGCACCAGGCCAAGGTCTACAGCCAGGCAGCGGTGGGCGCCCCGCCCATGTCGGTGCCGCACCTGGACACGCGCGTGGTCGATGGCAAGAAGTCGCTGCTGTTCGGGCCTTACGCCGGCTTCACCACCAAGTTCCTCAAGCACGGTTCGCTGATGGACCTGCCGCTGTCGGTGCGCATGGGCAACATCGGTCCGATGCTGGCCGTGGCCCGCGACAACATGGACCTGACCAAGTACCTGGTCAGCGAAGTGATGCAGTCGATGGAGCAGCGCCTGGAATCGTTGCGCCGCTTCTACCCCCAAGCCAAGGCCGAGGACTGGCGCCTGGAAGTGGCGGGTCAGCGCGTGCAGATCATCAAGAAGGATCCGAAGAAAGGCGGCATCCTGCAGTTCGGCACCGAGCTGGTCTCGGCCGCCGACGGCAGCCTGGCTGCCCTGCTCGGCGCTTCGCCGGGTGCGTCGGTCACCGTCTCGATCATGCTCGAGCTGCTCGAACGTTGCTTCCCCGAGCAGACCAAAGGCGCGTGGGCGACCAAGCTCAAGGACATCTTCCCGGCCCGCGAGAAGACCCTGGCCACCGATGCCGCGTTGTATCGCCAGATCAGCGCGGACAACGATGCCGCCCTGGGCCTGGCCCAGGAAAACCCGGCCAAGCACTACGCCTGAGGCGCAGGAGCACGTAATGGAGGAGCGGCGCTCGCCGCTCCTCTGGCCTCATCCCCGCGCCTGGCCGATCACCTCGATGTACTCCGGCGCATTGCGCTGGTCGGCGATGGCCTCGGCGAAGGTCTTGCCATGCTCGTCCTTGCCGTCGACGTCATACCCGGCCTCCACGAAGAACCCCACGAAACGCTCGAAATCGTCGATGCGCAAGCCGCGATAGGCCTTGATCAGCTTGTGGTGCGAGGGCGAGGTCTGGCCATCGGCCGGCTCGAACTGCAGGAACGTCTTGATGTAGTCGTCGCTGATCTCGTCACCGATAACCTGCTTCTTGTCTTTACGCATTTGCCGACTCCAACGGTGCCATCACGGGCGTTTCAAAGGCGGGCAGTGTACCCGGCGTGCGCCACGGCGCTCAACGCATACGTACGGTGCCGGTGTGCAGATCGGCCCAGACGTGGCCGTTGGCATAGCTGAGGAATTGCACGTAGACCGTCTCGTTGCGCAGCAGGTCCATGATCACCCGGTAGTCGGCCTGGGGATAATTCAGGGTCAGGGTGCGTGTGGCCTCGTCGTAAGCGGGACGCTTGAGGCTCTTGCCGCCCTCGCCGTCGAAGGTCACCAGCACCTGGCTGATGGTCGCGCCCTTGCTCATCGGCTTGCCCTTCAGGCGCAGGGTCAGCGACGAGGTGATGGGAATCGGCTGTTGATTGGATTGGCGCTGGGCGCCGACCACCACCGAGTAATCGGTGACCTGCAGCAATTGCTGGGACTCGGGTGCCTGCTGGCGCAGGGAAAGGTCGTCAGGCGGCAGGAACTGGCTGTGCAGCGGTGCAGCAGACAGCGGCAGGCTCAACGCCAGCAGCAGAGGAAAAACGGCACGCATGAGAGGCTCCTTGGCGGGCAGGAGCACTCGAGTGTCCTGTCCCGGAAATAGGCTGTTCAATGTTGGTGGCGCCTTGCCCGAACACTCAAGTCACTCGCCAAACGTGAACGTATTACCGAGACAGAACCCTAGCATGGCAGGATCACGCATGATCAGTCGAACTGAGCGCGCATCCAGGCCAGGTACTCGGGCATGCCGTCCTCGCCTTCGCGCGGCGCCCAGGCCGCCATCTCGCCATCGCTGACCGGACGATAAGGCCCGGCCTTGCATTCGAACAGAATACTGTCTTCTTCCAGCACCACCAGCCCGTGGTAGGTGCCCGGCGGCACATCGACGCCTAGGCAGTCGCCACCGGCCTGCAGCACGCGCGTGTCGGTCACCGCCCCTTGCTCATCGAAAATCAGCAGACCCAGGCGCCCCTTGAGCACGATCAGCGCCTCGGCCTTGTCTGCGCTCAGGTGGCGATGCGGCGGAATGTAGGTGTGAGTCTGCAGGCCCACCGCCATGCGATGGCAAGGCTCTTCCATGTCATGGAAGTTGTGGTGCTGGCGGCCGCGTGGATTGCTGGCGGCTTTGGCGGCCAGCCCGTCGAACAACGTCTTGTCGATGAAAGCAGGCTGGCGCATGGCTTACATCCCCTTCACGGCGAAGATGCCATTGGCGTTGCGCCAGTAGCCCTTGTAGTCCATGCCGTAACCGAAAATGTAGCGGTCCACGCACGGCAGACCGACGTAATTGGCTTTCAGGTCCGGGCTGGCCTTGCGGTCATGGTCCTTGTCGATCAGCACGGCGGTGTACACCGAACGCGCGCCGGCATGTTTGCAGAAGTCGATGATCGCGCTGAGGGTGTGGCCCTCGTCGAGGATGTCGTCGACGATCAGCACGTCGCGGTCGATGAACGACACTTCCGGCTTGGCCTTCCAGAACAGCTCACCGCCGCTGGTCTGGTTGCGGTAGCGGGTGGCGTGCAGGTAGGAGGCTTCCAGCGGGAACTGCAGGTGGGTGAGCAGCTTGCCGGCGAAGATCAATCCGCCGTTCATCACGCAGAACACCACCGGGTTCTTGTCGTGCAGGTCCTTGCAGATCCGCTCGCCGACTTGGGCGATGGCCGCTTCGACCTGGGCTTCGGTGTACAGGCAATCGGCCTCGCTCATCACTTGGCGGATATGCTCTAGATCGGCGGACATGGCGCTCTCCAGCAGGTGCATTTTGGAAAAGCGGGCAAAGGTACGCACCCGCTCGCCGCAGATCAAGCCTTTATGGACTAACGTGCACAATGACTGCACGACAGCACGGACTGAATAGATTAATCTTACGCGGTTTTTTTGCCCGCCTTCCGGAGCCCTCCCCTATGCCCACTCGTGAGATCCGCCATCCGCTGATCCGCCACAAGCTCGGCCTGATGCGCCGTGCCGATATCAGCACCAAGAATTTTCGCGAACTCGCCCAGGAAGTCGGCGCACTGCTGACCTATGAAGCCACCCAGGACCTGCCCCTGGAAACCTACGAGATCGACGGCTGGTGCGGCAAGGTCCAGGTCGAGAAGATCGCCGGCAAGAAGATCACCGTCGTGCCGATCCTGCGCGCCGGTATCGGCATGCTCGACGGCGTGCTCAGCCTGGTGCCGGGCGCCAAGGTCAGCGCCGTGGGCGTGGCGCGCAACGAGGAAACCCTCGAAGCGCACACCTACCTGGAGAAGCTCGCGCCGGACATCAACCAGCGCCTGGCGCTGATCATCGACCCGATGCTGGCCACCGGCAACTCGATGGTCGCCACCATCGACCTGCTGAAGAAAGCCGGCTGCAAGGAAATCCGCGCCATGGTGCTGGTGGCCGCGCCCGAAGGCATCGAGGTGGTCAACAAGGCGCACCCGGATGTGCAGATCTACACCGCCTCGATCGACCAGCGCCTGAACGAGCACGGCTACATCGTGCCGGGCCTGGGCGATGCCGGCGACAAGATCTTCGGCACCAAGCAGAAGGACGCCTGACCATGCAGGACGGCTACAACGACCCGCTCTGGCGTCAGGTCGTTTCGGGCGCACAGATGCTCTTCGTGGCATTCGGTGCGCTGGTGCTCATGCCGCTGATCACCGGCCTGGACCCCAACGTGGCGCTGTTCACCGCGGGCCTGGGCACGCTGTTGTTCCAATTGGTCACGGGGCGCCAGGTGCCGGTGTTCCTGGCCTCCAGCTTCGCGTTCATCACCCCGATCATCCTCGCCAAGGGCCAGTTCGGCCTTGCTGCGACCATGGGCGGGGTAATGGCCGCCGGCTTCGTCTACACCTTCATGGGCCTGATGGTGAAGATCAAAGGCACCGGTTTCATCGACCGCATGCTGCCGCCGGTCGTCATCGGCCCGGTGATCATCTCCATTGGCCTGGCCATGGCGCCGATCGCCGCCAACATGGCCATGGGCAAGGGCGGCGACGGCAGCGCGTTGATGCCCTACCAGACCGCTATGCTGATCTCCATGCCGGCGCTGCTGACCACCTTGATCGTCGCGGTGTTCGGCAAAGGCATTTTCCGCCTCGTGCCGATCATCGCCGGCGTGCTGGTCGGCTTCGCCTTGTCCTTCGCCTTCGGTGTGGTGGACACGGCGAAGATCGCCGCCGCGCCATGGTTGGAACTGCCCAACTTCACCGCGCCTGAGTTCAACTGGCAGGCGATCCTGTTCATCGTGCCAGTGGCCCTGGCCCCGGCCATCGAGCATATCGGTGGGGTGATCGCCGTGGGCAGCGTGACCGGGCGCGACTACCTGAGAAAGCCCGGTTTGCACCGCACGCTGCTCGGTGACGGCCTGGCCACCACCGCGGCCGGCCTGTTCGGCGGCCCGCCCAACACCACCTATGCCGAAGTGACCGGCGCGGTGATGCTGACCAAGAACTACAACCCGAAGATCATGACCTGGGCGGCGGTGTTCGCCATCACCCTGGCCTTCATCGGCAAGTTCGGCGCGCTGCTGCAAAGCATCCCGGTGCCGGTGATGGGCGGCATTCTGTGCCTGTTGTTCGGCTCGATCGCGGCGGTGGGCATGAACACCCTGATCCGCCACAAGATCGACCTGGCCGAAGCGCGCAACCTGGTGATCGTTTCGGTGACCCTGGTGTTCGGTATCGGCGGCGTATTGATCGGCAGCGGCGACGGCCCCGACGATTGGGGCCTGAAGGGCATCGCGCTGTGCGCGGTAGTGGCCATCGCCCTGAACTTGATTCTGCCGGGCAACGATGGCTGGAAAAACAAGACGCTGGACGATCAGTTGCCTTGAGCCTGCGTTGAACTCACGGGGGCTGCACTGCAGCCCCTGCTGTTTTCACGCCTTCTCGCACATCCCCGCCAGCACCTGCGCCCACTGCGGGTGATCGTTCAGGCACGGCACCAGCACCAACGCTTCGCCGCCGGCCTCGATGAACTGCTCCTTGCCGCGATCACCGATCTCTTCCAACGTCTCGATGCAATCAGCGACGAACGCCGGGCACATCACCAACAGCTTCTTCACCCCGGCCGCCGCCAGCTCGTCCAGGCGCGTCTCGGTGTAGGGCTCGATCCATTTGGCTCGCCCCAGGCGCGACTGGAACGAGGCCGACCATTTGCCGTCGGGAATGCCTGCCGCCTTGGCAAAGGCCGCCGCACTGGCCAGGCACTGCGAGCGATAGCAGACCTTGCGCACTTGGGGGCAGGCGGTTTCACAGCAATTGGCGCTCTGCAGGCAATGCGAACCGGTCGGATCGAGCTTCTTCAGATGGCGCTCCGGCAAACCGTGGAAGCTCAGCAGCAGGTGGTCGTACTCCTGCTGCAGATAAGGCTGAGCACTGGCCACCAGCGCGTCGATATAGTCGGGTTCGTCGTAGAAGGGCTGCAGCACTCGCAACTCCATCGCCAGTTTCTGCTCGGCCAGGGTCTTGCGCGCCTGCTCCACCACGGTGGTCACGGTGCTGTCGGCGAACTGTGGGTACAACGGCGCCAGGGTCACCTTGCGTACACCTTGCGCCGCGAGCCGCTCCAGGACCTGGGGCAGCGCCGGCTGGCCGTAGCGCATGGCGACCTCCACCGGACCGTGGGGCCAGTGCGGGGTGATGGCCGCTTGCAGACGGCGGGTCAGCACCACCAGCGGCGAGCCCTCGTCCCACCAGATCGACGCGTAGGCGTGGGCCGACTGTTCCGGGCGCTTGATCAGGATCAGCGACACCAGCAGCCGACGCACCGGCCAGGGCAGGTCGATGACGTAGGGGTCCATGAGGAACTGGTTGAGGTAACGGCGCACGTCGGCAACCGAAGTGGAAGCCGGCGAACCCAGGTTGACCAGCAGCAGGGCGTGATCGGTCATGCAGCGTCCTATGTCAGAGGCGTTCGGACAGATCGTCCAACGCCGATTGCAGATCGTCGAAGCGGAACGTGAAGCCTTCTTCCAGCAACCGTGCCGGGCGGGCCCGCTGTCCACCCAGCAACAAGGTGGACAGCTCGCCCAACCCCGCCTTGAGCAGCAGGGCGGGCACCGGCAGTACGGCCGGTCGATGCAGCGCGCAACCCAGTGCCTTGGCGAACGCCCGGTTGCGCACCGGCTCCGGCGCGCAGGCATTATAGGGACCGCTGGCGTCGGTGCGCTGCAAGAGAAAATCAATCAGGGCGATGTGATCCTCGATATGAACCCACGGCATCCATTGCCGTCCATCGCCCAGCGGCCCGCCCAGGCCGAGTTTGAACGGCAGCCGCAGGCGCGACAAAAAGCCGCCGTCGCCAGCCAGCACCAGCCCGGTTCGCACCAGTACGACTCGCAGTCCCAGCGCTTGGGCGCGTTGGGCGGTTTCTTCCCAGGCGATGCACAACTGGCTGGCGAAATCCTCCTTGATCGGCGGCGACGCCTCGGTCAACTCACGCTCGCCGCCATCGCCATACCAGCCCACTGCCGAGCCGGACACCAGCACCTCGGGGCGCTGCTCACGCGTTTCGAGCCACGCCAGCAGTTGCTCGGTCAGGGTGATACGGCTGGCCCACAGCAGGTGACGGCGCGAAGCGGTCCACGGTCGGTCGGCAATGGGTGCACCGGCCAGGTTGACCACCGCATCGACCTGATCGCTCGGCGCAATATCCTCCAGCCGGGCGATGCCGCGCACGCCTTCACCGCAGCGCCGAGGCACCTGAGCGGGATCGCGACTCCAGACGGTCAAGCGATGTCCCTGGCTCAACCAGCGTCGGCACAGATGCCGTCCGATCAAGCCTGTACCCCCTGTCAGCACGATGTGCATGGCTGTGTCCTCGCATGCTGTGGCTATGGTCTATTTTTAACTTCAAGGCACTTTTTCAACCCGACGCTCTCGGATAAACATAGGCCAACCTGTTCCACCGGGTGGAATAACCTTATACAAAACTTCTGCATTGTACAGGTTTGTCTGACAGCGTAGTCTGCTTCCAGCACGGTTCGAAGAGGCCATCATGACAGTACCTATCGCGATCATCGGGGCCGGCATCGCCGGCCTGTCCGCCGCCCAGGCCCTGCAGAAGGCCGGGCAGACCGTGCATGTGTTCGACAAGGGCCATGGCAGTGGCGGGCGCATGGCCAGCAAGCGCAGCGAGGCGGGCGCCCTCGATCTGGGCGCACAGTACTTCACCGCCCGTGATCGACGCTTCGTCGAACACGTGCAGAGCTGGGTCGCCGCCGGTTGGGCGGCGCAATGGAAGCCGCAGCTCTACAACTACCGCGACGGCCAACTCACCCCCTCCCCCGACGAGCAGACCCGCTGGGTCGGTGTACCGCGCATGAGCGCCATCACCCGAGGCCTGCTCGAAGACGTCACCGTGCACTTCGGCTGCCGCATCGCCGAAGTGTTTCGCGGCAAGCAGTTCTGGCACCTGCAGGACACCGAAGGCTGCAGCCACGGCCCCTATAGCCGCGTGGTGATCGCCGTGCCGGCACCGCAGGCCACGCCGCTGCTGGCAGCCACACCCAAGCTGGCGGCGGTTGCCGCGAGCGTGCAGATGGAACCCACCTGGGCGGTCGCGCTGGGCTTCAACGCGGCCTTGAACACCCCGATGCAAGGCTGCTTCGTGCAGGATAGTCCCCTCGACTGGCTGGCGCGCAACCGCAGCAAGCCCGGCCGTGACGAGCACCTCGATACGTGGGTGCTGCATGCGACTTCTGACTGGAGCCGGCAGCACATCGACCTGCCCAAGGACGAGGTGATCGACACGCTGCACGGTGAGTTCGCCGAACTGGTCGGGTGCGTCGTGCCCGCACCGACCTTTGCCTTGGCCCACCGCTGGCTCTACGCCCGGCCCGCCGGCAGCCATGAGTGGGGCGCGCTCGCCGATGCCGACCAGGGGCTCTACGCGTGTGGCGACTGGTGCCTGTCCGGGCGGGTCGAAGGCGCCTGGCTGAGCGGCCAGGAGGCGGCGCGCCGTCTGCTGGAGCACCTCGAATAGCGTTGTACAAGAAATTCTTCTTGCATAAGTTTTTCGATGTGCTGGAATAGACCTGTACAGGAAATCAACCTTGTACAAGTTTAGGGAGCGGCAGCATGGACCCCCAGCACTCGACAGGTAAACCCCGCATCGCCATCAGCGCCTGCCTCGCCGGCCAGGACGTGCGTTACAACGGCGGTCACAAGGCCTCGGACTTGTGTCAGTCGCTCGACGAGCACTTCGACTGGGTGCCGTTGTGCCCTGAAGTAGCCATTGGCCTGGGCATTCCCCGCGAGGCGATTCGCCTGGTGGGCGACCCTCAGTCGCCGGAAGTGATCAATCCGCGCAATCCCGGCACCGACCTGGCGCCGCCGCTGCGTGCCTATGGCCAGCAGATGGCCGAGGCGCTCGACGATATCTGCGGTTATGTGTTCATGCAGAAATCGCCGTCCTGCGGCCTGGAACGGGTCAAGGTCTATCAAGACAACGGCCGCCCATCGCTGCAAGGCGGCCGCGGTGCCTATGCCCAAGCGTTCTGCGAACGGCGCCCGGATCTGCCGGTGGAGGAAGAAGGCCGCCTGCACGACCCGGTGCTGCGCGAGAACTTCATCAGCCGCGTCTATGCCTACGCCGACTGGCAGAATCTGCTGTCGCAGGGCCTGAGCCGCGCGGCCTTGCAGGGTTTCCATGCCCGCTACAAGTACCTGTTGATGGCCCACAATCCCCAGGCCTATCGGCAACTGGGCCACCTGCTCGGCAGCATGACCCGCAACGACGATCCCGACGAGCTCGGTCCGCGTTACTTCACGCGGTTGATGCAGGCCCTGCGCCGGTGTGCCAGCCGCGGCACCCACAGCAATGTGCTGCAGCACCTGTGCGGCTACCTGCGCGATGCCCTGGACGGCAGCGACAAGGCTGAGCTACAGCATCTGATCGGCCAGTACCAGGAGGGCATCGTCCCGCTCGTGGTACCGCTGACCCTGCTCAAGCATCACCTGCGCAATCATCCCGATCCCTATCTGCTGCAGCAGGCCTACCTGCAACCGCATCCGGAAAACATGGGGCTGCGCAATGCACTCTGAAGACGACCTGCCCATCGGCGAGCTGGCCCGGCGTACCGGCGTCAACCCAGTGACCCTGCGCGCCTGGGAGCGCCGCTACGGCCTGCTGGTGCCCGACCGCACGCCCAAAGGACATCGCCTGTATCGCGAAGCGCATGTACAGAAGGTGCAAGAGATCCTGCAATGGCTGGAACGTGGCGCCTCGGTCAGCCAGGTGCGCGACCTGCTGGAGAACAGCGGCAGCGCGACGCCTGTGCTCAACAGCGACTGGCAAGCGCGTTGCGAGAAGCTCATCGATGCCATCGCCAACCTCGCCCAGCGCTCGCTGGACCAACAGTTGAACCAGGCCATGGCGCTGTACCCGGCCTCGACCCTGTGTGACCAACTGCTGCTGCCCTTGCTCGAGCAACTGGAGCAACGCTGGCGCCATCACTTCGACGCACGGCTGGAACAGGCCTTCTTCCACACCTGGCTGCGCAGCAAGCTGGGAGCGCGGGTCTATCACGACAATCATTCGCTCGACGGCCCGCCGGTGCTGCTGGCCACCACCGCCGAGCAACCGTTCAACGAGCGCCTGTGGCTCACCGCTTGGCTGCTGAGCAGCAGTGGCATGGCGGTGGAGATTCTCGAACAGCCGGTGACCGGCAAACAGCTACTGCATGCCATCGATCGCTTGCAACCCAGGGCGTTGGTGCTGCACTTGGGCGCACGACTGGACGTTCCGTCATTGATGCCACTGGCCACTGTCACGCTGGTGAAACTCCTGGGGGGTGCCAGCGCTCCCATACATGAAGAGCGGCTGCGCGCGTTGGGCCTTCCCGCCTCGCAACTGTTCGACACACCCCAGCAAGCCTTGCGTCTGCTCCAGCAGTCGACCTCAAGCTCCAGTGCGAGACCCTGACATGCAATTGATCTGGCTGCGCAGCGATCTGCGCATCGACGACAACACCGCACTGAGCGCTGCCACCCAGCAGGGGCCGACCATTGCCTTGTGGATCGCCAGCCCCGAGCAATGGCAAGCGCACGACGACGCACCGGCCAAGGTCGATTTCTGGCTGCGCAACCTGCGTGACCTGCGCCATGCACTGGACGCCTTGAACATTCCGCTGCTCATCGGCCACACGGACACCTGGCAACAGGTGCCGCAAACAGTCCTAGCGGTCTGTCAGAAGCACAAGGTGCAGACCGTCCATTGGAACGACGAATACGGCCTCAACGAAGCGCAGCGCGATCAGCAGACGCGCGAATGCCTGGAACACGCCGGCATTGCCGTGAAAACGCACCTCGATCAACTGTTCTTCAAGCCCGGCACCCTGCTGACCAAGGCCGGCAACTACTTCCAGGTGTTCGGCCAGTTCCGCAAGGCCTGTCTCGAGCACTTGCACCGCAGCCTGCCCGCTCAGGCCCACCGCGTGAAAGCCCAGGCGCCACTGTCCATCGCCCACGACCCGATCCCGCAGCATATAGCCGGTTTCGACAAGCCCGCGCAGAGCATTCGCGACCACTGGCCGGCGGGCGAGCAGGAAGCACAGGCCCGGCTCGGCCGCTTCGTCGATGAGCTGATCGACGATTACCACGTAGCGCGCGATCTGCCGGCCACGCCCGGCACCAGTCAACTGTCGGCCTACCTGGCCGCTGGCGTGATCTCGCCTCGGCAATGCCTGCATGCCGCCCTGACCAGCAATCGGGGTGAGCTGGACAGTGGCAGTCAGGGTGCACGCACTTGGATCGAAGAGTTGCTGTGGCGCGAGTTCTACAAACACATCCTGGTGGGTTATCCACAGGTGTCGCGGCACAAGGCATTTCGTGCCCATACCGAAGCACTGCCCTGGCGCACTGCGCCGGACGACTTCGAAGCCTGGCAACAGGGTCGCACCGGCATTCCCCTGATCGATGCGGCCATGCGCCAGTTGCTGCACACCGGCTGGATGCATAACCGGCTTCGAATGGTGGTGGCCATGTTCCTGAGCAAGAACCTCTTGATCGATTGGCGCAAAGGCGAGCAACATTTCATGCGTCACCTGATCGACGGCGACCTTGCTGCCAATAACGGTGGCTGGCAATGGAGCGCTTCGACTGGAACCGATTCAGTGCCCTATTTCCGGATCTTCAACCCTGTAACCCAGTCGCAGCGGTTCGACCCAGACGGGCGATTCATTCGCCACTGGTTACCCGAACTCACGCAACTGGACAACAAGACCATTCATTTGCCAGTGAAATCCTCTGATTTATTTGATACAAGTTGCTACGTCAGCCCGATCGTTGACCTAGGGAAAAGTCGACAAAGAGCACTCGCGGCGTTCAAGGGGCTGTCCGCCGCCTCCAGTTAAGGACGCAGAATTGAGTAGTACTCGCAGTTTCTGGATTACCGGAGCCACCCGTGGGCTCGGAATGGCAATGGCAGAGCAGCTGCTCGCCGACGGGCATCGAGTCGCGGTCAGTGGCCGGCACACTCACGAACTCGAAGCCCTGATCGAGCTTTACGGTCCACGCCTGCTGCACCTTCCAGGCAACCTGCACGAACTCGCCGACGCCCAATCGGCCGGTCAACGCCTGCAATCGCAGTGGGGCACGCTGGATGTCTTGATCATCAATGCAGGTACCTGTGACTACCTGGCCCCGAACCTCCCTGCAGCAGAGATCTTCGAGCAGATCCTGCAAAGCAACTGGCACGCCACCGAACAGGCGTTGGCCAGCGCCCTACCCTTGCTGGCACGGGGCGAAAATCCCCGCGTGATGGCGATTTTCAGCCGCTACTCGGCCTTGCAGCGCTACTCTCCAGCGCAAAGCCCTGCCGGGCATAACAGTCTGCCGCACTGGGTGCGCGAACAACGCAACGCATTGGGCGACCTGGGCGTGAAGCTGATGGTAGCCGCACCGCAGTCGACCAAATCGCCCGTAAGCAATGCCCTGGCGTTGCCGGAGCAGTGGACGGCCGACAGCGCGGCGCAGGAATTGCTGAGCAAACTGGACGGCGAGCACCGCGAACTGGTGCTGGAAGTGCTGGATCCGACCTTGCTATGGCCGCTGCCCAGCGAAGACTGAGCGCAACGCAGGCTGCGCCTCAGCCGCTGAACGCCATGACCTGCGCCACAGGCGCAGCCCACAACGCAGGTAACACCTCGCGCAGCCGCTGCGGCTCGGCACTGCTGAAGAATTCGGCGTCGCGCGCCGGGCCATCGGCGAGCAGATTCCGGCCCTGCAGCAGACGCTGCAACTGCCTGGCCACGGCTGCGCCGGTATCGATGATCGCTACGTCTTCGGGCACCATCTGCGCCAGCAGCGGGCGCAGGAAAGGGTAATGCGTGCAGCCCAGGATCAGCGTGTCGCAGCCGGCCACCAGCAATGGCTGGACATAGCCCTCCAGCAAGACACGCAGTGGCGGGCTGCTCAAGTCGCCCCGTTCGATCAATTCCACCAATCCCGGACACGGCTGAGTGACGACGCGCACATCGCCTGCGAACCGATCGAGCAAGGCCGCGAATTTGGCGCTCTGCAAGGTGCCAGTGGTCGCCAGCACGCCGACCACGCCAGAGCGGGTCGCCGCCGCCGCCGGCTTGACCGCAGGCTCCATGCCAACCAATGGCCATTCGGGGTAACGCTGACGAAGGTCGGCTACCGCCGCCACCGTCGCCGTATTGCAGGCCAGCACCATGGCCTTGGCGCCCCGCGCCTGGAAAAACGCGGCAATGCGCCGGCAGCGCTCGCGGATGTAGTCCGGCGACTTCTCGCCGTAGGGCACATGGCCGCAGTCAGCCACGTAGAGCAGCGACTCGGCCGGCAACAGGCGGTGGATATCGGCCAGCACCGACAGACCGCCCACCCCCGAATCCATGACGCCGACCGGCGCCGAGCGATCAGCCATGGCGGCTGCCGCACACGGCGCACTCTGGGTCGCGCTTGACCCGCAGCTCGCGAAAGCGTGTACCCAGGGCATCGATGAGCAACAGGCGTCCCACCAGCGGTTCGCCGAAACCGGCCAACAATTTGAGCGCCTCCAGCGCTTGCAGGCTGCCGACCAGGCCCACCAGCGGGCCGATCACCCCGGCTTCGCTGCAGGTCAATTCGGCTTCGCTGCCATGGCCATACAGGCAGTGGTAACAGGGGCTGTGCGCCTGCCGCGGATCGAACACCGATAACTGCCCTTCCAGGCGAATCGCCGCACCGCTGACCAACGGTTTGCCGGCTGCCACGCACGCCGCGTTGACCGCCTCGCGGGTGGCGAAGTTGTCGCAGCAGTCCAGCACCAGGTCCACGTTGGCCACTGCCGCCGCGAGGGAATCCTCATCCAGGGCCTGGCGATGGGCGACCAGGCGGATCTGCGGATTGATCGCCTGTAAACGCCGCAGCGCCGAGTCGACCTTGCTCAGCCCGAGGCTGTCGGTGTCATGCAGTACCTGGCGCTGCAGGTTGGTCAGCTCGACCGTGTCGAAATCGGCCAGATGCAGCTCGCCCACGCCTGCGGCCGCCAAGTACAGCGCCACAGGCGAGCCCAGACCACCCAGTCCGACCACCAACGCCCTGCTCTGCTTGAGCCGCGACTGACCGTCGATATCCACCTGCGCCAGCAGGATCTGGCGGCTGTAGCGCAGCAGCTCGTCGTCGCTCAGCACGGCAGGCGGCCCAGACTGATGCGCTCATGACCGCCGAGATCGCGGCGACTGCCGACATCGCTGAAGCCGCTGGCCGTGAGCAATTCGCGCACTGCGCTGGCCTGGTCGTAGCCGTGTTCGAGCAGCAGCCAGCCACCGGCCATCAGGTGCTGGGGCGCCCGGGCAATGATCAGGCGCAGGTCGTCCAGGCCATCGGCGCCAGCCACCAGTGCGCTGCTCGGCTCGAAACGCACGTCACCGGCACTCAGGTGCGGGTCTTCGCTGGCGATGTAGGGCGGGTTGCTGATGATCAGGTCGAAGCGCTCACCGCCGAGCGCCTCGAACCAATGGCTGGCGCGCACCTGCACGTTGGCCAGGTGCAGACGCTGGCGGTTACGCTCGGCCAAGGCCACGGCCTCCTCGACACGGTCCACGGCCGTCACCTGCCAGGCCGGACATTCGCTGGCCAGGGCCAAGGCGATGGCCCCGGTGCCGGTGCCCAGGTCCAGTACCTGCGCAGCGCTTGCCGGCAGCAACTCCAGCGCTGCCTCCACCAGCAGCTCGGTGTCAGGCCTAGGAATCAGGGTGTGGGGCGCCACTTCCAGATCGAGTTTCCAGAAACCCTGGTGCCCCAGAATGTAGGCCACCGGCTCGCCGGCGCGGCGACGCTCCAGCCAGGCAGCGTAGGTATCGGCCGCCTCGCTGCTGACGATGCGCTCGGGCCAGGTGTGCAGGTAGCTGCGCGACTTGCCCAGGGCCGCAGACAACAGCAGTTCGGCGTCCAGACGCGCGCTGGAGGAGTCGGGCAACTGTGCGTTGCGCAGCAGGCTGGCGATGATGGTCATCAGTCCCCCAGGGCGGCCAGTTGATCGGCCTGGTATTCGGCGAGCAAGGGCTCGATCACGGCATCGACGCCGCCGGCGAGCACATCGTCCAGCGAATACAGCGTCAGGTTGATGCGGTGGTCGGTCACCCGGCCCTGTGGATAATTGTAGGTGCGGATACGCTCGGAACGATCGCCCGAGCCGACCAGCAACTTGCGCTCGCTGGCGATGGCGTTCTGCGCGGCGCTGGTCTGCAGGTCATTGAGCTTGGCCGACAGCCAGGACAGGGCACGGGCACGGTTCTTGTGCTGGGATCGCTCTTCCTGGCACTCGACCACGATGCCGGTCGGCAGGTGGGTGATGCGGATGGCCGAGTCGGTCTTGTTGACGTGCTGACCGCCCGCGCCCGAGGCACGGTAGGTATCCACGCGCAGGTCGGCCGGGTTGATCTCGATCGCCGCCTGCTCGTCGGGCTCGGCGAGTACCGCCACGGTGCATGCCGAGGTGTGGATACGGCCCTGCGACTCGGTTTCCGGCACACGTTGCACGCGGTGCGCGCCGGACTCGAACTTGAGCTTGGCGTAGACGTTGTCGCCCTCGACGCGGGCGATGATCTCCTTGTAACCGCCGTGCTCGCCTTCGTTCTCCGACAGGATTTCCAGGCGCCAGCCGCGCTTTTCGGCGTAACGCGAGTACATGCGGAACAGGTCGCCGGAGAAGATGGCGGCCTCGTCACCGCCGGTCCCGGCGCGGATTTCCAGAAACACGTTGCGCCCGTCATTGGGGTCTTTGGGCAGCAGCATGCGCTGCAGTTGCGCCTCCAGGGCAAGCAGTTGTTCCTTGGCCTCGCGCACTTCCTCCACGGCCATTTCGCGCAGGTCAGGGTCGCTGTCCTTGAGCAGCGCCTGGGCGCCCTCCAGGTCGTCCTGCACCTTGCGCCAGGCGCTGTAGGCGACGAACACCGGCTCGACTTCGGCGTACTCACGGGAATAGGCGCGAAAGCGAGTCTGGTCGGAAATGACCTCGGCATCGCCCAGCAGGGCGGTGAGTTCTTCGAAGCGGTCCTGGAGAATCTCCAGTTTTTTCAGCAGCGACGCTTTCATTGCGGGGTCTTGTCCGTGGCGCCTTCGTGAAGGGCAAAGAGTTCCTGGGCCATGGCCAGCGCATCGACGCGGCCTTCGGCGGAGAGCTTCTTCAGTTGCACGCTGGGGGCGTGCAGAAGCTTGTTGGTCAGACCGCGAGCCAACTGGGCGAGCACCTCTTCGGGGTTGCCGCCGTTGGCCAGCAGGCGCTGGGCCTTGTACAGTTCTTCGTCACGCAGGCGCTCGCTCTGCTGGCGGTAGGCCTTGAGCACGTCCACCGCCGCCAGCTCGCGCAGGCGCCCCATGAAATCCTCGGCGCCGACGCTCACCAGCTCTTCGGCAGCCTGGGCCGCGCCCTGGCGACTTTTGAGGTTTTCCGCGACCACTTCGTGCAAGTCGTCGACGGTGTACAGATAGACGTCGTCCAGATCGCCCACCTGCGCCTCGATGTCGCGCGGCACGGCGATGTCGACCATGAAGATCGGCTTGTGGCGGCGCTGCTTGAGCGCACTTTCCACCGCGCCTTTGCCGAGGATCGGCAACTGGCTGGCCGTGGAACTGATGACGATGTCGCTGTGGGCCAACTCCTGTGGAATGTCGGCCAGCAGCACCGCATGGGCGCCGAACTGTTCGGCCAGCAGGCTGGCGCGCTCCAGGGTGCGGTTGGCCACCACGATGCGCTTGACCCCCTGCTCGTGCAGGTGACGGGCGACCAGGGTGATGGTCTCGCCGGCGCCGATCAGCAGCGCCTGGCTGCGTCCGAGGTCGGCGAAGATCTGCTTGGCCAGGCTGACCGCCGCGAAGGCCACCGACACCGGGTTTTCGCCAATGGCGGTGTCGGTGCGCACCTGTTTGGCGGCGCTGAAGGTAGCCTGGAACAAACGCCCCAGCAGCGGACCGATGGTGCCGGCCTCACGCGCCACGGCATAGGCCGACTTCATCTGGCCGAGAATCTGCGGCTCGCCCAGCACCAACGAGTCGAGCCCGGACGCCACACGCATCATGTGCCGAACCGCGTCGTGCTCCTCGTGGATGTAGGCGCTGGCGCGCAGTTCGTCCAGGCTTAAGCGATGGTAGTGGGCCAGCCACTGCAACACGTCGTCGGCGCTGAGCTGATCCTGTTCTATATAGAGTTCGCTGCGGTTGCAGGTGGAGAGGATCGCCGCCTCGCGGCTGGCGGTCATTCGGCAGAGCTGCTGCAGGGCGTCGACCAGCTGCTCGGGCGTAAACGCCACGCGCTCGCGTACGTCGACCGAGGCAGTCTTATGGTTGATACCGAGGGCAAGAAAGGCCATGCAAGATCGCTGGTGGGGACGGGAAGCCGATAATTGTCCTACTTCGCAGGATTCAGGACAACCACCGTTCGCTATCGCGACCATGACCATCGTCTATAGACAGCGCACCCGATGACAGCCGCGTACGAGACCGGTCGCCGAACGTCCCGGGCCCGGCACGGTCACACACTACGCAGGTGGGTTTGCCCCCACGCTTGTGTCATCATGCTCCGACCGCCGGTTAGTCCTCCAAAGCCCCTATGAACAGATCCTACGCATTGCTGCTTGCCTTCGCCCTGCTCCAGGGCTGCCAGAGCCTGGTCCCGCACAAGAGCGAGGAACAGCCGGCCGTTGCCGAGGCCGACAAGCCCGAAGCCAAACCGCCGGTGGTCTATGGATCGTTCAAGCCCGACACCCTCTACAGCCTGTTGGTGGCCGAGCTCGCTGGCCAGCGCAACCGCTTCGACATCGCCCTGGCCAACTATGTCGACCAGGCGCAGAAGACCCAGGACCCCGGTGTTTCCGAACGTGCCTACCGCATCGCCGAGTACCTCGGCGCCGACGAGCCGGCCCTGGACACCGCACTGATCTGGGCACGCAACGACCCACAGAACCTCGACGCGCAGCGCGCCGCGGCCATCCAACTGGCCCGCGCCGGACGCTATGACGACTCCATGGCCTACATGGAGAAGGTACTTCAGGGCCAGGGCGACACCCATTTCGATTTCCTCGCGCTCTCGGCCGCCGAAACCGACCAGGCGACCCGCGACGGTCTGCTCAAGAGCTTCGATCGTCTGCTGGTGAAGTACCCGGACAACGGTCAACTGGTGTTCGGCAAGGCCTTGCTGCTCAACCAGGACGACAAGACCGAACAGGCGCTCGACCTGCTGGAACAGCACCCGCCGCGCAACGGCGAAATCGCGCCGATCCTGCTGCGCGCACGCCTGCTGCAAACCCTCGAGCGCGGCGACGAAGCGCTGCCGCTGCTGCGCACGGCGATCCGCGACAACCCCGAGGACAAGCGCCTGCGCATCACCTACGCGCGCACGCTGGTCGAGCAGAACCACATCAGCGAAGCCAAGGCCGAGTTCGAGAACCTGCTGCAGCAGTACCCCGATGACGACGAACTGCGTTATTCGCTGGCACTGGTGAGCATGGAGAACAAAGACTGGGATGAAGCCGAAGGCTACCTGCAGGAAATGGTCGAGCGCGACAGCAACGTCGACGCCGCGCACCTGAACCTGGGACGCATCCGCGAAGAACGCAACCTGCCGGCAGCCGCCCTGCGCGAATATGCGCTGGTAGGTCCTGGCCCGGATTACCTGCCCGCGCAACTGCGCCAGGCCGACATCCTCATCGCCAACGGCCGCAGCGCCGAGGCCTCGCGTCACCTGGCCGAAGCCCGTGAAGCACAGCCCGACTACGCGATCCAGTTGTACCTGATCGAAGCCGAGACCCTGGGCAACAATGGCCAGGAAGACCAGGCCGACCAGGTGCTGCAGCAGGCGATCAAGCGTTACCCCGATGACCTCAACCTGCTCTACACCCGCGCCATGCTGGCGGAAAAGCGCGACGACATCGTGCAGATGGAGCAGGACTTGCGCGCCATCATCACCCGCGAGCCGGAAAACGCCATGGCCCTCAATGCCCTGGGCTACACCCTCGCCGACCGCACCACCCGTTACGGCGAAGCCAAGGCGCTGATCGAGAAGGCCAGCCAGATCACCCCCGATGACCCCGCCGTGCTCGACAGCTTGGGCTGGGTCAATTATCGCCTGGGCCACCTGGACGAGGCCGAGCGCCTGCTGCGCCAGGCCCTCGAGCGCCTGCCCGATCCCGAAGTGGCCGCCCACCTGGGCGAAGTGCTGTGGGCCAATGGCAAGCGCCGCGAGGCCCGCCAGGTGTGGGCCAAGGCCTTCGCCGAGCAGCCCGACAACCCCATTCTGCGCAAGACCGTCCTGCGCCTGACCGGATCCGAGACCCTCTGAACCATGCCTGTGCGTCATCTTCTTACCTTCGCCCTCATCGCCCTGCTGGCCGGCTGTGCCGGCATGGGCTCCCGTGAAGCCGTCCAGGGCAAGGGCAGCCCGCAACTGTGGCGCGAGCACAAGCAGCAGTTGAGCAGCCTCGACGGCTGGCAGATCAACGGCAAGGTCGGCATCCGCGCCCCGCGCGACTCTGGCAGCGGCACGCTGTTCTGGCTGCAGCGCCAGGACTACTACGACATTCGCCTGGCCGGCCCGCTGGGCCGCGGTGCCGCGCGCCTGACCGGGCGACCCGGCGGCGTGGTGCTGGAAGTGGCCAACCAGGGCCGCTACGAGGCCACCAGCCCCGAGGCCCTGCTCGAAGAACAACTCGGCTGGCGCCTGCCGGTGTCGCACCTGGTGTGGTGGGTACGTGGCCTGCCGGCCCCCGATAGCAAGAGCCAGCTCACCCTCGATGGCGACAGCCGCCTGGCGCGTCTGACCCAGGATGGCTGGGAGGTGGAGTACCTGAGCTACAGCGAGCAGAACGGCTACTGGCTGCCCGAGCGCCTCAAGCTGCACGGCGAGAACATCGACGTGACCTTGGTGATCAAAGACTGGCAGCCGCGTCAGCTGGGGCACTGAACCGATGTCCCGACTCACCCTGCCCGCCCCGGCCAAGCTCAACCTGTGGCTGCACATCACCGGGCGTCGCGCCGATGGTTACCACGAACTGGAAACCGTGTTCCAGTTCCTCGACCGCGCCGACGAATTGACCTTCGAGCGGCGTGACGACGGCCAGATCCGCCTGCACACCGCCATCGACCACGTGCCCCACGACAGCAACCTGATTGTGCGCGCCGCCCGCGCGCTGCAAGCGCAGTCCGGCTGCGGCCTGGGCGCCGATATCTGGCTGGACAAGGTTCTGCCCATGGGCGGCGGCATCGGTGGCGGCAGTTCCGATGCCGCCACTACCCTTCTAGCCCTGCACCATCTCTGGCAGCTCGACTGGAGCGTCGATCGTCTGGCTGCCCTCGGCCTGACCCTGGGCGCCGATGTGCCGGTGTTCGTCCGTGGGCACGCGGCCTTCGCCCAGGGCGTGGGCGAGCAGCTCACGCCGGTCGATCCACCCGAGCCTTGGTATGTGGTGTTGGTGCCGCAAGTGTCTGTCAGCACAGCGGAAATTTTTTCGCATCCAGAGTTGACACGTGATTCCCTCCCCCTTAAGATGCGCCCCGTTCCCGAGGGAAACAGTCGAAATGACTGCCAACCGGTGGTAGAGCAACGGTATCCTGAAGTTCGCAATGCGCTGAATTCACTGGGTAAATTCACCGAAGCTCGAATGACCGGCACTGGAAGTTGTGTGTTTGGGGCCTTCCCAAGCAAAGCCGAAGCTGGTAGAGTTCTGGCCCTTCTTTCAGCGACCCAAGCAGGGTTTGTGGCAAAGGGAAGCAACGTTTCGATGTTGCATCGCAAGCTGCAGAGTCTGATCAAGAAGTCGAGCGCATAAGCGTTCGCAGCAACAGATACAGGGGCGTCGCCAAGCGGTAAGGCAGCAGGTTTTGATCCTGCCATGCGTTGGTTCGAATCCAGCCGCCCCTGCCATTTTCCTTATACTCATCCAGGTTACCCTCAGCCTTCAGGTACTGCGCGTGTCCAAGATGATGGTCTTCACGGGGAATGCCAACCCCGATCTGGCTCGGCGTGTCGTACGTCAGCTGCATATCCCACTGGGTGATGTTTCTGTCGGCAAGTTCTCCGACGGCGAAATCAGCACTGAGATTAATGAGAACGTCCGCGGTAAGGACGTGTTTATCATTCAGCCGACCTGCGCCCCGACCAACGATAATCTGATGGAACTGGTAGTGATGGCCGACGCCTTCCGCCGCTCCTCAGCTTCGCGAATCACCGCCGTGATTCCCTACTTCGGATACGCCCGCCAGGACCGTCGTCCGCGTTCGGCACGTGTAGCCATCAGCGCCAAAGTGGTCGCTGACATGCTCACTGTCGTGGGTATCGACCGTGTACTCACCGTCGACCTGCACGCAGACCAGATCCAGGGGTTCTTCGATATCCCCGTCGACAACATCTACGGCTCGCCCGTACTGGTCGACGACATCGAAGACCAGCGTTTCGATAACCTCATGATCGTTTCCCCCGACATCGGTGGCGTTGTGCGTGCGCGCGCCGTGGCCAAGTCGCTGGGCGTCGATCTGGGGATCATCGATAAACGCCGCGAGAAAGCGAACCACTCCGAGGTGATGCATATCATCGGCGACGTCGAAGGACGCACCTGCATCCTGGTAGACGACATGGTCGACACCGCCGGCACCCTGTGCCACGCGGCCAAGGCCCTGAAAGACCACGGCGCTGCCAAGGTCTACGCCTATTGCACTCACCCGGTACTGTCGGGTCGTGCGATCGAGAACATCGAGAAGTCGGTACTCGACGAGCTGGTGGTGACCAACACCATCCCGCTGTCTGCCGCTGCTCAGGCCTGTGACCGTATCCGCCAATTGGATATCGCACCGGTCGTCGCTGAAGCGGTCCGCCGCATCAGCAACGAAGAATCGATCAGCGCGATGTTCCGCTAAGCGGAACGCACGCTGACGAAAAGCGCCCCGCCCCAACACCCGTTGTTGGGGCGGGGCTTTTTTGCCATCCCCGTTGACGCTGGTCGCAAACGTCCTCGGGGGGCTATTTTGGAGAAACACAATGAACGAATTCACCCTGAACGCCCAAGCGCGTACTGACCTGGGGAAAGGTGCGAGCCGCCGCCTGCGTCACTCGCTGAGCATCCCTGCCGTTGTCTACGGTGGTAACAAGGACGCCGAGTCCCTGACCATCCTGACCAAGGAAATTACCAAGCTGTTCGAAAACGAGGCTGCCTTCAGCCACGTTCTGGAACTGAACGTCGACGGCAAGAAGCAGAACGTCCTGGTCAAGGCACTGCAGCGTCACCCAGCCAAAGGCTTCATCATGCACGCCGACTTCGTCCGCGTCGTGGCTGGCCAGAAGCTGACTGCCAAGGTCCCGGTTCACTTCATCGGCGAAGAAGCGCCGGTCAAGAAAGGCGGTGAAGTCTCCCACGTAGAAAACGAAATCGAAGTTTCCTGCGAAGCGAAAGACCTGCCTGAGTTCATCGAAGTCGACCTGGCCAACGCTGAAATCGGCACCATCATCCACCTGTCCGACCTGAAAGCGCCGAAAGGCGTTGAATTCGTCGCACTGGCCCACGGTGATGACAAGGCTATCGCCAACGTTCACGCACCACGCGTGTCCGCTGAAGCCGAAGAAGAAGGCGCTGCCGAGTAATCCACTCGCGCGCCGGTGTCGGTCGGGTTACAGTGCCGCGCGCCCTGTAACCCCGCCACTCCAAGGAAGAGTCCCTGACGTGACCGCCATCCAGTTGATCGTCGGCCTGGGTAACCCCGGCCCCGAATACGAACAGACCCGGCATAACGCAGGGGCTCTTTTCGTTGAACGCCTTGCCAGCGCCCAGCGCGTGTCGCTGACCGTCGACAAGAAATATTTCGGCCTGACGGCTAAGTTCAGCCATCAAGGCCAAGACGTTCGCCTGCTCATCCCCACCACCTACATGAATCGCAGCGGCCAGTCCGTGGCGGCTCTGGCGAATTTCTTCCGCATCAAGCCGGAAGCGATCCTGGTGGCGCATGACGAACTCGACCTGCCCCCAGGCGTCGCCAAGCTCAAGCGCGGCGGTGGCCACGGCGGGCATAACGGCCTGCGCGACATCATCGCGCAGCTCGGCAACCAGAACGACTTCCACCGCCTGCGGCTTGGCATCGGCCACCCGGGCGATGCAAAACTGGTTTCCAACTTCGTCCTGGGCCGCGCGCCGCGCGCCGAGCAGGACAAGCTCGACACCAGCATCGATTTTGCCCTCGGCGTGCTGCCGGACGTCCTGGCCGGCGACTTCGCCAAGGCCATGCGCGAGCTGCACAGCCAGAAGGCCTGACTCTCTAGAAAGGGGAATTCCCATGGGTTTCAATTGCGGCATCGTCGGCCTGCCCAACGTCGGCAAGTCCACCCTGTTCAACGCCCTGACCAAATCCGGTATCGCGGCGGAGAACTTCCCTTTCTGCACCATCGAGCCGAACAGCGGCATCGTGCCCATGCCCGACGCCCGCCTGGCGGCGCTGGCCGAGATCGTCAAGCCCAACCGCATCCTGCCGACCACCATGGAGTTCGTCGACATCGCCGGCCTGGTCGCCGGGGCCTCGAAGGGTGAAGGCCTGGGCAACAAGTTCCTGGCCAACATCCGCGAGACCGACGCCATCGCTCACGTGGTGCGCTGCTTCGAAGACGAGAACGTGATTCACGTTTCCAACAGCGTCGACCCCAAGCGCGACATCGAGATCATCGACCTGGAACTGATCTTCGCCGACCTCGACAGCTGCGAGAAACAGTTGCAGAAAGTCGCGCGCAACGCCAAGGGCGGCGACAAGGAAGCCCTGGCGCAGAAAGCCATCCTCGAGCAATTGATCCCGCACTTCACCGAAGGCAAGCCCGCGCGCAGCCTGATGAAGCACATGAGCGCCGATGAAAAGGCCGTGGTGCGTGGCTTCCACCTGCTGACCAGCAAGCCGGTGATGTACATCGCCAACGTGGCCGAAGACGGCTTCGACAACAACCCGCATCTGGATGTGGTCAAGGCCATCGCCGAGGAAGAAGGCGCGGTGGTGGTGCCGGTGTGCAACAAGATCGAAGCCGAGATCGCCGAGCTCGACGACGGCGAAGAGAAGGACATGTTCCTCGAAGCCTTGGGCCTGGAAGAGCCCGGCCTGAACCGGGTGATCCGCGCGGGCTACGAGCTGCTCAACCTGCAGACCTACTTCACCGCTGGCGTGCAGGAAGTTCGCGCCTGGACCGTGCGCGTCGGCGCTACCGCCCCGCAGGCTGCCGGCGTGATCCACACCGACTTCGAGAAAGGCTTCATCCGCGCCGAAGTGGTTGCCTATGACGACTTCATCCAGTTCAAGGGTGAAGCCGGTGCCAAGGAAGCCGGTAAATGGCGCCTGGAAGGCAAGGACTACATCGTCAAAGATGGCGACGTGATGCACTTCCGCTTCAACGTATAATGATCGCTCATTGACAACCCACCATCGTGCGCCGACCTCTAGACACGATGGTGGGTCGTCAATTCGTAAAGTGCTAGCCCGGGCTCATCTCGGGTGGCGCTTTCCAGAAGGCTTACAGGGCTCACCTGAAGTCCACCCCCCTCCTCCACCCCCCTCACCCCGCCCTTTACCCACGCCTGCAACTGCCCCCTGAAGTTGAGCGGTGCTGCGATTTCTCACACCCAGTGCGCGTGAGCATGGCGCTTCTGCTGCGTGAAGAGGTGCACCTGCACGCTCAGGCACTTGATTGGATTTGTGCGGATCGCTCAGAATCCGGCCGCAACTTCTTTCCCTTGCTGCGGCGCCTCGAACACTAACTACCGACAGTGATAAGTGGCATTCACGTTCTGTGAACAGTGGCCGATACTCCAGTTGAACCAATCCAGACCTTTGACAGGGATGTACCGCAATGAAGCAGGCAATGTGGTGGGCGGCGTTGGCTTTGATGTCAGGTGGTGCACAGGCCGCAACCGAAGGCGACCCGTTGCTCGAGAGCGCCGCCTCCAACAGCGGCAGCGAAGTCCGCGGTGTGCTGCGCGCCCGTTCCCAGGCCGTGCTGGCCAGCGAGTTGTCCGGTCGGGTCACCGAGATTCCCTATAGCGAAGGCCAGTCGTTCCGCAAGGGCGATATGCTGGTGCGCTTCGACTGCAGTGCCTACCAGGCCCAGGCTAACGCTTCAGGCGCCGCTGTGCGCGCTGCCCGTGAAGAGCTACGCAACAAGCAGCAACTGGCCGCGCTGAATTCGGTCGGCAAGTTCGAGGTATCCCTGGCCGAAGCGCGCCAAGCCCAGGCTCAGGCCGAGGCTCAGGTCTATCAGGTGCAGGTGCAGCGTTGCCAGGTCAAGGCGCCTTATGACGGCCAGGTGGTGCAGCGTCGGGTCCAGGCCCACGAGAGCGTGGCCAGTGGCGCGCCGCTGCTGGAGATCGTCGACAATCGCTCCCTGGAAATCCATCTGCTGGTGCCGTCGAGCTGGTTGGGCAAGCTCAAGCCGGATCAGACCTTCAGCTTCGTCCCCGATGAAACCGGCAAGCCGATCGATGCAGTGGTCAAGCGCCTGGGGGCACGCATCGACGAAGGCAGCCAGACCCTGCTGCTGATCGCCAGTGTTCCAGCCAATACCCCTGGCCTGCTGTCCGGCATGAGCGGGACTGCGCACTTTGCGCAGAGCAAATGAACGCTCCCGTTCCCGGCGCACTCGAGCAACTGCTGGCCCAGTACCTGAAGCTGGAGCGCCAGGCTCGATCTGCGCCCTCAGTGCAAGAGCTGGCGTTCAGCATGGTCAACGACAGCCAGGCGCTGTTCGGCTATCGCCATGGCGCGCTGTTGATCACCGGCAAGGTTCGCGCCCTGACCGGCGTCAGTGCGGTTGAGCCGAATGCGCCATTCGTGGTGTTCATCGAGCGCGCCGCCAAGGTATTGGCCGCCAGCCAACGCTTTGCACTGCCGGGCGTGGTGCCCCCGCAGGACCTGGATCAGGCCTGCCGTGATGACTGGCAGGCGCTGTCGGCGCCCCATGCCTTCTGGCTGCCGTTGAAGGACCGCCAGGGCGAAGTATTCGGTGGCCTCTGGCTGGCCCGCGACATGCCGTGGAACGATGCCGAGCAGGCCCTGCTGGCGCAACTCGGCGACTGCTACAGCCACGCCTGGCGTGCGCTGCAGCCAGGCAAGCCGTGGCGCCTGCGCTGGCCGGCGCGGACCCGCTGGGCACTGGCCGCTGCGCTGCTGCTGGTACTGCTGGTGCCCGTGCGCCAGTCGGTGCTGGCTCCGGCCGAGGTTGCGCCGCGCAACGGCCAGGTGATCGCCGCGCCGCTGGACGGTGTGGTGGCCGAGGTCCTGGTCAAGCCCAACCAGTCAGTCAAGGCCGGTGAGGTGCTGGTGCGTTTCGACGCCACCACCCTCAAGGCTCAGGCCGATGTCGCCCAGCGCACCCTTGGCGTCGCCGAGGCCGAGCTCAAGGCCAATACCCAGCGCGCCTTTTCCGATGCCGACTCCAGTGCCCGTCTCGATCTGTTGGCGGCCCGGGTCGAACAGAAACGCGCCGAGCGTGATTACGCCCGTAACCTGCTGGCGCGCAGCGAGGTGCGCGCCGAGCGCGATGGCATTGCCGTGTTCGCCGATGCTCAGCGCTTTGTCGGCAAACCGATGCGCACGGGCGAGCGCCTGATGGAAATTGCCGCTCCGGCCCAGGCCGAATTGCGCATCGAACTGCCGGTAGCCGATGCCATCGGCCTGGAGAGGGGCGCCGAAGTGGCGCTGTTTCTCGACAGCGATCCGTTGAACCGACACAACGCAGTGCTTGAGCGCGCGGCCTACCAGGCGCAGAACACCCCGGCCGGGCAATTGGCCTATCGGCTCGACGCCCGCTTCGAAAACGCACCGCCGCGGATCGGCCTGCGTGGCACCGCCAAAGTCTTCGGTGACCGTGCCCCGCTGGCCCTGTACCTGTTGCGCCGGCCCTTGGCGGCCTTGCGCCAGGCGGTGGGCCTGTGAGGCTGCCGGCGCTGCGTCCCGACCTGCAGCTTTCGGCAGGTGCGCCGGAGCTCGACGGCTCCCCCAGCTGGACCCTCGCCGATCCCCTGCGCGGGCGCTTTTTCAAGCTCGGCACGCCTGCCATGCGCTTGCTGCGCCATTGGGCGCTGGGCGATCCGCAGCGGGTGCTGAACGCCGCCAACGCCGAGCCGGGTGCACCCCTGACCGGGGCGGCGGTGGAGGAGTTGCTGCGTTTTCTGCGTGGCAATGATCTGGTCAGTGCCGTGGATGAAGAGCAGCGCGCCAGTTACACCGCCAAGGCGGCTGCCCAGCGGCAGGGGCTCTGGACCCAGGTCCTGCACAAGTACCTGTTCTTCCGCATCCCCCTGTGGCGTCCGGACGCTTTCCTCAATCGCACCTGGCCCTGGCTCGAACGCCACGGCGGCAACCTGTTGCGCTACGGCCTACCGAGCGTGCTGCTGCTCGGTCTGTTCCTGGTGATGCGCGACTGGGAGCACTTCCTGGCGACCTTCCCCCATCTGCTTAGCCTGGGCGGCATGGCTGCGTTCGCTATCGCCTTGGGCTTTGCCAAGCTGTGTCACGAGTTCGGCCATGCCTACATGGCCAAGCGCGCCGGCTGTCGGGTGCCGAGCATGGGCGTGGCGTTCATGGTCCTGCTGCCGATGCTCTACACCGACGTCAGCGACGCCTGGCGCGTGCAGGACCGCCGTACCCGCGTGCTGATCGGTGCCGGTGGTGTGCTCGCTGAATTGATCCTGGCCTGTATCGCCTTGCTGGCCTGGTCGTTGCTGCCGGACGGGGCTGGGCGCACGGCCGCCTTCATGCTCGCCAGCGCGACCTGGATTACCACCCTGGCGATCAACGTCAATCCGCTGATGCGTTTCGATGGCTACTTCCTGCTCAGCGACCTGTGGGGCGTCGACAATCTGCAGGGGCGCGGCTTTGCCCTGGGCCGCTGGCACTTGCGCGAAAAACTCTTCGGCTACGGCGAACCGATGCCCGAGCGCTGGTCGCCGAAGTTGCGCCGGCGCCTGCTGTGCTGGAGCTACGCCTCGTGGATCTGGCGTGCGGTGCTGTTCTTCGGCATCGCCCTGGCGGTTTATCACCTGTTCTTCAAGGTGCTCGGCATTTCCCTGATGATGGTCGAGCTGGTCTGGTTCATCGGCCTGCCGATCTGGCGCGAATGGCAGCACTGGTGGCAGCACCGGGACAAGGCCCAGCCACGCAAAGTGCTGTTCGTCGGCCTCGGCCTGGTCCTACTGGTGGCCCTGCTGGTAGTGCCATGGCGCAGCGGCGTGGAAGTACCAGCAATGCTCGAAGCGTCCCGTTTCAGCGCCTTGCATGCGCCGGCGGCGGCGCGGATTCGCGAGGTGCTGGTCAAGGACGGTGAACGGGTCGAGACCAATCAGGTGCTGATGACCCTGGAATCACCCGACCTCGAGGCGCGCATAGGCATTGGCCGGCGCGAGATCGAGATTCTCCAGTTGCAGTTGCGCCGCCAGTCCGGACGCAGCGAAACCGCCGCCGACAGCGGCATTCTCGAACAGCGCCTGGCTGAAGCCCTGGCGGAGTACCGCGGCTTGGCGGCCCAACGCGAGCGCCTGGTGTTGCGCGCGCCCCATGCCGGCACCGTCCGCGACCTGGCGGACAACCTGGCGCCCGGGCGCTGGGTCAGTGCCGAACTGCCGCTGGCGCAAATCGCCGACGCGGGCCTGCGCCTGCGCGGATACGTGGCCGAAGCCGATCTGTGGCGAGTGGCACCGGGCACCGTCGGGCATTTCGTCGCCGATGACGTATTGCGCGATTCCTTACCGGTGACCCTGGATTCACTGGACGCCACTGGCGCGGCCTCTATCGATCAGGAAGCGCTGATTTCCGACCATCACGGCCCAATTGCGATCCGTCGTGACGATGAGAAGCGGGCGAAGCCGTTGCAGGCGCACTATGGCGCGCAGTTCACGCTCGGAAACAGTGCGCAAAAACCCATTTCGCACCCGATACGCGGCCTGGTCGTCCTTGACGGCAAGCGCGAATCGCTGCTGTGCGCAGCGTGGCGACGTATGGCAGCGATCGGCGTTAGAGAAAGTGGATTTTAGTCGTGCGGTTGCAAGACAGCTGCGGTAATCTAATGTCAATGCGCCATGCAAGTTGGCGTCATGCGACGCAGCATGAAAAGTTAGTTTGCTAAGTTATTAATTGGCGTATTCAACAGGGATGTTCGCATTGATGATAAAGGACGCCGTGACCCTCCGTGCCCTGCATCCAGGCGACAGGGCTTTTATCGAACGTTTGTTTGCCGGGTCGCGTGCCGAGGAGATGTCCCACACCGGCTGGCCCGCTGAGCAGATCGCGGCTTTTCTCAGTCAACAATTCAATGCTCAGCATACTTACTATCAGGCCCATTATTCCGATGGGGAATTATTGATCATAGAACTTTATGGCCAGGCTATTGGCCGTCTCTATATGTTCTGGGGGCCGACCACTCTCAATCTGATCGATATAACCCTGCTGCCCGAATTCCAGGGGCGGGGTATCGGCTCCACCCTGATCGAAGCGCAATTGCGCCGGGCGGATGAACAGGGGCTCAAGGTCGAACTGTTCGTCGAATACTTCAATCCGGCACAGCGGCTGTATGGCCGGCTGGGCTTTCATGTCTGTGGCGATTCCGGCGTGTATCTGAAACTGCGCCGCGACGCCCGCACCGATACAAGGAAAGTCTCATGAACGCGCCCGTGCACGACGCCATACCCAGCCGTCAGGAACTGCTCGACGCCGATCCCGAAGGCTTCGTGCTGCAGATCGCCCACGATCATGGCCTGCGGGTCAGCCTGCTGGAGGTGCGCGAGGGTATCGCCATGAACGAGCACTACGAGTGTTATTCGCTGGTGCTGGCCTTGCCTCACGGGGTCGTGCTGCCGCAAGCGGTGTTCAACCTGTACGGCCCTGGCCGTGCGCAGCCCTGGGCCTTGCTGATGAGCCCGATGCGCCCTGAAGCCGACGGCCGCCATGTGCTTGAAGCGGTTATCCATCGCGACCGCGTTGCGGTTGCCGATGCGCCTTGATTCGCAGTTCAACCAACCACGCAAGTCAACATAAGGAAGAGTCCGATGGCTGATCCCTATCTCGGTGAAATCAGGATGGCAGGGTTCGATTTCGCCCCGTACGGCTGGTCGCTGTGCGCAGGCCAGGTGGTACCGGTGAGTCAGAACAATGCATTGTTCGCTCTGCTGGGTACCCAGTTCGGGGGCAACGGCGCTACTACCTTCGCGCTCCCGGATCTGCGTAGCCGCGCGCCGGTGGGCCAGGGCCAGGGCCCAGGCCTGTCGAACTACCAAATGGGCGAGAAAGGCGGCAGCGAGTCGGTGACCCAGTTGTCGAGCAATATGCCGGCCCACACACACGTGCTGAACATGGTCACCAACAGCACGCTCGCGGCAACCTCGACCGCCCAGGTGGTGAATGCCGATGCCACCAGCGTCGCGCCCATTCCCGGCGGCTGCCTGGGCATCCCCAACGATGGCGCTGGCACCACCTACCAGTTGTTCCACAGCGGTAACGACAACAGTGGCAATCCACTGCCTCGCGTCAACCTGGCGCCACAGCCGGTGGCCCTGACCGGTGGCGTGTCGGTAACCGGTACTGCGACAGTTGCCGGCGGCAACATGCCGTCTTCGATACTCAGTCCCTTTATCACAGTGAACTTCATCATTGCGATGCAGGGCATTTTCCCGACTCGCAATTAACGGCAACATCCGGCGGTGCCCCTGGGTACCGCCACTTTTTCGATCGCATGGCCCCAGCGGGCGATGCGGTAACCACCAAGAGGTGCACCATGAAATTCATCGAACGGTTCTCGCGCAAGTCCGCCCAGCAGCCCCAGCCCGTTGATCCCGCACAGGCTCCGCTGCTGATGGCCCTTGAACCGCGGATCATGTTCGATGCGTCCGTGGGCGTGGTCGCCCAGGATGCTGCGGCGCAGACCACTGCCGACGCGGCCAAGGACAGCACCTCCAGCACTGAAACCAGCCAGGCTCCGGCCGCTTCCGGCGAAACCGCGAGCCAGCAGCAGGGCACCCAGCGCCATGAAGTGGTGTTCGTCGATGGTCAGGTCAACAATATCGGGCAACTGCTCGAAGGCTTGCCGGCCACCGCCGAAGTGGTGGTCCTCGATCCGGACAAGGACGGCCTGCAGCAGATGGCCGACTACCTCAAGGGCCGCGAGAACCTCGATGCCATCCACCTGTTGTCTCATGGCGCCGACGGTACCGTCCAACTGGGCAATGTCTGGCTGGCCAGCAACAACCTCGCCGAACATCGTGCGGCACTGGAGAGCATCGGTGCCGCGCTCAAGGCCGACGGCGACCTGATGATCTACGGCTGCGATGTGGGCCAGGGCGACAAAGGCCAGGCCTTCATCGACCAGTTGGGCGCGATTACCGGTGCCGACGTTGCTGCCTCGGCGGATGACACCGGGTCTGCGGCGCTAGGCGGCAACTGGACCCTCGAACGCAGCAGCGGCGCCATCGAGACCGCTGCGCTGAACGTCAGCGGCTACGACAGCCTGATGGTTTCAAGTTACTCGGGCGGCACGGTGGCCAGCGCGCCGGTACTGGGTGCTTCCGGCAACCTGATGAAGTACGTGGTCGGCGACTTCAACGGTGATGGCCGCGCCGATATTCTCTATCAGGCCAGCGGTGCCAACGGCCTCTGGTACTACGCCGAGAGCAACGCGAACGGTACGTTCACCACCTACGACCAAAGCAACTCGATGTTCAACGGTCTGGCCCTGGGTGATGCGTCCACTGGCGGGATCAACTTCCATGCCGCGGACTTCAACGGCGACGGTCGCATCGACCTGCTGGCTGCGCCGCTGAGCGGCCCGACGATGAAGCTCTATCTCAACAACGGCAGCGGTTTCACCAGCCAGGATGTGACCGGGCCTGCCTTTGGCGTTCGGACCCTGGTGGGCGATTACAACGGCGACGGCGCCCTCGATATTCTCTACCAGACCAGCGGGACCGGCTCGAGTTGGGCGGTGGCGATGAACAATGGCGGCAGCACACCCACCTTCACCACCCTGACCAGTGCCGATAGCGCCTGGCCCTTCGGCGGCATCACGCTGCCGGACTTCAACGCCTATAACTACAAGGCGGCAGACGTGGACGGCGACGGTTATACCGACCTCCTTTACGTCGCGGCCGGCGCGCAGATGAAGTATTTGCGCAACAACCATGGCACCTTCGTCGACATGACCAGCTCTGCCGGCCTGCCGACCGTGGCCGTGACCCGGGCGATCGTGGCCGACTTCGATGGCGATGGCGATGCTGACATCCTTTACCAGACCGGTAACAACGGTTCGCTGTTCCGCTACGTGCGCAATGACAACGGTACCTTCGTCGATGTGGACCAGAGCAGCTCGCCGTTCGCCAACGTGGTCCTGCCCGACATCTCTGCGCAGCAGTTCCGTGTCGGCGACTTCGACGGCGATGGCGACCTCGACCTGATATCCACCTCGGCCACGGCCAACAGCACCAAGATCTTTTACCAGAGCGGCGGCCTGCCCAAACTGGTCAGTTCAACCCCGGCCGACGACAGCCTGACCGTCAGCCCAAACGCCAACATCACCCTGACCTTCGACCAGTCGGTGACCAAGGGCACGGGCAACATCTACATCGTGCGCACCAGCGACAACCAGGTCATCCAGACCATCGACGTGACCACCGCCAGCGTCACCGGCAGCGGCACCACCTGGACCATCGACCCACCAGCCGACATGGTCGCCGGGGTGGCCTATGCCGTACGCATCGACAACAAGACCTTCGCCAATGCCAACGGCCAGGTGTACAAGGGCATCCGCGACAACACCTCGCTGAACTTCACCGTCGCCGCAGTGGCCGCGCCGGTGATCGGCAACCTCAATGGCGACTCCGTCAGCTACGTCGAGGACAGCGCCTACGTGCTGCTCGACTCCGGTGGCAACGCGACAGTCAGCGACGCCGACTCGGTCAACTTCAGCGGCGGCAAGATGACCGTGCAGATCACGGCCGGCGGTACCGCTGCCCAGGACGTGCTGTTCATCCGCGACGAAGTCGCCGGGGCCAACAAGATCATCCTTTCCGGCGCTTCGATCATGTACAACGGCCTGGTGATCGGTACCTTCACCGGCGGCAGCAACGGCAACCCGCTGGTGATCACCTTCACCAGCAATGCCAACCCGACCACGGTCGGCGCCCTGGTGCATAACCTGGCCTACCGCAACTCCAACACCACCGAGCCGTCGACCACCGCGCGCAGCGTATCGATCAGCATGGATGATGGCGCCGGCGGCAACAGCGCGGTGTCCGTGGTCACCCTCGGTGTGCTGCCGGTCAACGACACCCCGGTGGTCAACGCCAGCGCTACCAACCCGACCTACACCGAGAACACCTCGGCGGTACAGTTGTTCAGCGGCGCGACGATCAACACGGTCGAGTCCGGGCAAAAAGTCAGCCAAATGACCTTCACCGTCAGCACCCTGTACAACGGCGCTGCCGAGAAGCTGGTGATCGACGGCAGCGACATTACCCTGGTCAACGGCACCAGCGTGGTGACCAGCAACAACGGCACGGTGGTCACGGTCTCGGTGACCAGCGGCACCGCCAGCGTCACCCTCAGCAGCGGCGCAGGCCTGGACGTGGCGACGGCGCAGACCATTCTCAACAGCATGGCCTATCGCAACGACAGCGAGAGCCCGAACACCGCCAACCGGGTGGTGACCCTCAATACCGTGAGTGATGACGGCGGCTCGGCGAATGGCGGCCTGCCTACCGCAGCCATCGGCATCTCCAGCACCGTGACCGTGGTCGGTATCAACGATGCGCCGGTCCTCGCCGGCGGGCCGTACAGCCTGCCCAGCATCAACGAGGACACCACCAGCAGCGGCATGCGGATCTCGACCCTGCTGACCAACTACACCCTGGTCGACCCCGATGTTGGTGCCCTGCGCGGCATCGCGGTGATCACCAAGTCCGGCAACGGCCTCTGGCAGTACTCCACCGACAACGTCAACTGGACCGACTTCGGTGCCGTATCCAGCACCAGCGCGTTGCTGCTGGGTTCCACCACCTATGTTCGCTACGTCCCTGATGGCGCCAACGGCGAGACGGCCAGCCTGACCTTCCGTGCCTGGGACCAGACTATCGGCAGCGCCTCGGTCAACGGCATCCGCGGCACCGCGGACACCAGCAGTAACGGCGGCACCACGGCGTTCTCCACCGCCACTGCGCTGGCCAACCAGCCGGTGACCTCGGTCAACGACGCGCCGGTCATGACCGGCGTATTGCCGATCCTGACCGGGATCACCGACACCTCGATCAACAACGCGGGCAACTCGGTCAGTTCGCTGATCGGCGGCATTACCGATGTCGATACTGGTGCGGTAAAGGGGATAGCCATCACCGGACTGACCGGCACCTATGGCAAATGGCAATACAGCCTCGATAACGGCAGCAGTTGGAGCGATGTCGGCGGGGTCTCGACTGCCACGGCGCTGATCCTGAATGTGAACAACAAGGTGCGCTTCGTTCCGGATGGCGTCCACGGCGAAACCGCGACCCTCATCTACAAGGCCTGGGACCAGACCGGCGGCACCGCTGGCCTCGAAGGCACCAAGCGCGACACCAGCATTTCCGGCGGTACTTCGGCCTACTCCACGGGTACCGACACCGCCAGTGTGGTGGTCACGGCGATCAACGACGCTCCGGTGGTTACCGTGAGCGGCGGAGCAGCATCCTGGATCGAGGGCAACAACGTCGCCTCCACCCCGGTCGCGGTGGACTCGGGCCTGAGCTTGGTCGATGCGGACGGTCCGAACCCGACCAGCGCCACGGTGCGCATGCTCACCTACTACAGCGCCCAGGACACCCTGAGCTTCGTCAACGACGGCCTGACCATGGGCAACATCATCGGCACCTGGACCGTCGGCAACGGCACCCTGACCCTGACCTCTGCCGGCAATCAGGCGACCGTGGGCCAGTTCGAGGCCGCGCTGCGGGCGATTACCTACAACAATGCCTCGAACAGCCCGAATACCACCACGCGCACCGTGCAGTTCATCGTCACCGATGGCAGCAACGCCGCGTCGAACGCCGTGACCCGTGACGTCACCATCACCGCGGTCAACGATTCGCCAACCATCAGTGCCGTGGCCTCGCTGCCGATCACCGAGGACACGCCGACGGCGCTCGGTCAGATCAGCTTCAGCGACGTCGACTCCACGCTCGGCGTCGTGACTTTCTCGGTGGGTAGCGGCACCCTCAATGCCATCGGCACCGGCGGCGTGACCGTGGGCGGCACTGCGACGGCCCTGACCCTGAGCGGCACCCTGGCCAACATCAACAACTTCATCGCCGCCAACCGCCTGCTCTACACCCCGGCGACCAATACCAGCGGCGATGTGACCTTGACCATCAACGTCAACACCACCAGCGTGTCCGACGCCACCACCACCGTGACCCTGCAGGTCGCTGCGGTGAACGACGCCCCAGTGATTACCGCGCCGGCATCCATCACGGTGACCGAGGATGTGGCGAGCGTGATCAGCGGCTTCAGCTTCACCGACGTCGATGCGGGTATCAACACCGTCACCGCGACCTTTTCGGTGCCGAGCGGTACCCTGAGCGCGACCACTGGCCTGGGAGTCACCGTCACTGGCGCCGATACCGGCGTGCTGACCCTGTCCGGCAGCCTGGTCGATATCAACTTCTTCGTCGCGGCGAACGGCCTGACCTTCAAGACCGCCCAGGACGCCACTGCCAGCGTGACCCTGACCGTGACCCTCAACGACAGGGGCTTCAGCGGTAGCGGCGGCGAGAAGACCGACACCAAGACCGTCACCCTCAACGTCACCGCGGTCAACGATGCTCCGGTCAACAACGTGCCGGGCGCGCAGACCGTCTCGCAGAACATCGCCCTGGGCTTCAATACGGCCAACGGCAACGCCATCTCCATCACCGACGTGGACGCCGGCAATGGCTTGATGACGGTGACCCTGACTGCGACCAACGGCACGCTCAGCCTGGGCAGCCTGAGCGGCATCACCATGCTGCTGGGCACCGGCAGCAACGACGCGAGCATGATCTTCGAGGGCAACCGGGCCAACATCAATGCCGCGTTGCAGACGTTGAGCTTCAAGTCCGGCAGCACCTTCCTCGGCGCCGCCAGCCTGACCATCGAGACCAATGACAACGGTAACTCCGGCAGCGGCGGGGCGAAGACCGATGTCGACACCATTTCGATCAACGTGATCCCGGTGAACCCAAAGGTCACCCACGTCTGGGCACAGGGCCTGGACCGCAGCGTGAAGCTCGGTGACGAAGTGCTGATCAACATGGCTTGGGACCAGTTGGTCAACGTCGATCTCAGCAACGGCAGCCCTACCCTGCTGCTGGAAACCGGCCTGCTCGACCGCGAGGCGGTCTATGTCAGCGGTTCGGGCAGCAATACCCTGGTCTTCAAATACACCGTGCAAGCCGGTGACGCCAGTGCCGACCTGGACTTCCAGAGCACCGCCGCACTGCGGATGAATGGTGCACTGATCAGCAACACCACCAGCGACCTGGCGCTGCTGACCCTGCCGACCGCGGGCGGCGCCGACTCCCTCGGCGGGCGCAGCAACATCGTGGTCGATGGCGTGGTGCCGGTGGTGACGAACGTCCAGGCGCCGACCGATGGCACCTACATCATTGGCCAGAACCTCGACTTCACCGTCAATTTCAGCGAGAACGTGGTCGTCGACAGTACCGGCGGCGTACCGCGCATCGCTGTAACCTTGGACACCGGTGGTACGGCGTATGCCGAGTACGTCTCCGGCTCCGGTGGCAGCGCCCTGATTTTCCGCCTGACCGTCGCCAGCGGCCAGTTGGACAGCAATGGCGTGACCCTGGGCAGTGCAGTACAGCTCAACGGGGGGGCGATCCGCGATAGCGCCGGCAACGATACGGTAGTGATCCTGAACGCCGTGGCCAGCACTGCCAACGTCAACGTTGATGGCGTGGTGCCGACGGTGGTCAGCGTCAGCACGCCGCTGGAGGGCAGTTACAAGGCCGGCGACGTGCTGAGCTTCACCGTCAACGCCAGCGAAGCATTGCAGACCGGGGCACTGCCACCGCGCCTGGTGCTCGATGTCGGTGGCGTGACCCGCTACGCCAACTATGTGTCGGGCAGCGGCAGCGCCGGGCTGGTGTTCCAGTACATCGTGCAGGCCGGCGACAACGACAGCGACGGTATCGCGGTCAACAGCCTCGACCTGCGCGGCGAGCCACTGACCGACCTGGCCGGAAACCCTATCGATCCGACGCTGGGCAGCGGCATCCTGCCGGCCGTGCGGGTGGACACTACCGTACCGACCGCGAGCACTATCGTGCGGGACGGCACCAGCCCGACCAACAGCAGCTCGGCCAGCTTCACCGTGACCTTCAGCGAGGACGTGAGCGGGGTCGATGTCAACGCGTTCACCCTGGCCCTCGCGGGCTCGGCTGGCGGCAATATCGCCAGCGTCACCCGCGTCGACGGCCGCACCTACACCGTGCTGGTCGACAACCTGGCCGGTACCGGCACTGTACAGCTCAACCTCAATGCCACTGGCACCGGCATCGTCGATGCGGCGGGCAACGCCCTGAGCGCAGGCCTGAACGGCGCCAGCTACAGCATCGATCGCGTCGCGCCGAGTGTGACCGGCGTGGATGTGCCCAACGGCGGCACCTATGTGGCGGGGCAGAACCTCGATTTCACCGTGCATCTCGACGAGGCCGTACAACTGGACACCCGCGGCGGTTCGCCCCGTCTGGAAGTGACCCTGGCCAACGGCGAGAAGGCTTACGCGACCTACCTGTCCGGGGCCGGCAGCAACGCCCTGGTCTTGCGCATGACCGTGGCGACCGGGCAACTGGACAGTGACGGTATCCAGCTCGGTACCGCTCTGCAGCTCAACGGCGCGACCCTGCGCGATGCGCTCGGCAATGACGCCAACCTGGCATTGATCAACGTCGGCGATACCTCGCAAATCAACGTCGATGCTGTCGCGCCAGTGGTCTCCGAGGTCACCCTGCCGCCAAGCGGCGCCTACCACACCGGCGACGTGCTGAGCTTCACCGTGAATGCCAGCGAGACCATCAACGTCGATACCCGCACCGGCACGCCGCGCCTGGCCCTGAACATCGGCGGCGTTACCCGTTACGCCACCTATGTCTCGGGTTCGTCCAGCTCGGCGCTGGTGTTCCAGTACACCATCCAGGCGGGCAACAACGCTGCCGCCGGGATTGGCCTGCCGGGCAGCATCGATCTGAACGGTTCGACCCTGCGCGATGCCGCCGGCAACGATATGAACCTGCAACTCAACACCCCAGGCACCGCCAGCGGTGTGGTGGTGGATACCGTGGCGCCGCAGGTCAGCGATATCGTCCGTGTCGACATCACCCCGACCAACGCCAGCAGCCTGCGCTACACGGTGACCTTCGACGAGTCGGTGAGCGGTGTGGACAGCGCCGACTTCACCCTGGCCGTGACCGGCACCGCCAGCGGCCGCATTGCCTCGGTCACCCGTATCGACGGGCGCACGTACCAGGTGCTGGTGGACAACCTGGCCGGCGCCGGCGACGTGCGCCTCGATCTGAATGCCAGCGACACCGGCATCGTCGATGTCGCGGGCAATCCGATCAGCGGCGGCCTGGACGGCAGCACCTACCTCATCGACCGCGTGGCACCGACAGTGACCAGCGTCACCTTACCGGCCCGCGGCACCTACACCGCCGGCCAGACGCTCGACTTCACCCTCAACACCGACGAAGCGGTGCTGGTGGACAGCGGCGACGGCAACCCGCGCTTGGCCATCACCCTGGACAATGGCCGGGTGGTCTACGCCGACTACCTGTCCGGTTCCGGCAGCACGGCGTTGACCTTCCGCCTGACCGTGACCAGCGGCATGGCCGGTAACAGCAGCTTTGCAGTGGCGTCGAGCATCGACACCAACGGCGGCACCCTGCGCGATGCCCGCGGCAACGACGCCAATACCGGGTTGAACAATGTCGGCAGCACCCGCGGCATCCTGGTCGATGCGCGGGCGCCACGGCCAAGCAGCATCGTCGTGGAGGGGCCGGTCCTGCCGACCGATCGCAGCCTGAACTTCACCCTGACCTTCGACGAGGCGGTCAGTGGGGTCGACGCCACTGATTTCAGCGTGCTGGGCACTGCCAGTGCCAGCGGCGCGGTGCAGTCGGTGCAACGCATCGACGCGCAGACTTACCGCATCGTGGTCGCAGACCTGCGCGGGCAGGGCACGTTGTCCTTGAGCCTCAATGCGCCGAACAGCGGGATTCAGGACAGCGCTGGCAACCTGCTGGTGCAATCCCTGGTCAGCGCCGGCCAAACCCGGCAGACCCAGGACGTGGGCGATCCGGAGTATCGCATCAACCCGCCGGTCACTTCGAATCTGCCGCAACCTTCCGTGATCCAGCCGCAGGTGCCCGGCCTCGTCATCAACCAGAGCCTCTCGCCGCTGGCCCCGGGCTCGCTGTTCGAGGTGCGCAGCGTGGGCGGCGATCTGCGGCCGCTGGGCACCATCTTCCTCGGCCAGGCCAGCAGTGCGCCGAGCTTCATCGCCCAGGTCTTCGGCAGCAGCGACACCGGCCTGGGTGCCCGTGATGGCCAGGGCTTGCTCGGTCTCGGCGGCGGCAGCACCTTGGCCACCCTCTTCGCTCGCGAGGTGCCTGGTGTCACCGAGATGAATGTGTTCAGTGGCAACCAGTGGAAACAGAGCGACCTCAACCAGGGGCTGCGCGGGGTGTTCGGCGTACCGACCTTCGGCCAACAACTGCAACGAATCAATGAAGCCGACCAGCGCCAAGTGCGCGAGTTGGCCAAAGCCCTGGCGAAACCGGCAGAGATCGGACAACGGGCATGAAAAGCAGCACAACATTTGAGAATCAAGCCGTACCAGGGGGCGGCCCAAGGATGAACAAGAAACACAAACTGTTTGCCGCCAGTCTGTTGGCATTGGCCATCGGCGGTTGTGCCGTCAAGACCGACCCGATCGAGCGCAGTGCCAGCGAAGAACGTGCCCGTGCCGACCTGGCACAGATCTACAAGGACCAGGAACCGCTCAGCGGGCCCCTGACACTGCATCAGGCCATGGCCCGTGCGGTCAAGTACAACCTCGAAGCGCGCCTGAAGGTGATGGAAGAGGCCCTGGGCCAGCGTCAGCTGGACCTTGCCCAATTCGACATGTTGCCGCGCATGGCGTTGTCCGCAGGCTATGCCGGGCGCAACAACCAGAGCGCCTCCAGCAGCCAGAGCATTCGGACCGGTACCCAGTCCCTCGAGCCTTCGACCTCCCAGGACCGCGACCGCGAGGTGGCCGACCTGACCATGGTCTGGAACGTGCTGGACTTCGGTGTCAGCTACCTGGGCGCAAAGCAGCAGTCCGACCAGCGCTACATTCTCCAGGAACGCAAGCGCAAGGTCATCCACACCATCACCCAGGACGTGCGTTCGGCCTACTGGCGCGCGGTGGCGGCAGAGCGCCTGCTGACGCAGATCGACACCTTGATGGGACGCATCAGCCAGGCGCGCATCAACAGTCAGTTGATGAGCGCCCAGCGTATCGGTGACCCGGTCCAGGCCCTGAGTTACCAGCGTGCCCTGATCGAGGCCACCCGCCAGCTGGAAGAGCAACGCCGGGCACTGACGCTGGCCAAGACCGAACTGGCTGCGCTGATCAACCAGCCGATGGACAAGCCCTATACCCTGGCGCTGGACAGCAACTACACCGTACCGAAGCTGCACGTCGACTTCGCCAAGCTGGAGCAGCAGGCCCTGGCCAGCCGTCCGGAGCTGCGCGAGCAGGACTACCAATCGCGCATCAGCGCCACCGAAACCCGCAAGGCGATGCTGCGCATGCTACCGGGCCTGGAGTTCTCGGCCGGAGGTCATTACGACAGCAACTCCTTCCTGACCAACCAGAGCTGGGTCGATTATGGCCTGAAGGTCACCTGGAACCTGTTCAACGTGATCTCCGCGCCAGCGGCGATCGATGTTGCCAAGGCGGGTGAACGCGTTGCCGATGCACGCCGCCAGGCGATCTCCGTGGCGGTCATGGCTCAGTTGTACGTGGCCCGCGCCAACTTCGAGGAAGCCAGCCGCCAGTTCGAGACCAGCGAACAGATGGCCAGCCTCGACGGGCAGATCGCCGAGCAACTGCGCAATCGCTTCAAGACCAACAACATTGGTGAGTTGGAGCTGATCCAGGGCGAGCTGAACAACCTGCAGACCCAGCTCAAGCGCGATCTGTCCTATGCCGAAATGCGCAATGCCTATTCCCAGGTATTCGTGAGCTCCGGCGCCGATCCACTGCCTGGGGAACTGGCGGACGACAAAGTCCAGACCATTGCCAATGCCTTGCAGACGAGTGAGGAGAGCTGGAATCGTTGATTCTGCTGGGGGAGTGCTTGATCTACCTGCAGAAAAGTCCTGACCGATCGCATAACCACCCCCTGTCGGGCTGACGCCTGACAGGGGGTTTTCTTTGAAGGCGCTGATTCACACCGAACCTTCTTCTTCCTGCACCGTGCTTTTGCCCTGCAACGCAGCCCGACACCGCTCCTCGGCGATATCCAGCTCCAACTGCATCTGTTGAATGTCCAACAGCTGCTGATCGAGTTGCATCCGCCGCTCGGTGATCTTGCCCAGCATGTTGGTGAGCTGGTTGCTGTTGTCGCCTTGCGGGTCGTACAGCTCGATCAGCGCCTTGCATTCGGCAAGAGAAAAGCCGATGCGCTTACCGCGCATGATCAGCTTGAGGGTGACGCGGTCCTTAGGGGTGTAAATACGCTCCTGGCCACGCCGACTCGGCGCCAGCATGCCCTGCTCTTCGTAGAAACGAATGGTCCGGGTGGTCACGTCCAGCTCGCGTGCCAGCTCGGAAATGCTGTAGGTCTTGGCGGCCACATTGAGTCCTTTTACGAAAGCGCGCGAGCCGCTGGCACAGTGGCCGGGCTCGCAAAAGCGGTGGACCGACGCTAACAACTGATTACGTTAACGTCAACGCAGGATGTGCCTGTCACCACGCCCCCCTGAATTGCAGAGAGCTCGCAAACACAGCGGCGTGTTGACACCTTCCAGCAGCAAGTTTACGTTAACGTAAAGGTGATACTCCAGCGATGTCTATCCTTCCCTCATCCGAACAATAATCAAGGTGAGCCATGACCTACCCCAGCCTGAACTTCGCCCTGGGCGAAACCCTCGACATGCTCCGCGAGCAAGTACAAAGCTTCGTCGTCGCCGAGCTGGCGCCACGCGCCAGCGCCATCGATGCTGAAAACCAGTTCCCTGCGGACCTGTGGCGCAAGTTCGGTGACATGGGGCTGCTCGGCATCACCGTCGACGAGCAATACGGCGGCTCCGGCATGGGCTACCTGGCGCACGTCATCGCCATGGAAGAAATCAGCCGCGGCTCGGCTTCGGTGGCCTTGTCCTACGGCGCCCACTCCAACCTGTGCGTCAACCAGATCAAGCGCAACGGCAATGCCGACCAGAAAGCCCGCTACCTGCCCAAGCTGGTCAGCGGCGAGCACGTCGGCGCCCTGGCCATGAGCGAGCCGAATGCCGGTTCCGATGTGGTCAGCATGAAACTGCGCGCCGAAAAGCGCGGTGAGCGCTATGTGCTCAATGGCTCCAAGACCTGGATCACCAACGGGCCGGATGCCAACACCTACGTGATCTACGCCAAGACCGACCTGGACAAGGGCGCCCATGGCATCACCGCGTTCATCGTCGAGCGCGACTGGAAAGGCTTCACCCGCAGCCAGAAGTTCGACAAGTTGGGCATGCGCGGTTCCAACACCTGCGAACTGTTCTTCGACGACGTCGAGGTGCCCGAGGAAAACATCCTCGGCCAGGAGAATGGCGGCGTGCGCGTGCTGATGAGCGGTCTGGACTACGAACGCGTGGTGCTCTCCGGTGGGCCGGTCGGCATCATGCAGGCCGCGATGGACGTGGTGGTGCCGTACATCCACGACCGCAAGCAGTTCGGCCAGAGCATCGGCGAGTTCCAGCTCATCCAGGGCAAGATCGCCGACATGTACACCCAGCTCAATGCCAGCCGCGCCTACCTCTACGCCGTCGCCCAGGCCTGCGACCGTGGCGAGACCACGCGCAAGGATGCCGCCGGGGTGATCCTCTACACCGCCGAGCGCGCCACGCAGATCGCCCTGGAAGCGATCCAGATCCTCGGCGGCAATGGCTACATCAACGAGTTCCCCACCGGGCGCCTGCTGCGCGATGCCAAGCTCTACGAGATCGGTGCCGGCACCAGCGAAATCCGCCGCATGCTGATCGGTCGCGAGCTGTTCAACGAGACCCGTTGAAATCGCCGCACGCTCAAGCATCACTGGCGCACCGCTATCGAGGCTCACATGGCTATCCTGACGTCCCAGATCAACGTTCGCAGTCCCGACTTCGCCGCCAACCGCGCGGCCATGCTCGATCAACTGGACGAGCTGCATCGACTGCTCGCCCGCATCCACCAGGGCGGTGGCGAGAAAGCCCAGGCGCGGCATACATCGCGTAGCAAGCTGCTGCCCAGGGAGCGGATCAATCGCTTGCTCGATCCCGGCTCACCGTTCCTCGAGATCGGCCCGCTCGCCGCCCATGAGGTCTACGGCGAAGAGGTGGCTGCTGCCGGGGTGATCACCGGCATCGGCCGCGTCGAAGGCGTGGAGTGCATGATCGTCGCCAACGACGCCACGGTGAAAGGCGGCAGCTACTACCCACTGACCGTGAAAAAACACCTGCGCGCCCAGGCCATCGCCCGCGAGAACCGTTTGCCGTGTATCTACCTGGTGGACTCCGGCGGCGCCAACCTGCCGCGCCAGGACGAGGTGTTCCCCGACCGCGAGCATTTCGGGCGGATCTTCTTCAATCAGGCCCACCTCAGTGCCCTGGGCATCGCACAGATCGCCGTGGTCATGGGCTCGTGCACTGCTGGCGGCGCCTATGTGCCGGCCATGAGCGACGAGACCATCATGGTGCGCCAGCAGGCGACTATCTTTCTCGCCGGCCCGCCGCTGGTCAAAGCCGCCACGGGGGAAGTGGTCAGCGCCGAGGAACTGGGCGGTGCCGACGTGCACTGCAAGACCAGCGGCGTAGCCGACCACTATGCCGAAAATGACGAGCACGCCCTGGCCCTGGCCCGACGCTGTGTCGCCAACCTGAACTGGCGCAAGCTCGGCCAGCTCGATGTGCACGCCCCCATCGCACCGCGCCATGCCGCCGACGAGCTGTACGGGGTGATTCCCAAAGACCCCAGGCAGCCCTTCGACGTGCGCGAGGTGATCGCGCGCCTGGTCGACGACTCGCAGTTCGATGAATTCAAGGCCCTGTTCGGCACCACCCTGGTGTGCGGCTTCGCCCGGCTGGCGGGATACCCGGTGGCGATACTGGCCAATAACGGCATCCTCTTCGCCGAGGCGGCGCAGAAAGGCGCCCATTTCGTCGAACTGGCCTGCCAGCGTGGCATCCCGCTGCTGTTCCTGCAGAACATCACCGGCTTCATGGTCGGCAAGAAATACGAAGAAGGCGGCATCGCCAAGCACGGCGCCAAGCTGGTCACCGCGGTGGCCTGCGCCCAGGTGCCGAAGTTCACGGTGATCATCGGCGGCAGCTTCGGCGCCGGGAACTACGGCATGTGCGGACGCGCCTACGACCCGCGTTTCCTGTGGATGTGGCCCAACGCCAAGATCGGTGTGATGGGCGCCCAGCAGGCGGCCGGGGTGTTGGTGCAGGTCAAACGCGAGCAGGCCGAGCGCAGCGGCGAGCACTACTCGGCCGAGGACGAGCAGCGCCTCAAGCAACCCATCGTCGAGCAGTACGAGCAGCAGGCGCATGCCTTCTATTCCAGCGCCCGGCTCTGGGATGACGGCGTGATCGACCCGGCACAGACCCGCGAGGTGCTCGCCCTGGCACTCTCGGCCAGCCTCAATGCGCCGATCGAGCCGACCCGCTTTGGCGTCTTCCGTATGTGATGCGCCTCGGGCGCCCTCCTTTCGTCACGTGACAGGCCTGACCATGACCGACTTCACCACCCTGCACCTGGAGCACGACCCACGCGGATTCGCCACCTTGTGGCTGAACCGCCCGGACAAACACAACGCGTTCAACGCCGAAATGATTGGCGAACTGATCCAAGCGCTGGACCTGATCGCAGCCGACGCCTCGCTGCGCTTCCTGCTGCTGCGCGGGCGCGGCAAGCACTTTTGCGCGGGCGCGGACCTTGCGTGGATGCAGCAGGCAGCCGGGCTCGACTATGACGCCAATCTGCGCGATGCCCACCAATTGGCCGAGCTGATGTACAGGCTCGCCGAGTTGCCGATGCCGACCCTGGCAGTGGTGCAAGGCGCGGCCTTCGGCGGCGCGGTCGGCCTGGTCAGTTGCTGCGACATGGCCATCGGCACCCACGACAGCCTGTTCGCCCTGTCGGAAGTGCGTATCGGCCTGGCGCCGGCGGTCATCAGCCCCTTCGTCGTGCAGGCGCTGGGCGAGCGCGCCACGCGGCGTTACGCCCTGACCGCCGAACGTTTCGATGGCCCGTGCGCGCGCGAACTCGGCCTGCTCGCCGCCACCTGTGCTGCCGACGAGCTGGACGCGCAGTGCCATCGCTGGATCGCCCAACTGTTGCAGAACAGCCCCCAGGCCATGCGTGTCAGCAAGCGCCTGCTGCGTGACGTCGGCAGCGGCGCCCTGAGTGCCGATCTGCGCGCCCGCACCGAAGCGGACATCGCCGGACTGCGGGTCAGTGCCGAAGGTCAGGAGGGCTTGAATGCCTTCCTGGAAAAACGTCAACCGAGCTGGCAGGAATCGCATCCATGAACATTCTCGACACGCTGTTGATCGCCAACCGAGGCGAAATCGCCTGCCGGGTGATGCGCACCGCCAAAGCCATGGGCATCCGTACCGTGGCGGTCCACAGCGCCATCGACCGTGACGCGCGGCATGTGCGTGAAGCCGATCTGGCGGTGGACCTGGGCGGCGCCAAGCCGGCCGAGAGCTACCTGTTGATCGACAGGATCATCGACGCGGCCAAGGCCAGCGGCGCACAGGCGATCCATCCCGGTTACGGCTTTCTCTCGGAAAACGCAGGCTTTGCCCGCGCCATCGAACACGCCGGGCTGCTCTTCCTCGGCCCGCCCGCCTCGGCCATCGAAGCCATGGGCAGCAAATCGGCCGCCAAAGCGCTGATGGAGCGCGCCGGCGTGCCCTTGGTGCCGGGCTATCACGGCGAGGCCCAAGACCTGGAAACCTTCCGCGCCGCGGCCCACCGCATCGGCTATCCGGTGCTGCTCAAGGCTGCGGCCGGCGGCGGCGGCAAGGGCATGAAAGTGGTCGAGCGCGAAGCCGAACTGGCCGACGCTTTGGCCAGCGCGCAGCGCGAGGCGCAATCGTCGTTCGGCGACGCGCGCATGCTGGTGGAGAAATACGTCCTCAAACCGCGCCATGTGGAAATCCAGGTGTTCGCCGACCGCCACGGCCACTGCCTGTACCTCAACGAGCGCGATTGCTCGATCCAGCGCCGCCATCAGAAGGTGGTCGAAGAAGCCCCGGCACCGGGCTTGTCCGCCGAGCTGCGCCGCGCCATGGGCGAAGCGGCGGTCAAGGCCGCGCAGGCCATCGGCTATGTGGGTGCGGGCACGGTGGAATTTCTGCTCGACGAACGCGGCGATTTTTTCTTTATGGAGATGAATACCCGTCTGCAGGTCGAGCATCCGGTCACCGAACTGATCACCGGCCTCGACCTGGTGGCCTGGCAGATTCGTGTGGCCCGTGGCGAGCCGCTGCCCTTGCAGCAGGCGCAGGTGCCACTGCGCGGCCATGCCATCGAGGTGCGGCTGTATGCCGAAGACCCCGATCACGATTTCCTGCCAGCCACCGGCACCCTTTCGCTGTACCGCGAGGCCGCCGAGGGGCCGGGCCGGCGCATCGACAGCGGCGTGGTCCAGGGCGACGGCGTGTCGCCGTTCTACGACCCGATGCTGGGCAAACTGATCGCCTGGGGCGAGAACCGTGAAGAGGCGCGCTTGCGCTTGCTGGCAATCCTCGATGAAACCCTGGTCGGCGGCGTGAAGACCAACCTGGCGTTCCTCAGGCGCGTGCTCAGTCATCCCGCATTCGCCCGTGCCGAGCTCGACACCGGGTTCATCCCCAGGCATCAGGCGCAGCTCTTGCCTGCGCCCGTAGCCCTGCCAGACGCCTTCTGGCACTGCGCCGCCGATGCCTTCATCCAGAGCGAGCCGCTGCGCAGCCGCGCCGACGATGCCTACTCACCGTGGACGGCGACCTCCGGCTGGCGGTCCGGCGGCGGCGCCGAGATCGAACTGCACCTGAGCTGCCAGGGCGTGGAGCGCCGCGTGCGCGCCCATGGCCAGAACCGCTTGCAGGGCGAGCAGTTGCGGGTGGCTGGCCAGCCGAGTGAACGTCTCCCCGCCGTTCGCCAGGGCGACACGCTGTATCTGAAATGGGCGGGAGAGCTGCACGCCGTCACCCGCTTCGACCCTATCGCGGCCTGCGCCAGCCACGCTCACCCCGGCGGCCTGAGCGCGCCCATGAATGGCAGCGTTGTACAGGTGCTAGTGGCCCCGGGCGATCAGGTCGAAGCCGGCGCCGCACTGGTGTTGCTCGAAGCGATGAAGATGGAGCACAGCATTCGCGCGCCGCACAGCGGGACGGTGAAAGCGGTGTATTGCAGCGAGGGTGAGTTGGTGGCCGATGGGGCTGTGCTGGTCGAGCTTGAGGAAGGGCCTTGAGTCTTCAGACTGCCGTAGGCCGATTGGCGCTCGTGTTCGCTCAACGAGCATCGAAAGGCCGCTATTTCAGCGACAGTCCCAACGCTTGGGCCTTGCTAGCAACTTATTCACGCAGGCGTTACTCCTGATGGGATGCTCTTCCAATGCCTTGGAGAACTGATCGAACGTTTGCCCCTCGAGCAAAAACTGACGTTGCTCAAGAAGTACCTGCTCGGCACGCTTGCACGCTGCGTCGAGCACGAACGTGGTGCGATCTCCGCCCACGATCTCAATGGCAGCATCGATAAGAGCGCGGTTATCCTCAGCGACTCGCAAGTTCAACGCCACGGATTTGCTTTGATCCTTGCTGCGCAGTTCACTCATGGGGAGCTCCTGATAGCTGAATGGCGTGCTGGACGCCGCAACGGAAGGTACAACCGCGTAACGCAGATTTGTAGCCGCACAGCCAAAAGCGTGACCGATAGAAAGCGTGGGAATTTTCTGAACCCTTCGGGCGGATCTTCATGTGCCACTACTTGGGAACTATCCTACGCCCGCTCCAGAAGCGTCGCTGTTGTTGGACATGGCAAGCAGGGCTAATTTCCCCAGGTCGTCATTTGGCGACCGGGTGTGAGAGCCCGGCGATACATCGTGCCAGCGTTATGGCAGCCGTTCGTGGGCAGGCTTTGGCCTGGCCGGAATTCCGATGTTCGCCGGTCTCTCACCCCGCGTACGGCTGCCACCTGATTCTGTGAGAGGAACACATCTGGCAGGTTCTAGAGACGAACTCGGAATAAAGCCATGAAAAAGAGCGTCCCCGATCCTCCTGACACCACTCGGCCACATCCCCTCTTCACCCTCCAACCCAACCTGCCGATCCCGGACGCCCTCGTCCATCTCATCCAACTGCTGCGCGGTATCGAGGACACCCTCGACGAATTCTGCTGCGCCAACGCGGGCGCAGCAGGCACGGCGATGTTGCTCAATGCCGCACAAAGCGCGCAATTGGGCCGACTGTTGGCCGAGCATGCACTCGCCGACCGCAGCGGTTGAGCACGGCGCTTAGCGTCGCTCAGTCCTCGAAGATGAAGTCGAATTCAGCCTCGAACAGCGTATGCAGGTAAGCGTTGAAATCAGACGCGATCACCTTGTAGCTGTCAGGATCGTGCAGGTAGCGCACCACCTGCCCCGACACCCCGCCCGGTGCCGGGTCGAAGTCGACGTACAACTGCGAGGTGCCGCCATTGTTGATGCAGTAGGCGAAGCACAACCGTCGACTGAGCGGCACCTGAGCATCGATGCCGGCCCCGAGCAACTCGGGGTCTTCGTCCAGATATTCCTCATAGATCTGCGCGATGCTGGTCGGCGTGGCCTCGCTGTCCTCGAGGATCTGCGCCACCGAGCGCAGGTAGTACGGGTACTCCACCACATCGGAACCGAGGATCGGTACGGCGATTTCGCCGCCCGGATACGCGCGCCAATGGGTTCCGTCCACCTGCTGCAGCAAGCCGATCAGCGCCGGCGGGCACTGTGGGTAGCGTTGCACCAGGCGCTGCAGCTCTTCAGGCGAAGCGCCATGGGCGCGGGCGAACTGCTCGGCTTCGTCTTCGCCCAGGCGCTTGCGCACTTCGGCCAGGTAATCGGTGGCCAGGGTCAGGCTGTGCTGATGGGCGTCGAGCGTCATGTCGTCGGTTCCTCAGAAGGCTTTTGGGCATCTTGCAGCAGCACCATACTCTGCGGCGAAGACAGCGCAATGCCTTCATCGCGCAGGCGGCCCAGAATGGTGAACAGCAGGTCGCTGCGCGCACCCCCCACCTGGCGGGGGCTGGCCACGTAGCCGCTGGCGCTGATCAGCATGCCGCTGGCGGTCAAATCCTTGAAGGTCACCGACGGCGCCGGGGCATCGAGAATGCCTTCATGTTCCTTGAACGCTTGCAGCAGCAACTCGCGCACCCGCCCGGCATCGGTGTCCAGCGGCAGGGTCAGGGTCACGCCGACCACACCCAGCGCGTTGGCCATGGTGACGTTGCGCACGTTCTGGGAAATGAACTGCGAGTTGGGCACGATGACCGTCGAGCGATCGGACATCTGGATCTCGGTGGCGCGCACATTGATGCGCCGGATATCGCCCTCGACGCCGGCCAGGCTGACCCAGTCGCCGACCTTCACCGGTCGCTCGGTGAGCAGGATCAAGCCGGAGATGAAGTTCTGCACGATCTGTTGCAGGCCGAAACCGATACCCACCGACAGCGCACTGACCACCCAGGTGAGGCTGGTCAGGTTGATGTGCAGGGTCGACATCACCAGCATGGCCAGGAACAGGAAGCCCAGGTAACCGACCAGGGTCACCAGCGAGGCGCGCATGCCGGCGTCCATGTCGGTTTCCGGCAGCAGCCGCTCGCTCAGCCAGCGCTTGAGCACGCGCAAGGCGAACAGGCCGCCGAGGAAGATCGCCAGGGCCAGGAAGATGTCCTGGGGCACGATGTTCAAGTTGCCCAGCAGCTTGCCGCCGCTGCCGTCCCAGTCGGCCAGGCTCAGCAGCAGCTCGCTGGGGCTGGTGCCCGAGGGCATGAACGCCAGCAGTGCGGCGATGAACAGCATCACCGTGCGCCCCAGCCCGCCGAGCAAGGTGCTGGCCTGGGCCTGATGGCGGTGCTGCAGGCCGAGCGCCGAGGCCAGGGCCGCGCCGCCGGGTTGACGTGGCGACAGCAGGGTTTCGCAGAGGTCGCCGAACACCGTGACCAGCAGGTAGGCACACACCGCCACCACACTGATCCACAGCAGCTTGGCGGTGAGGAAGTAGGCCAGGGTCAGGTAGCCGGCGAGCAGAGACGCCAGAATCGCAATGACCCACAGCACTACCACGAACGGAATCAGCCCAGCCAGGCCGGCGGGGCGCTCCAGGCCGTGCTGGCGTCGGGTGCGGCGGTAGCGCACCAGCGCCGCGACGAACAGCAGCGACACCACCAGTGCGGTCAGACCGTTGGTGGCCAGGGTCAGCGCCAGGCTGGTGCCGATCACGCTGTTGATGCGCTCCTGGGTCAGCAGCAGCACCAGGGTCAGGGCCAGCACTTGCGGGAACCAGGCCAGCGCTTCGGCCACCTCGTCGGGGATCGGCGGCAAGCGCCACGACGGCCGTTGCAGCATCAGCATGGCGCGGCCCAGGCCGGAAATGAAGGCGCTGAACACCACCAGGGTGAGGATATGGTTGGTCAGGCTGGCCAGGTCCGCGCCCAGCTCGGCGCTGCTTTCCAGGCCCCAGCGCAGCAGCGACACCGACCCGGAAATGGTCGCCAATGTAGCCAGGGCCACGCTCAGGGCCAGGGCACTGCGACGCAACCGGCCTTCGGGCAGCCAGCGGATCATGGCGTCGGCCAACAACCGTTCGAGCACGCGGCGCACCAGGGTCCAGACCAGAATCGCCGCCACCAGCGAGGTGATGAACCACCAGCGGTGCTCGGCATTGAACGCCGTGGCCACGGCATCGGCCGCTTCGCCGCGCAGGTCGCGCAGGCGCGACACGTCTTCATCGGTGGGGCGAATGAAGCTCGACCAGAACGCCGGGCTCAGCGGGCTGGCCGCACGGCTGCTGATCTGCGAGTTGAACAGGCTGCGGCGCAGGTTGACGATCTGCGTGGACAGGTCGCGGGCCGACTGGGTCAGTTGGGTGGCCTCGGTCTGTTCGCCGACCAGCGCCTTTTTCTGCTTGTCCAGTTGCTGGCGCTGGCGGGTCAGGCTGTCGGGCTCGTCCGGCTGCACCGGGCCGAGTACGTTGAGCTGATCGTCCAGACGGGCGACGTCGGCGGTGCGCTGGGTGGCCAGGGCATCGGCCTGGCGCTGCACCTGCAAGGCCGACTGGCGCAGTTGCGACAGCACATCGTCGTTGGCGTTGGTGGTGACGCCCTGGCGGATCTGGTCGAGCCGATCGCTCAAATCCTGCAGGCTGGCGTGTTCGTCCAGGGTCTGCTGCTCGGCGGCCGCCAGGCTCGCCGGGGCATCGCCGGGTGCCGACCAGGCCGGCGTCGCTACGCACAACAACAAAGCCAAGATCACTGCATAAAAACGCTCAAGGCTGACATGCCTCATCGACTTCCCCTCTATGCAAATCGATAGGCGAAGAATTCTACGCTGCCTCCGCGCTCAGGTGAGCACCGTTTCTCGTTTCAGCAGCGCACGTTTGCGCGCCACGCCCCAGCGATAGCCGCTCAGATCGCCATCGCGGCGCACCACCCGATGACAGGGAATGGCCACGGCGATGCGATTGGCTGCACAGGCCAGGGCGACCGCACGCACCGCCTTGGGCGCGCCGATGCGCTCGGCGATATCGCTGTAGCTCACCTGCGTGCCGGCCGGCACCTCGCGCAGGGCTTGCCAGACCCGCTCCTGGAAGGCCGTGCCCTGTACGTCCAAGGGCAGGCGCAAGCCCAGCGACGGCTGTTCGACGAAGCCCACCACCTCGGCCACCAGACGCTCGAACGCGCTGTCGCCACCGATGAGTTCGGCCTTGGGGAATTGATCCTGCAAGTGTTCGAGCAGCGCCTGCGGGTCATCGCCCAGCGCGATGGCGCAAATGCCCCGCTCGCTCTGCGCCACCAGGATCGCCCCTAGAAAACACTGGCCCAGCGCGAAGCGAATGCAGGCCCCGGCACCACCGGCCCGGTAGTCACGGGCGCGCATGCCCAGGCGCTGGTCGGCATCGGCGTAGAACCGGCTGTTGGAATTGAAGCCGGCCTCGAAGATCGCCTCGGTGATGCTGCCCGCTTGCTCCAACCCATCGCGCAGTCGCCTGGCCCGAAACGCCGTGGCGTAGGCCTTGGGCGTGAGGCCGGTTTCGGCCTTGAACAGGCGATGCAAATGAAAGGGACTGACCGCCAGTTGCGCAGCCAACTGCGCGAGTGGCACGGCGCTGTCGCTGGACTCGATCAGGCGGCAGGCCCGAGCCACCAGCGTAGTGCGCCGGGTTTCGGGTTCGCCGCTCTTGGCCGTGCAGCGCTTGCAAGGCCGGTAGCCCGCCGCCTGGGCGGCGACGGTGTCGCTGAAGAACTCGATATTTTCGCGCTTGGCCAGGCGCGAGGGACAACCGGGATGGCAATGGATGCCAGTGCTGCGCACGGCATACACGAAGTGGCCTCGCGCGGCAGGGTCACGGGTCTGTACGGCCTGCCAGCGCTGAGCATCGGTGCAGTAAGGAATGACAGACATGATCGACGCCTCTGACGGAATTGGCTGCAACGGTGACAGGCGCCGCTCAGGCGAGCACTCCGCTTCTTGCTCAGTTATTGTCAGGCACGCCAGAGATACCAGGCTGCCACGGTTCGATACGGACGCCACGGCTCGCCCAACACGCGCATCTGCGCAGGCGTCGGCGCGCGCTCCAGCCCCTTCAGGCGACGGTACCCCTCGCGTATGCCGAAGTCATCCACCGGCAGGATGTCCGAGCGCTCAAGGCTGTAGATCAGCAGCATTTCCACGGTCCAGCGGCCGACACCGTGCAGGCTCACCAGGCGCTCGACCAACGCAGCGTCGGCCATCGTCCGCGCCTCCTGCAACGTCGGTACTTGCCCGTCCAGGCGGGCCTGGGCGATGCCCAGGATGGTCGCCAGCTTGCGCGCCGAGAGCCCGCAATCGCGCAGTAGCTGCGGATCGGTCGCGAGCAGTTGCTCGGGCGCGGGGAAGCGTTGATTCGGGTACAGCACCAGCAGCCGGCCGAGAATCGCCTCGGCGGCCCGGGCGTGCAATTGCTGGTAGGCCACCGCACGCACCAACGCCTCGAAGGGTTCCCGTCCGGGTTTGGCGCGGTGCAGGCAGGGGCCGACGCGGGCAACGAGCCGAGCCCAGTCCGGGTCCAGGTCGCTGAGAAACGCGCGAGCCTGCTCGAAAGCCTGGGGCGAAAGGTCGGCTTGCATCATGGGGCGGCTACCGGTGGCGCAGAGACGAAGCCCACAGGGTAGACCACGTGCGGCTCAACGTATCGCCGAATCCTGCGCAGCGAATTCGCACTGCGCCATTGCTGGCAGATCGTCACGCGCCTAGAATTGAGAACCATTAACAATCGTACTTCCAACCTCTTCTCCTCCAGGACCGCCGTCTGATGCCGCTCAACGACACGCTCGCGCCTGCCGACATCGATCAGCTCTACCAGACCCACAACGCCTGGCTGCGTGGCTGGCTGCGGGCGCGGGTCGGCTGTCGGGAGCATGCCGCCGACCTGGCCCAGGACACCTTCGTGCGCCTGCTGCGTGCGCGCAACGTTTCGCCGCTCAAGGAACCGCGCGCGTATCTGAGCAGCGTCGCCCGCGGCCTGATGATCGACCAGTACCGCCGCCGCGCCCTGGAGCGTGCCTATCAGCAAAGTTTGGCCGGCGTGCCGGAAGGCGAGGTGCCGAGCGAGGAACACCGTCTGGTGATCCTCGACACCCTCGAGCGCCTGGATCGCGCCCTGCATCAGCTCAAGCTGCGGGCGCGGGAGGCCTTTTTGCTGGCCCAGCTCGACGGTCTGAGCATCGCCCGGATCGCCGCACATCTGAAGGTGTCGAGGGCCACGGTCGAACGCGACCTGGCCAAGGCCTTGGCCGCCTGCTACCGGGTGCACTATGCCGAACACTGAGCAGTCACCAGCCCAGGCGCAGGTGGACGAGGCTATTGCCTGGCTGGTCAAGCTGCGCTTCGACGAGCCGAATGCACGGCTTGAACGGCAGTTCCAGGGCTGGCTGCAGCGTCATCCGCTCAACGCCCTGGCCTGGCAGCGGGTCAGCCGCATGGGCGAGGAATTGGCGGGTCTGCCCTCGGCCCTGAGCCGGCGCACCCTCGACCACAGCCAGCGCCAGCGGTTGGCCCGGCGCGACACGCTCAAGCTGCTGGCAGGCCTGGCGGTATGCACGGGCGCGGCCTGGGGCCTGCGCGAGCCGTTGGGCCTGCCCGCGCTGATGGCCGACAGCCGCACCGCCACTGGCGAGCGCCGCGACCTGCGCGGCAGCGACGGCAGCCGCCTGCAACTCAATACCGCCAGCGCTATCGACCTGCGCTACAGCGCCAACCAGCGGTTGCTGACGCTGATCCGGGGTGAGGTCAGCCTGGCCAGCCAGGCCGACGATAAGCGCCCCTTCCATATTCAGACGCCGGTCGGCGAGCTGAACACCCGCGATGGCCACCTGCTGCTGCGCGAGCATGACGCCGGCCTGCTGCTGGCCGTGCGCAGCGGCGAGGTGCAGCTGTTCCCGGCGTCCGCTCAGTCGCGGCGCGTGGGGCCGGGTGAAGTGCTGAACGTCAGTCCTGCGGGCGGGGTCGAGGCGGCCCATTTGCAGGGTGATCCGTGGGGCTGGACCGAGGGCGTGCTGAGCGTGCAGAAGATGCCGCTCGGTGCCTTCGTGACGGAGTTGTCACGCTATCGACCAGGGTTCATCCGCTGCGCCCCGCAGGTGGCCGGGCTCGAGGTGTCGGGCACCTATCAGTTGGCCGACACCGATCAGATTCTGTATCTGATCGCCCACACGCTGCCGGTGCGTGTCGACTATCGGACGCGATATTGGGTGAGTATCGGCGCCTAGTGGCGCAGGGTGGTGGGACATTGACTGGAGAGCCGAAGACTCAAAGCGCCAGAGGGCTGATGAATGGCTCATCCTGGCGCTCATCGTCCGCATCCGCTCTTCTGAACACCAAGGGTGCGATCACTTCGACAACGCCGTTCGTCAATAAAATGGGCGACGGCACCGTCACAGGAAGACGGGAAAGTCTGACGCCGATCAACACGGTTTCTGCACGGAAAATGAGATTGCCCGACACCAGTTGGGTGTTGAAAGCGACGATTCGACCCTTGTGGTCCAGCAGTAGACGCAGATAGAGATCCGCATCAGGCGCCAGTTCCACGGCCGCACGCGGATAACTCTTCTGCGCACGGATCGCCTTCAGCATTCGCCTGGCGAACTGATCGTGGATGAGCTGTTCCTCAGGGGTATTCGGGGAAGCTTGAGCCGCCGTGCAGAGCGAAAGCCCACCCAGCCACATCACTAAAACGGCAAAAATCGTAACGACTGTCCAACGCTTCACGCTGTATTCCTTCACCTGATCCCAATCCATAACCCCGGTCCAGTGGCGCTTGGCGCAGCGACAAACCCGCGGCGCGACAGCTTAATGCATTTCCCCGAACGAATCGCGCGCACCGAAAACATCGATTGCACAAAATAAATGAGGTGGAATCTCATTCTCGTCCGGCCTGAAGGAATCAAGCCCATACGTGGCTCACCCCCATCTTCAGGAGCGCTCCATGATTCGCCCGTGTTCCCCCTCCTCCACTGGCCTGCGCCGTGCCATCCACGCCGCCGCCTTCGGCCTGGGCCTGGCCGGCAGCGGCCTTTGTGTCCAAGCCGTGGCCGCCCCGGCCGACCAACGCCAGCAGCTTTCCTGGAACATTGCTCCGGGGCCCTTGGCCGCAGCGCTGGAACAACTGGCGCGCCAGGGCGGGCTGAACCTCTCGTTCGATGCCGCCAGCCTCGCGGGCAAGACCACCGGCGGCGTGCAGGGCCGCCATGACAGCGCCCAGGCCCTGTCGATCCTGTTGCAGGGCAGCGACGTACAGGCCCAGCAGCAAAGCGCGAACAGCTTCATCCTGATGCCGGCGCTGGACGTCGGCGATGCCCTGCAACTGGGCGCCACCAGCATCTCCAGCGACCTGCTGGGCGAAACCACCGAACACACCGGCTCCTACACCACCGGTGCGGTGACCATCGGCAAAACCCCGCAGAGCATCCGCCGTACACCGCAGTCGGTCACCGTGGTCACCCGCCAGCGCATCGACGACCAGCAGATCACCAACCTGACCAACCTGCTGGAGCAGACGCCCGGCGTGGTGGTCAACCTCACCGACAGCGAGCGGGTGCAGTACTACTCGCGCGGCTACTCCATCGACGCCATCCAGTACGACGGCGCCACCGTGGTGCAGAGCAGCGGCGGCGGCTCTTTCATCCAGAGCGATGCCGCGATCATCGACCGTGCCGAGATCCTGCGCGGGGCCACCGGCATGCTGCGCGGCTCGGGCAACCCGTCGGGCACGGTGAACCTGGTGCGCAAGCGGCCGACCTACGACTACCAAGGCAGCGGCAGCATCACCCTCGGCACCTGGAACGCGCAACGCTATGTGGCCGACGTTTCCGGCCCGCTGACCGACACCGGCAACGTGCGCGGCCGGATCATTGCCGTGCACGACGACAAGGACCACTTCCAGCGCTCGCGCCAGGAGCGCAAGGACGTGCTGTATGGCGCGCTGGCCTTCGACCTCAGCGACAGCACCACCCTGACCACCGGTCTTGAATGGACCCAGCTCGATGCCACCGGGGCCTGGGGCAACCTGCCGGCCGACTACGACGGCTCGCCCCTGCCGCTGGGCCGCAGCACCTACCTGGGCGCCGACTGGAACCGCTGGAACCGCAGCAACCTGCAAAGCTTCGCCGAACTCGAACACCGCTTCGACAACGACTGGACGCTCAAGCTGATGGCCCAGCGCACCCATTTCCAACTGGCCGACGACGGTTTCAAGCAGACCTACTTCACCCGCGCCACCGGCACCGCCAATCCCACCAACAACCCCTACCTGATGCGCTACCAGGTCACCGAGGGCGATGGCGGCGAAAGCCTGCAGAACAACCTCAGCGCCACCCTCAACGGGCCATTCGACCTGTTCGGTCGCCGCCATGAACTGATGGTCGGGGTCGAGCGTATTCGCAACGATTCCTACGCCTCGGCCACCAATTTCGTGCAGTCGGGACTGTTCGACATCCGCACCTGGGACCCCAAGCGCAGCCTGGCCAATCCCCCGATCGACATCACCGCGCACCCGGTGCGCACCCGCACCACCCAGGAAGGTGCCTACGCCACCTGGCGCATTTCCCTGGCCGACCCACTCACTGCCATCATCGGCGCGCGCAGCAACTGGTATGACTACGAGCAGGAAAACAACACCCGCTCCAACGGCACATTCAGCGTCGACAACAAGGTGGTGCCCTACGCCGCGCTGATCTACGACCTCAACGACACCTTCAGCACCTACGCCAGCTACACCGAAATCTTCAACCCGCAGACCGCCACCAACGCCAGCGGCTCGGTGCTCGCACCGGTCACCGGCGAAGCCTACGAGACGGGCATCAAGGGCGAGTTCTACGACGGCCGACTGAACACCTCGCTGGCGTTCTTCCGTATCTACCAGGTCGGCAACCCGCTGGACGACATCAGCGGCCCCAACCCCTGCCCGCCGAACTACACCAGCGGCTACTGCAAGGTGGCGGCCGGCAAGAACCGTAGCCAGGGCTTCGAACTGGAGATTTCCGGCGAAGTGCTGCCGGGCTGGAACGTCAGTGGCGGCTACACCTACAACACCACCGAATACCTCAAGGACACCACCGGCAACACCGGCAACGCCATTCGCACCACCGACCCCAAGCGTCTGCTGCGCCTGTTCACCAGCTATCGCCTGCCAGGCGAATGGGAGGCGTGGACCGTTGGCGGTGGGGTGCAGGCGCAGAGCGACATCTACAACCGCAGTGGTAATGCGGTGGCCAGCCAGTCGGGCTACGCGGTGTACAACGCCATGGTCAACTACCGCTTCAACGATCAGTACTCGCTGCAGGTCAACGCCAACAACCTGTTCGACCGCCGCTACTACCGTCAGGTGGCGCCGACGCCGACTGGCTACTACTGGGGCGACCCACGCAACGTTTCGGTCACCCTGCGCGGCAGCTTCTGAGGCCTAGCCCGCCTGGACTGACACCCGCTGAACCTGCCGATACGCCTGGCGGGCGAAGCACACGAACAGCCCGGCCATCAGCGCCAGGGCCATGGGCAGGCCGTGGGGCGCGACATCCATCGCCGCCCCGCTGAGCAGCGGACCGACCAGGCTACCGGCGCCCCACAGCAGCCCGACGCTGGCGTTGGCGGTGACCAGGTCGCGTCCTTTGAAGCGCTGGCCGATCAGCACCAGCGCCAGGGTGTAGATGCCGCCGGCCACTGCGCCAAGCAGCACCAGCAGCGGCCATAACAGCCAGGTCAGGTTCAGCAGCCAGGGCAAGGCGATGCCGATGGCCATGGCCACCAGGCCGCACAGCAGGTGCAGCCCGGTACGCTCGACCCGATCGGCCAGCCAGCCCAGTGGCAGTTGGAAGAGCATGTCGCCGGCGAACACCACCGTCACCATCAGCGCCGCCACGCCCACGGCAAAGCCGTGGCTGGTGGCGTAGACCGGCAGCAAGGAGAGCACCACAGCGTCGAAGAACGAGAAAAACAGCACCGCTACGCACAGTGCCGGTGCGACGCGGAAGAACCCCGCCAGGGTGAAGCTGCGCGCGTCCTCCTCGTCATGCTCGACGCAGTCGTTCGGCACGCTGAACACAATGCACAGCAGGGCCAGGCCGTAACCGGCGGTGACCACGGCGGTGATCCATGGGCTGTTCGGCCCGAACAACGCCAGCAGTGCCGGGCCGAGCACCTGAAAGCCGGTGAAACTGGTGGCGTACAGCGCCATGATCTTGCCGCGGTTGTGCTCCGCGCACAGCGCATTGACCCACGACTCGCCGAGAATGATGGCGATGCCCATGCCGATCCCCAAGGCCAGGCGCAGCAGCGCCAGCAGCCAGAGCCTGTCGAAAGCCCATTCCAGCAAACCGATGCTCAAGGCGCACAGGCTGAAGCACAGCAGGTAGAGGGTGCGCCGGGTGAAGTGCCGACAGCAGGCATCGACCATGAAGGCCGAGAGCATCATCCCGGCAGCAGGAATCGCCGAGACCATGCCGATTTCCAGGGTGCCCGCCCCGGCCTGGTGCAGACGCAACGACACCAGCGGCAGGCTGGCCCCCAGGCTGAAGCCCACCACCGACACGGCGAACAACAGGCCCGCCAGCAAACGCATGTTCATGTACTTTTCCACCCCACCGAAGGATCGACAAACGCAGGCGCCCACGGCCGTGTCGAGAACACACGGCAGACGCAGGCATGGATCAGCGCGAGGCGAGGTGCGGGGAGAAGGTGAAGGCGAACAGCACGCTGCGTCGACGCTTGAGCACCGTGTCGCTCGGCCACGCGCGGCGCGCTGTCGGGGCGACAGGCTGGCAGCAGGGGCTGAGGCTACGGGTGCGGCGCATTGCGAAGTTCGCTGCAAGAAGATCAGGGGGTCGGACTCTAGGCCAGGGCCGCCCGATCCGTCAACGCCCAGGCAGCGCCGGGATGCTGTTCACTCAAGATCTATAGTGCTGGCATTGGGGCTGCTGCGCAGCCCTTTCGCGGCACAAGGCCGCTCCCACAAAGTCCGCGTAAAGCCGTAGACATGGGGCTGCGCGGAACTTGTGGGAGCGGCCTTGTGTCGCGATTGGGCCGCTTCGCGACCCCGGCTCAACGCTTCCCGGTCGATGGCAAGAACACCGCCAGCAAGCCGAACAACGGCAGGAACGAGCACAACCCGTACACGTACTCGATGCCGCGCAGGTCGGCCAGGTAACCGAGCAGCGCCGCGCCGATGCCGCCGAAGCCGAACATCAGGCCGAAGAAGATCCCGGCGATCATGCCCACGTTACCCGGCACCAATTCTTGCGCGTACACCACGATCGCGGAAAACGCCGAGGCCAGGATGAAACCGATCACCAGGCTCAGCACGGTGGTCCAGAACAGATCGGCATACGGCAGCGCCAGGGTGAAGGGCGCCACCCCCAGAATCGAGAACCAGATCACCGCCTTGCGCCCGATGCGGTCGCCGATCGGCCCGCCGAAGAAGGTGCCAGCGGCTACGGCGCCGAGGAACAGGAACAGGTGCAATTGCGAACTGGCCACCGACAGGCCGAACTTCTCGATCAGATAGAAGGTGAAGTAGCTGGTGAAGCTGGCCATGTAGAAGTACTTGGAGAACACCAGCAGGCCCAGCACCACCAGCGCCGCCAGCACACGTCGACGCGACAGCCCATGGCTGGCGACGCCGCCCTTGCGCGCCTTGTACTGGTTCAGGTGGTCCTTGTACCAGCGCCGCAGCACCAGGGTCACGCCGAAGAAGAACAGGGCTGCCAGACCGAACCAGGCCACATGGGTCTGACCAAACGGAATGACGATGGCCGCTGCCAGCAATGGGCCGAATGCGGAGCCGGCATTGCCGCCGACCTGGAAGGTCGACTGCGCCAGGCCGAAGCGCCCACCCGACGCCAGCCGGGCGATGCGCGAGGTCTCCGGGTGGAAGGTCGACGAGCCGATGCCCACCAGCGCCGAGGCCAGGAGGATCATCGGAAAGCTGCCGACGAACGCGAGCATGACGATGCCCACCAGGGTGCACAGGGTGCCCATCGGCAACAGGTTCGGCGTAGGGCGTTTGTCGGTGTAGAAGCCGACCCAGGGCTGCAGCAGCGAGGCGGTCACCTGGAAGGTCAAGGTGATCAGGCCGATTTGGGCGAAGCTCAGGTCGTAGTTGGCCTTGAGCATCGGATAGATGGCCGGCAGGACCGACTGGATCAGGTCATTGATCAGGTGCGCCAGCGCGCAGAACGTGATGATCCGCATCACCAGCGGACTGCTGCCGGAGGTCGGCGTAGCGTTGGGGATCGCGGGGCTGCTCGGGGTACTGCTGATGGCCATGGGCTCGACATCCGTGCTCTGGTTGGGCTCCGATTATTAGAAACATCTCGATACGAAGCCACCCCTAATTTGCCAGCGGGGTGCCATCCATCCGATGCGTACTTGTAAATGGTTCTCACTACAATTAGCATCTTTCGCTCCCTTCCCTCAGTTCCGGGCACCCTGCCCGCTTCGCGAGCCGACCGATACCATGAGCCCGATGCCAGCCGCGCGGTTCGACCCTGATCCCCACCAAGAAGCGCTGCAGTGGCTGGCCCTGCTGAGCCGCCCCGGCAGTCACGCGCAGCAGCGCAAGGCCTTCGCCCAGTGGTGCCAGGACCCGGAAAACGCTCGCGCCTTCGCCGCCCTGCAGCACCGTCCTGGCTCAGTGCCGACCCTGGCCGGGCGGCCGCGTCCACGACCGCTGGCGCTGCGCCGCAGCCACTGGGGCAGCCTGCTCGGCGCGCTGTTCCTGCTGCTGCTGGCCGCACTGGCCTTTGTCTACTGGCCACTGATGCAGCGCCTGGGCAGCGAACTGCACACCAGTGCTGGCGAGCGGCGCAGCGTGCGTCTGGCCGATGGCTCCACCCTGCACTTGGACGGTGCCAGCGCGATGAACGTGGACTTGCGCGGTCGCACCCGACAGTTGCAACTGGTGCAGGGCTTGATGGATCTGGAGGTCAACCTCGATGGGCGCGCGCTGGAAGTCCAGGTGGACGACGTGTCGATCCAGGTCTTCGCCACGCGCCTGAGGCTCAGCCGCTACGGCGATCACGACGAGCTGGTGGTGCTCAACGGCAAGGCCCTGATCCGCCAGGGCGGCGACCAGCGCCTGCTCTCGGCCGGCGAGCGGGTGCGGTTCGATTCGGGGCATCTGGAGGCGGTGGAAAAAGTCGACACCCGCAGCCTTCAGGCGTGGCGCGACGGTCGCTTGATCGCCCGCGACCTGCCTTTGCAGCAGGTGCTGGAGGCGCTGGCCGGTTATCGGGGTATGCGGGTGTGGGTGCTCGACGCGCAGATCGGGCAACGCCGAATCAGCGGCGATTTTGCGCTGGACCCTGCCAGCAACACGCTGGATGCGCTGATCGCCGACCAGCAACTGCGGGCCTACCCCTTGCTCGGCCAGGCGCTGATCGTCCATTGAGGTGAGGTGCACGGCTAAGCATCTGAAACCGTGTAGATTTTTTTTGAAATGAGTGTTGACACAGGGGCATCACAAGAGAATAATGCGCGCCATTGGCTACATAGCTCAGTTGGTTAGAGCATAGCATTCATAATGCTGGGGTCCGGGGTTCAAGTCCCTGTGTAGCCACCAAACCTGAAAAGGGCTTACCGCAAGGTAAGCCCTTTTTCTTTGCCTGCGATTTCTTCAGCGCACACCCGCCACAGCCACGGTCAACCCCAGGCCGATCAGCGCGACACCGATCACCCGGTCCACCACGTGCTGTCGCTCGATCATCGCCCCACGCAGCCTTTCACTCGAGAAAAACACCGCTACCAGGCTGAACCATGCCCAGTGAGCGAACGACATGAACGCCCCGTACGCCAGGTTCACCGTCAGCGCGCTGCCCGGCGTCACCACCTGGGTATAGGCGCTGATCACGAAGAGCATGGTCTTGGGATTCAGGGCATTGGTGAGAAAGCCCGTGCGCAGTGCGGCGGATGTGCTGGTCGCACCGGCTTGCGTGGGCCCATCGAGGCGGATGCGCTGGGTGTTGGTCAGCGACTTGTAGCCCAGGTAGATGAGATACCCCGCGCCCATCACCTTCATCGACAAAAACAGCGCTGGGCTGTGGCTGATGACCAGCCCGATGCCGAACAGTGTGTAGAACACGTGCACCTGCACCCCGAGGGCGATGCCCAGCGCCGCCGCCAACCCAGCGCGACGGCCCTGTGCATAACTGCTGCGGGTGACCATGGCGAAGTCGGCCCCAGGACTGATCACGGCCAACAGGGTGAACAGGGCGACGGCAAGCAGTTCGGTCATAGTGAATCCTCGATAGGCGATGAATAGACACAGTGAGCGTCATTATCGAGGGCCGTCAGACAGGCGAAAAACGATTTCCTCGGCCTCTGATCTGCTAGTTTTCATCACAGATCCCCCACTCGAACCTGGATGACTGCCTGGTGAAACTCCCTCCTCTCGCCGCCCTGCGCTACTTCGACAGCGCTGCCCGCCACGAAAGCTTCGTCGCCGCAGCCGAGCAGTTGCACGTCACCCATGGCGCCGTCAGTCGTCAGGTCCGTCTGCTCGAGGAAGGGCTGGGAGTGGCGTTGTTCGAACGGCGCAACCGCGCGGTATTTCTCACCGCGGCTGGACGCGCGCTGTACGACACCACCCAGGCGATCTTCGAGCAGTTGGCGAGCACCGTCGAACGCTTGCAGCAACAGGACGACATTCTCGTCCTGTCATGCGAGCCGACGCTGGCCATGCGCTGGCTGATCCCGCGCCTGCCGGATTTCCACGCCAGCCACCCGGACCTGCATCTGCACCTGGTGGCCGCAGGCGGCCCGGTGGATTTCGCCCGTGGCGGCATCGACCTGGCCCTGCGCCGCGACGATTTCCATTGGGATCGCGCCCTGCACAGCCTCAAGCTCTGCGAAGAATGGATCGGCCCGGTCGCGGGCTCGGCCGCTGCAAGCGTGCTCGACGGCCAACGCCTGTTGCACAGCGATACCCGGCCCACGGCCTGGAACACCTGGCAACGGCTGAGCGGCCATAGCGTCGCGGGGGCACAGCGCAGCGACTTCCAGCACTTCTACCTGTCGATCCAGGCCGCCAGTGCCGGGCTGGGTCTGGCCATGGCCTCGGCGCTGATGGTCGGTGACGAGTTGGACAGCGGCCAGTTGCAGGCCCCCTTCGGCTTTGTGCGCGATGGCTCGGCCTACCACCTGCTCAGCCCGCAGCCATTGGACGACGGCAGCAAGCGCCAGCGCTTCGCCGACTGGGCGAGGCTGCAGTGTCGCAAGAGCCTGGTTGAGTTGGGTCTGGAACGGGAGGCCGACCGTATCCCGGCGGCGCCGGAAAAAAGTGGCACAGAGCCATGACCTGGCGCTGTTCAGGAACCCGCTTCTTCATCCAGTATGGACAGCCCGCCGGCCCCGGCGGCCACCGACAAGGAGTTACGCATGCACAAGCTGGCTGTATCGGCCCTGGCCGCCCTCGCCTTCAGCGGCCTGGTCCAGGCCGATGCGCGCATCGACCTGGGCGACGCGCAGCGGGTCACCCGCCTGTTCGCCTTTCCCAATAATTGCCATGTGATCTGCTTTCGCGACTGGACTCTGGAGCAGACCGTCGAGCACTACCTGACCCAAAGCGTTCGTCGCGACGGCTACGCCAACGCCCAGGTTCAGGTCAGTCGAAACAGCGACGACCATGTGCAAGCCCTCATCAGCGATGTCCCACCGAGCTACGCCGAGCCCCTGCGCCAGTTGCTCGACAGTGGCGAGCTGGCCTATCAGGGCGCCACCCGTCTGAACAAGGACGGCAAATGGGCCTACGACTGGTACTTGTTCCTGCCGCTGGGCATGGCCCTGGAGAACCGCCGCAGCATCGAGCTGCTGCATTTCCCACCGGATTACTCGCTCACCCAGGCCCAGGACTACCTGCGCTCGAACACCACCGACCGTTGGGCACAGTTGCTCACCTTCAACGGTATCGACGCCAGCCAGACCCCGGCCTACCAGACCATCGTCGACATTGCCCCGATTGCGGCGCCCGCCAGCGCCGGCAAGGACCTGGAGGGCACCTACACCTACTTCAGCGACTACCAGACGCGCATGGTCAAGCAGATGACCTTGCGCCAGGGCGCCCAGCCGCTGCCGATGGTGGCCTTCGGCGCCCCGGTGCGCAGCTGGATCCAGCAGCAGTACGGGCCTAAGGTGAACGTGCTGGGGCTGGTCAGCATCAGCCCGCAGGCCGGCAGCCAGGTGCCGGTGCTCGGCGCCAACCACCCCAGTGCGATCTGGTATGCAGCGGACAAGAACAACACTGGCGGCGATCAGGACAAGGCCGACGCGGCGGGGCTGAAGATGATGGGCCAGGATCTGACCGCCGCCTGCTGGCAGGCCGGGATGGGGCGCAATCCTAACGCCGATGCCAAGGCGACGCTGGAGGCCTGTGCGACCAAGTGGCAAGTGACGCAGAAGAAGCAGACCTGCGAGCTGTTCTACCGCACCATCCGCGACATGACGCCGGCACAGGCCGCCGTCAAGTGCAACACCGGGAGCGTGACGCGCAGCCTGCGCGATTTGCGCAAGCCGGTCGAGGTGGAGCTTTAGCCCGCGTCAGTCCTCGAGCAAGGTGCAGGCCATCACCAACGCATCTTCGCGTCCGCCTGGCGCCGGGTAGTAGTCCCGGCGCCGGCCGATTTCGTTGAAGCCGTAACGCTCGTACAACCGATAGGCCGACTGGTTGCTGGCGCGCACTTCCAGGAAGCATTCCCGGCCATTGAGCTGCCAGGCCCGTGCCATCAGGTGCTGGAGCAGGCGCAGGCCCAGCCCGCGCCCCTGGTTCTCCGGCTTGACGGTGATGTTGAGCAGGTGCGCTTCGTCGATGATCACGTTGATCACCCCGTGTCCCACCTGCTGCTGGCCGTCGAACATCAACCACACTTCGTAGGACTTGAGCGCATCCTGAAAGATGCCGCGGGTCCAGGGATGACTGAAGGCGGCATATTCGATCTTCAGTACGGCATCCAGATCCGCCTCGGTCATCGGGCGGAAACTGATCGAGTCACTCATTCAACGCTCTTCCAGCGCGCCATCAGCTGGCGCATGGCTTTCCAGACGAGCGCCTTGCGCGGCGGCTCGTCCATCAACAATTCAAGACCCGGCAGTGCCCAGACCTCGCCCAGGCCCTCGACCGTGAGCATCTGGTAGTACGCCTGCTCGTCAGCAGCGGCGGCGAAGCGTACCGCAGGCAGGCCGACCAACCACACACAGTGGCTGGGGACTTCCTCCAGGCGCGCCTGGACAAAGCCCTGGACGAAGTCGCGCGCCGACTCCGGGCCCTGGTCCATGGTGCTGCGCAACAGCAGCGGCCAACGCACCGGCTCGCCGACGATCTGCGGGGCGTCGGGCAGGCCGGCAGCGCGCAGCATGTCCTTGAGCAGCAGATAGGACGGGTCGCGGCTCTGGAACGGCTGCCCGGTGGCCAACTCCACCAACAGCAGGCACTTGCCCGCGCGCAGCAACTGTAAAGCGAAGCGCGGCGGCGGCACCGGCGCGGGCCTTGCGACCTTGGGCGCCTCCGGCTCGCGCTCGGCCACCGGGGCGGCCGGTTTGGGCGTGCTGCCTGGGCGCGGAATCTCGATCTTCGGCCGCTCGATCTGACGCACCTGGCCGGCGACCGGCACCGCCTCGGCCTGAGTGGCGGCTGCCGGGCGCGCCGGCTGCACCTCGAAGTCCGGTGTCTCCACCGGCAGCAGCAACTCGGGCCGCGAAGGCGCCGCGAACGGCAGTTCGGCGCGCGGCAGCCAGTGCACCACTTGCATGGCGGACAGGTAGGCGCGGCGGCGGGGCTCGGTCAGCACGGCTCAGGTTCCGGAGGGTTGGGTGGCGGTCGGGCATTCTAACGCCGTTGGCGGAAATTTTCCGAGCCAATCCCGCTTCCGAGGCCGCGCGCACCGCCCAGGCGCGGGTTCATCCGCGACCAAGCCACCCAGGCCGGGCAAAACCCGGACCAAGGGGTGAAACCCTGCCCCCCTGATGCAGTACAATCGCCGCTTTTATTTGGCAACGAGTCGACCCGCCAATGATCGAACCCAAGCGCGTCCTGCGCGCCCTAGCCGAACACTGGGCCTTGATCGAGCCGCTGTGCGAGCGTTTCGACCAGGGCACCCTGAGCCTGGTCGAGCTGCGCCAGCAACTGGCCCGCCAGCAGGTGGAGAGCACCGCGCAGGACATCACCCAACTGCTCGACGTGTGGATCCGCCTGGACATCCTGGTCCCGGTGGCCAAGAGCCCGAACCGCTTCGAGCTCAACGCGCAGATCCACGACTTCCTCGCCTACCTGCGCCGCGAGCACCGCCTGGGCCTGTGCCTGGAGATCGAAGCCTACCTGCGCCACCTCGAGCGTCTGGCCGGGCATATCCAGGACGCCTTCGATAACCGCGACAGCGACGACCTGGCGCGCCAACTGCGCCTGCTCGACATGCGCGTGCGCGACGTGCTGAAGAAGCTCGATAACGACGAGCAGGCGCTGGTGGCCGTGGCCGAACGGGCCAAGACCAGCAACCGCCAGATCCCCCTGCGCCAGCGCTACGCCGAAGTGCTGGCGACCTGGGACGAATACGTCGAGCCGATGATCCAGCTGGTCAATGCCGACGGTGCCTTCGAGCAGGGCGTACGCAAGGTCGAGACCGTGCTGCTGCGCCTGCTCGGCGAGCAGGCACGCCTGGGTCATCTGGTCGACGACGACATGCTGTTGCGCACCCACGCGCGCATCCTCGAGATGCAGACCAGCGCCCAGCTCACCCTGCGCCATGCCCGCGAACTGCTGCTGCCGCTGCGCGAGGAAGCGCGTCGGCACAACGCCGTGACCCGCGGCGCCGCGCTGGCCCTGTCGGTGATCCGCAAGAAAGGCCTGGACGCCGTGCCACAGGCGGCCATGCCGCTGTTCACCCGACCGCAGAGCACCTTCCTTGGCAGCGCCAGCCAGGTCGAAGCCTATGTGTATGCGCTGGCCCGCTTCGAGCCCAAGCCGGCGCGCTTCCCCAAGGCGCACAGGACCGACAAAGGCCCGCAGCCGCGCGCGCCACGCACGGTCAAGGAAATGCTCGAACGCTGCGAAGACGCCCTGCCGCTGCCCGACCTGATGGTCTGGTTGCTGGAGCAGGAGCCCGAAGGCGCCACCGACGAACTGCTGTACTGGTTCTCGCGCCTGTCGCGTGAAAAGCGCTTCAGCCGCGCGCGCCTGGAGCGCCAGGACTACCTCACCCGCGAACACGTGGTCAGCCTGCGCTCCTTCGCCCTGACCTCCAGCCGCGAGCCCTCGCCGGCCGCCACCGAATCCACCGCGAGTCCCGTCCATGCATCTTGATCTTTCCGAACTGTCCCAGCTCGCGCCGATCTTCCGCGAGCTGTTCAAGGGCTTCCACATCAGCCGCCGCGACCCGGAGCTGTACGCCCAGTTGTCGAACTTCCAGGATGCCTACCGCAGCCTGTTCAAGGCCTTGGGCTTCGAACTGGTGTGCGACACCCGCGGCTTCTACTACTTCGTCCCCGAACAGGCCGCCGCACAGGTGAACAAGACCGCCCAACGCCTGGCACTGTTCACCTTCATCCTGGTCGAGCACCTGGCCGACCAGGGCCGCGACCCGATCGCCGTGCTCGACGGCGGCAGCATCGGCCGCGACGAGTTGCCCTCGCTGCTGGAGAAGTACCGCGACCTGTTCCTGCAGGCCGAGGTGCAGACGGTCGAGGAGCTCGAAGAGAAAATCCTGCGGCGCATGACGCAATTGGGCTTCGCCTTCGAGGAAGGTGGCATCTACCGCTTCCTGCCGCCGATGCACCGTTTCCTCGACGTGTGCCTGTCGGTCCAGCAGGACCGCGACCTGGCCGCCACCCTGCACAGCGACCTGCCGTTGCCGACACCGGTGCTGATCGAGGAAGAAACGCCCGAAGAACTGCACCGCACCGACGACCCACTGGACCTGACGCCGTTCGACGGCGAGGAGTCCGAAGAAGACGCCCTGGCCCGTGCCATCCGCGAAGAGCAACAGGAGATTGACGCATGAGCCAGGAACGCTACGGCATTCGCCGCTTCGCACTGCTCAACACCGCCGGCTACAGCCTCGGCCTGTTCCCGCTGGAGCACCCGCTGTCGGTGTACGGCGCCAACAACCTGGGTAAATCGGCATCGATCAACGCGCTGCAATTCCCGATTCTGGCGCGCATGTCGGACATGGCCTTCGGCAAGTACAGCCTGGAGCAGTCGCGGCGGTTCTACTTCGCCAGCGACACCAGCTATATCCTCTGCGAACTGAACCTGCCCCACGGCCCGCACGTGATCGGCGTGGTCGGCCGTGGACCCGGCGGCGGTTTCGGTCACCAGTTCTTCGCCTACCAGGGTGAGCTGGACCTGGCCCATTACCAGAAAGACGACACCTGCCTGCGCCAGAAGGAGCTGTTCACCAACCTGGAGCGCAATGGCCTGAAGGCCTACGAGCTCAAGCCGGACGAACTGCGCCGGCTGCTGGTGGGCGGACACACCTCGGTGCCGCTGGACCTGACCCTAATTCCGCTGCGCTCGACCAGCGAACAGAGCCTGAAGACCTTCCGCGCGCTGTTCATCAACCTGCTGCACATGCGCGAGATCACCGCCGCCAAGCTCAAGCAACTGTTCCTCGACGCCTTCGAGCACAGCCTGCGCTCGGGCAGTGTCGACTACATCGCGGCGTGCGAAGAAGCTTTCCGCGACGTGCGACGCATGGAGCAGGACTACAACGCGTTGGTCGCGGCCGGTCCGCTGGTCGAGGCCCTGGCCGGTGGCGTGGCTCAGCGCGACATTCTGCGCGGTAAGCTGCACCGCCTCTCGCCGCTGCTCGACAGCCTGCTCGGCACCTGGCAGGACTACGCGGCCGCGCGCAAGGACGAACTGGTGATCCAGGCCGAGCACTACCGGGCCGAGCAGGACGCCCTGCAGAACGACCAGCGCGGCGGCACCCAGGAGCTGATGCGCCTGGAGCGGGAGATCACCGGCATCCAGCGCTGGCTCGGCGAGCTGTCGGTGCTCAAGCACCGCTTCGCCCTGATCGATGACGTCAAGGTACTGGAGCAGCAACTGCTGGCGGCCAAGGACGCCCACGACGAACTGGCCGGCGCCCTGGCGCAGTCGCGCCAGTTCTCCGCCGAAGACCTCGACGAGCGCGTGCGCGACCTGGAAAAACGCCTCAAGGCCGTCAAGCAGCAGCTCGAGCACGCCGACAACAACAGCTATGCGCGCCTGCGCGAGGAATTCTCGCAGCAGGACGTCGACCGCCTGATGCGCCTGTTCAACGGCGCGCTGTTCAGCCTGCCGCTGGGCGAGCGCGGCATCGAGGTGGACGACGGCGACCAGTGGGTGAGCACCCTGGAGCAGGTGCTCGACCGCTTCAAGGGCGAACGTTTCGAGGTGCCGGGGCTGTCCATCGACCTGTCGCACATCGAACCGCCAGCGCTGCAGGCCCTGGCCGACCGCGCCGCCCTGCGCGATCAGAAGGAGCGCCTGGAAAAAGAGCTGCGCCAGCTCAAGACCCAGCAGGCCGTGGCCCTGGATCGCGCCGCGAGCAAGGCCCAGACCGAGGCGCTGTACCAGCAGGTGCTGGACGCGCAGAAGGCCCTGGAAGACTTCCGCCGCAGCGAAACGCTGAGCGCAGAAGAGCCAGAGAAGCTCGAACAGCTGGCCCAGTTCGAAGCGGCCCAGGACGAGCTCAAGCGCTCCAGCGACGCGTTCACCGAGCGCGTCCAGCAACTGTCGGCCAAGCTGCAACTGGTCGGCCGCCAGATCGCCGACATGGAAGCCAAGCAACGCACCCTGGACGACGCCCTGCGTCGCCGCCAACTGCTGCCGGCCGACCTGCCATTCGGCACGCCGTTCATGGAGCCGGTGGACGACTCGATGGACAACCTGCTGCCGCTGCTCAACGACTACCAGGACAGCTGGCAGGCCTTGCAGCGCGTGGACAACCAGATCGAGGCGCTGTATGCCCAGGTGCGCCTCAAGGGCGTGGCCAAGTTCGACAGCGAAGACGACATGGAGCGCCGCCTGTCGCTGTTGATCAACGCCTATTCGCACCGCACCGAGGAAGCGCTGACCCTGGCCAAGGCCCGCCGCGCCGCCGTCACCGACATCGCCCGGACCTTGCGCAACATCCGCAGCGACTACGACAGCCTCGAGCACCAACTGGCCCTGTTCAACCGCGAGATCAACCGTCGCCAGGTGTCGAACCTGGAGAGCTTCCGCGTGGTGTTGGCGCCGAACAAGGAAGCGCTCAAGCACATCGACCAGATCATCCACAGCGCCGGCCAGTACGAGGAAGGCGAAACCCTGTCGGTGTTCGACCTCACACAGAACGCCGAGCAGGACAACAAGAACGAAGAGGCCAAGGAGTACCTGGCGCGCCTGGTGGCGGCCAACCATAACCAGTTGGGCCTGAAGGACCTGTTCGAACTGGCCTTCGAGATCACCAAGATCAACAGCCAGCCGGTGATCCACGCCGACATCGACGGCGCCGCCTCCAACGGCACCACCATGACCATCAAGGCGCTGACCAACATGTACCTGTTGCTGCACCTGATGGACCGCGACCTGGCCGGCCGCATCCGACTGCCGTACTACCTCGACGAAGCGGCGGACATCGACGAGCGCAACCAGGCGGCGTTGCTGGAGACCAGCCAGCAGTTGGGCTTCGTGCCGATCCTGGCGAGCGTGAAGCCGCAGGTGTCGGCCCACGTGGCGATCGACCTGGAGGGCGGCAGCGGGCCGAACGGGATCTACATCGACGAATCGGACTGGAAGTACATCAGTCGGCGGGATGTGGAGAAGGCGATCGTGCGGGAGGATCAGGCCGAGGAACTGGCCTGATATCGTGAAGATGAGCTGCGCCCCAAATGTTGGACACCCCTCTACGTTCGGGACGCAGTTCAAACACGTGTGGGAGCGGCCTTGTGTCGCGATCGGGCGCGAAGCGGCCGTGAAATCAGCCACTGCGGACTTTCAGGAAGATCTCGGTCGCCAGATTTGCGGCCGCTTCGCGCCCGATCGCGACACAAGGCCGCTCCTACAGGGGCGCGCTCGACTGCAGCGTCATCGAGCGCAACATCAGCGCAGTTTCACTGTTGCGCCCACGGCCGGATCGGAATTGCCGTCACCGCATTCTGCGGGCTGCCTTCGACGATACGGTCGCTGTACACCAGGTACACCAGCGTGTTGCGCTTCTTGTCGAGAAAGCGCACCACCTGCATGGTCTTGAACACCAGCGAGGTGCGCTCCTTGAACACCACCTCACCGTCCTTGAGCTCGGTCTTGAAGCTGATCGGCCCGACCTGACGACAGGCGATGGAGGCCTCAGCGCGGTCTTCGGCCAGGCCCAGCCCGCCCTTCACCCCGCCGGTCTTGGCCCGCGACAAGTAGCAGGTCACACCCTCCACCTTGGGATCGTCGAAGGCCTCGACCACGATACGGTCATTCGGCCCAAGGAACTTGAACACGGTCGACACCTGACCGATTTCATCGGCCCCAGCCAGCATCGGCAGCGCCAGCGCCAGCGCGGCCACGGCAATCATCCTTTTCAGCATGTGCGAACTCCTCAGACCAGTACCAGATTGTCGCGGTGCACCAGCTCCGGCTCGGCGCTGTAGCCCAGCAGACGCTCGATGGCATCGGACGGCTGACCGATGATCTTCTGCGCCTCCAGGGCGCTGTAGTTGGCCAGGCCGCGTGCCACTTCAAGACCGTCCGGGCCCACGCAGACCACCATTTCGCCGCGCCGGAAACTGCCCTGCACGGTCTTTACGCCGACCGGCAGCAGACTCTTGTGCGACTCGCGCAGGGCCTTGACGGCACCGGCATCGAGCACCAGCGTGCCACGGGTCTGCAGATGGCCGGCCAGCCACTGTTTACGCGCCGCGAGCATGCCGCGCTCGGGCGACAGCAGCGTGCCCAGGCGCTCGCCGGCCTTGAGCCGATCGAGCACGCGCTCGATGCGCCCGCCGATGATGATGGTATGGGCACCGGAGCGGGCTGCCAGGCGCGCGGCGCGCAGCTTGGTCTGCATGCCACCGCGACCGAGCGCGCCACCGGTGCCGCCGGCCACGGCGTCGAGCGACGGGTCGTCGGCACGGGCTTCATGGATGAGCTGGGCTTCGGGGTTGTTGCGCGGGTCGGCGTCGAACATGCCGTCGCGGTCGGTGAGGATCACCAGCAGGTCGGCCTCGACCAGGTTGGCTACCAGCGCCGCCAGGGTGTCGTTGTCGCCGAAACGGATCTCGTCGGTGACCACGGTGTCGTTCTCGTTGATCACCGGCACCACACCCAGGTCGACCAGGGTGCGCAGGGTACTGCGGGCGTTGAGGTAGCGCTTGCGGTCGGACAGGTCGTCGTGGGTCAGGAGGATCTGTGCGGTGTGCTTGCCGTGCTCGCCGAAGCTCGACTCCCAGGCCTGCACCAGACGCATCTGGCCGATGGACGCGGCAGCCTGCAACTCGTTCATCGCGCTGGGTCGGGCAGTCCAGCCCAGTTGGCTCATGCCCGCGGCCACGGCCCCGGAGGACACCAGCACCAGTTCCACGCCCGCTTCGCGCAGCGCCACCATCTGCTCGACCCAGACCGCCATCGCACCACGATCCAGGCCCTTGCCGTCGGCGGTCAGCAGCGCACTGCCGATCTTCACGACCCAGCGCCGGGCGCCCGTCACCTTGCTTCGCATCTTCTCTTCCAACCCATGTCGAATCTGTAGATACCAAAACGCCGCTCATTCGAGCGGCGTACCGTGAGAGGGTGTTGAGGCCATCGCGGGACAAGCCCGCTCCCACAAGGATCGCAGCGGACCTGTGGGAGCGGGCTCGTCCCGCGATGGGCTCAACGCCCAAGCCTGATCACGGCACACTACTCGAAGAGCGGCGTTCAGTGTACTGCAACCGGTCAGTCGCGCACGTAAATGATTTCCGGGCCGTCTTCGTCGTCCTCGAAGTCGTCCCAGTCGTCATCGTCGCCGATGTCATGCACGCTCTTGACCCCGGTGCGGCGCAGGGTGCGGGCGTCATCCAGGGCTTGCAACTGGGCCCGGGCCTCGTCTTCGATGCGCTGGTCGAGCTCGTTGAGCTCGGCGGCATAGGCCGGATCGTTGGCCAGGCGGTCGGCGCGGTCTTCCAGGTAACGCATGAGGTCGTGGCTGAGCTGCTCGGTGCCCTGCTTGGCGATGGCCGAGATCACGTAGACCGGGCCTTCCCAGTTCAGGCGCTCGACCACTTCCTTGACCCGCGCGTCGCGGTCCTCGTCCATGATCATGTCGGCCTTGTTCAGCACCAGCCAGCGCTCGCGATCGACCAATGCCGGGCTGAACTGCGCCAGCTCGTTGATGATCACTTCGGCGGCATCGGCCGGGCTGCTTTCATCCAGCGGCGCCAGGTCGACCAGGTGCAGCAGCACGCGGGTACGCGCCAGGTGCTTGAGGAAGCGGATACCCAGGCCGGCGCCTTCGGAAGCGCCTTCGATCAGGCCGGGGATGTCGGCGATGACGAAGCTCTTCCAGCGGTCGACGCTGACCACGCCCAGGTTCGGCACCAGGGTGGTGAACGGATAGTCGGCGACCTTCGGCTTGGCGGCCGAGACCGAGCGGATGAAGGTGCTCTTGCCCGCATTGGGCAGACCCAGCAAGCCGACATCGGCCAGCACCTTCATTTCCATCTTCAGGTCACGCTGCTCGCCCGGCTTGCCTGGCGTGGTCTGGCGCGGCGCACGGTTGGTGCTGGACTTGAAGCGGGTGTTGCCCAAGCCGTGCCAGCCGCCCTGGGCGACCATCAGCTTCTGGCCGGGGGTAATCAGGTCACCGATGATCTCCTGGGTGGAGGCGTCGATCACGGTGGTGCCGACCGGCACGCGCAGATACAGGTCCTCGCCCTTCTTGCCGGTACAGTCGGTGCTGCCGCCGTTCTGCCCGCGCTGGGCTTCGTGGTGGCGGGTGTAGCGGTAGTCGACCAGAGTATTGAGGTTCTCGTCGGCCACCATGAACACCGAGCCGCCGTCGCCACCGTCACCGCCGTTGGGACCACCGTTCTCGATGAATTTTTCGCGGCGGAAGCTCATGCAACCATTACCGCCGTCACCGGCTTTTACCCGGATCGATACTTCGTCAACAAACTTCATTCAAAACCGCCTCTCGCCGAACGACGAGTTGAAAACCAGAAAACCTTGAGGCTCTTGCAAAAATGAGCGCGGCGGCCCCGTACGAACCAGAAACCAACGCCGGCAGCCCAGACAAACAGCTTTGCAAGAGGCTCACCACAAACGAAAAAGCCCCGTCGCATGACGGGGCTTCTGGAGCGACGTCGCGATCAGGCGGCGACGATGCTCACATAGCGGCGGTTGAACTCGCCTTTCTTCTCGAACTTGATCACGCCGTCGATCTTGGCGAACAAGGTGTGGTCCTTGCCCATGCCAACGCCGTAGCCAGCGTGGAATTCGGTACCGCGCTGACGGACGATGATGTTGCCCGGCTTGATGACCTGGCCGCCATACATCTTCACGCCAAGGCGTTTCGATTCTGAGTCGCGACCGTTACGAGTACTACCACCAGCTTTTTTGTGTGCCATGGTTCAATTCTCCAATAAATTCAGGGGATCGTGGCAATTAAGCCTGGATACCGGTGATTTTGATTTCGGTGAACCACTGGCGGTGGCCCATGCGCTTCATGTGGTGCTTACGACGGCGGAACTTGATGATGCGAACCTTGTCGTGGCGGCCTTGCGAAACGACTTCGGCCACTACTTTAGCGCCAGCAACGACTGGAGCACCGATGGTGACGGCGTCACCGTTGGCAACCAGCAGAACGCGATCGAAGGTCACGGATTCGCCAGTGGCGACTTCCAGTTTCTCGATCTTGAGGAATTCACCTTCAGCGACTTTGTACTGCTTGCCGCCGGTAACGATTACTGCGTAGGACATTTTGAATCTCCGATAATCCTGCTCACCCAGCGCTTTATATGATGAGTATTGGCTGGCATGGCTGCACAAGGCTGGAACGGCCCGGTGCAATTGCGTAAGGCAGGTGCTGCCCAGGAAGTTAGGGTGCGCGATTGTACGCAACCGGTCGAAGCCTTGCAAGTGCCGGCCCTGCGGCGCAGGCGGCGCGCCTTGACACACCGGGACCCGCGACCTAGCATGCCGCGCAACCTCAATGGAGCAGCCGATGCAACCCCAATCCTTCTACCGCGCGGTGGCTGACGATTTCAGTGCCGTCGACGAGATCATCAAGAAGCAGCTGACCTCGCGCGTGCCGCTGGTATCGAAGATCGGCGACTATATCACATCGGCCGGTGGCAAGCGCCTGCGCCCGCTGCTGGTACTGCTGTGCGGCAAGGCCCTGGGCCGCGAAGGCGACGACCTGCGCCTGCTGGCCGCGACCATCGAGTTCCTGCACACCGCCACGCTGCTGCACGACGACGTGGTGGACATGTCCGGCATGCGCCGCGGCCGCTCCACCGCCAATGCCCTGTGGGGCAATGCGCCCAGCGTGCTGGTGGGCGACTTCCTCTATTCGCGTTCGTTCGAGATGATGGTCGAACTGGGCTCGATGTCGGTCATGCAGATCCTCTCCAAGGCCACCCGGGTGATTGCCGAGGGTGAAGTGCTGCAACTGTCGCGGGTACGTGACGCCAGCACCAGTGAAGAGGTGTACATGGACGTCATCCGCGGCAAGACCGCCATGCTCTTCGAGGCCTCCACCCACAGCGCCGCGGCGCTGGCCGGTGCCAGCGAGCAGCAGCGTGAAGCCCTGCGTACCTTCGGCGACCACCTGGGCGTGGCCTTCCAACTGGTCGACGACCTGCTCGACTACAAGGGCGACTCCGAGACCCTGGGCAAGAACGTCGGCGACGACCTGGCCGAAGGCAAGCCCACCTTGCCACTGATCTACACCATGCGCGAAGGCACTGCCGAGCAGGCCGCACTGGTGCGCCAGGCCATCCAGAAAGGCGGCCTGGAAGACCTCGAGCAGATCCGCCTGGCCGTCGAAGCCTCCGGCGCGCTGGACTACACCGCGAACCTGGCCCGCGACTACGTCGCCCGCGCCATCGCCTGCCTGGAAGTGCTGCCGGCGAGTGACTATCGCGATGCGCTGGTGGAGCTCAGCGAGTTTGCGGTCGCGCGTACGCACTGACCGATAGACCCCATCGTGCTTATCGCGGGGCAAGCCCGCTCCCAGGATCGTCGTCATCCTGTGGGAGCGCGCCTGCCCCGCGCTTGCGTTGGCCCAGAGAAAATACCTCTGCGTGGCAAAACCTTATACAATGTGCGCCTTTGATCCCCCTATCTACCAAGGAACCGAAGTGAGCACTTTGCCGCCCTGCCCCGCCTGCAACTCCGAATACACCTACGAGGATGGCACCCAGCTGATCTGCCCCGAATGCGCCCACGAATGGTCGGCCAGCGGCGAAGCCGAGGTGGCCAGCGACGACGTGGTGAAGAAGGACTCGGTCGGCAACGTCCTGCAGGACGGTGACACCGTTACCGTGATCAAGGACCTCAAGGTCAAAGGCTCGTCGCTGGTGGTCAAGGTCGGTACCAAGGTCAAGAACATCCGCCTGTGCGATGGCGATCACGACATCGACTGCAAGATCGACGGTATCGGCGCCATGAAGCTCAAGTCCGAGTTCGTGCGCAAGGTCTGACCTGCCGCCGCCGGGCTGCCCACAGGCGGTCCGGCCGGGTCCTGCAACGGGGTCCGCTGCACCATTTGGCAGAATTCGGCTAATAGACACTTGCTATTCTGATAATAAGAATTATTCTCATTGGAAATCGCTCTCCAAGGAGAATTGCCATGACCTACCTGATCGACGCCTGGCTCGACCGTCCCCATCCCTACCTGCGCATCCTGCACCGCGAGACCGGCGAAGTCTGCGCCGTGCTCGAAGAAGAAGCGCTCGACGAACTGCGCGACCAGGGCGACCTGGATCTCACTGGGCTGAATTCGAGTGAACCGGGGGTACTGAAAGAGGTGGTGCGCAACCTGTTCCTGTTCTGCTATGCACGGGCGTTGCGCCCTGGCGGAACCGATTGGAATTGAGTGTGGCAGGGCCGACGACATCCCAGGGTGAACCCGAAGCCTGCCGGCACGGGCTTACCCTGGGATGAATACGCCGTGGTCTTACAGAACGTCGAGCAGCTCGACGTCGAACACCAGTGTGCTGTGCGGCGGGATGCTGCCCACGCCTTGGGCGCCATAGGCCAGTTCGCTCGGCACGTACAGGCGCCATTTGCTGCCGGCATTCATCAGTTGCAGCGCCTCGGTCCAACCGGCGATCACGCCACCGACCGGGAATTCGGCTGGTTGGCCGCGCTCGTAGGAGCTGTCGAACACGGTGCCGTCGATCAAGGTGCCGTGGTAGTGAGTGCGCACATTGTCTTCACGGCTCGGCTTGGCGCCGCTGCCGGCGGTCAGCACTTCGAACTGCAGACCCGAGGCCAGGGTGGTGATCCCGTCGCGCTTGGCGTTGTCGGCCAGGAACTGCTTGCCAACGGCAGCAGCGGCTTCGGCCTTGGCCGCCGCTTCGGCCTGCATCACTTCGCGGATGACCTTGAAGCTGGCAGACAGGTCCGCCTCGCTGACACGGCTGTCGGCGCCATTGAAGGCGTCGGTCAGGCCCGCCAGGATCGCTTCCAGGCTCACGCCCGGCGGCGGGTTGTCACGCAGTTGGCCACCTAACTGACGGCCGATGCCGTAGCTGACGCGGGTTTCGTCGGTGGACAGATTCAGTTCGGACATTGCTCGCTCCACTTGAGGGCGCCTGACATCCGCGCCCTTCGTCAAAAGGGCGAGCAGCCTAACATTGGGCAGCGGGACGCTGCCAGCGGCAAGCTACAAGCTACAAGCTACAAGCTACAAGCTACAAGCGAGAGCCCATCACCTATCCGCTCTTTCTTGCCGCTTGAAGCTCGAAGCTTGCCGCTCAATGCTTGGTGAGCTTGTCCAGGTAGCCCATGACGAACGCAGACACCACGAAGGTCATGTGAATGATCACGTACCACATCAGGTACTCGGTGGAGATGTTCTGCGCGTCCATGAACACCCGCAGCAGGTGGATCGAGGAGATGGCGACGATGGAGGCGGCGACTTTCATCTTCAGCGACGAAGAGTCCATCTTGCCCAGCCAGTTGAGCTTCTCCTTGCTGTCGTCGATGTCCAGTTGCGAGACGAAGTTCTCGTAGCCGGAGATCATCACCATCACCAGCAAGCCGCCGACCAGCGACATGTCGATCAACGACAGAATCACCAGGATCAGGTCGGCTTCGCTGAGTGAGAAAACGCTGGGCAGGACGTGGATCACTTCCTGAAAGAACTTCAGCGCCAGGGCCAGCAGGCCCAGGGACAGGCCGAAGTAGATCGGCGCGAGCAGCCAACGTGAGGCATACATCGCATTTTCGAGAATACGTTCCATGGAGGCTAGGGACTCGTGAATGACGCACATAGGGCGCGCGAGTATAGCCAGCCACCTGTGACAGCAAAAGCCCGCAGCGTTGCCTCAGCGACGTTCAGTTGTCCGGACGGAAGCGGTAGTCACCCAGGTTGCGGCAGCGGTCACCATTGATCTGACGCAACTGCGCCTGCAAATGCAGACACCAGATCTGTGGGTCATCGCTGAGCTGGTAGCCGTGCAGGGTGAGGCTGTCGACCACGGCGTTCATCACTGATTCGGCCACCTGCGGACCGTGGAACGGGCCTTGGGCCTTGATGGCCGATGGCTGCTCACCGGCCATGCCGGCGGCGAACAGCAAGGTCCACAGGCCATTGTCGCCGGCCAGCGGACGAATGCTGCACTCGATACGGGTCACCAGGCCGAGGCACTGGCGGGTAAGGCTGAGGTTGCGCATGGCAGCGTCCCCTCCTTCAAAGCCTTGTTCAGCCTGCGACCGGCAGGCTGTTTTCATCCTGAACCCTGAAAGCGTCCTTAGTTCCAGCCTAGACGCCTACAGGTCGAGTTGGAAAACCGGCGCCGAACGGTAGCCACTGGCCGTCAGCGCCGGTTTGTTGACTCAGGCGGGCTTGGCCTGGGCCACCATCTCTTCCAGCCGTTCCTTCTCGGCGTCCTTGATGTCGTCCTCGCTGATCATCTCGGCGATGACCCGCAGGCGCTCCACCACGCGCGCATTGACGCTGCCTTCGGGGAACTCGCCGTTTTCGTCCGGCGTGCCGGCTTCTTCGCCCACCAGCAAGCTCAGCGCCTCGTCGGCCTGGCTGACGGCGTACACATGGAAGCGCCCCGCCTCCACCGCCTGCAGCACCCGCTCGTCGAGCATCAGCGTGGCGACGTTGGCGCGCGGAATGATTACCCCCTGCTCGCCGGTCAGGCCGCGTGCCTCGCACAGCCGGAAGAAGCCTTCGATCTTCTCGTTGACCCCACCGACCGCCTGCACTTCGCCGAACTGGTTGATCGATCCGGTGATGGCGAAGCATTGCTTGAGCGGCGTGCGCGACAACGCCGAGATCAGCGTACAGGCCTCGCCCAGCGAGGCACTGTCGCCATCGACGTAACCGTACGACTGCTCCAGGGCGATGCTCGCCGAAATGGCCAGGGGGAATTCCTGGGCGTAGCGGCTGCCCATGTAACCGGTGAGGATCATCACGCCCTTGGAGTGGATCGGCTGACCGAGGTTGACTTCGCGCTCGATGTCGACGATGCCGCTGCCACCGGGATAGACCGTGGCCGAGATCCGCGCCGGCATGCCGAACGCCGAGTCGCCCACCTCCAAGACGGTCAGGCCGTTGCACTTGCCGATGGCTGCGCCTTCGCTGTCGATCAGGATGATGCCGGCGAGCATGTCGTCGAGGACTCGCTGCGACACCCGACCGGTGCGCGTGGCCTTGGCCTTGAGCGCCCGCTCGATGTGCCCGGCATCGGTCATCTCGTCACCGGCCAATTGGCGAATGAAGTCGGCCTCGCTGACAAGCTGGAACAAGTCGCCGATGCGCGCCGACAGCCGCGCCTGGTTCTCTGCCAGGCGTGCGCTGAAGGTGGCCAGGCGCGCCACCGCATCGCTGGTCAGCGGCGCCATGCCTTCCTCGTTGGTGCGCGTGCGCAGCAACTGGGCGAACTGCTCCAGGTTCTCGTCGACCATCGGCAGGTCTTCGTCGAAGTCGACCAGGACGCGGAACATTTCCTGGAAATCTGGATCGTGGTCCTGCAGGGCGTAATAGAGCTGGCGTGAGCCGATGATCACCAGCTTGACGTTGAGCGGGATCATCTGCGGCGTCAGGGTGACGGTGGCGATACGCCCCAATTCGCCGAGCGGCGACTCCATCTTCAGCTTGCGCGATTGCAACGCGCGCTTGAGTGCATCCCAGACGAAGGGCTCGCCGAGCATTTTCTCGGCTTCGAGAATCAGGAAGCCGCCGTTGGCCCGGTGCAGAGCCCCGGAGCGCAGTTGCCGGTAGGAGGTGGAAAGCGCGCCCTGGTCGGTGCTGTATTCGATGCGCCCGAACAGGTTGTCGTAGGTCGGATGCGGCTCGAACACCACCGGCGCGCCGCCGTCCAGCGGATGACCGACCACCAGGCTCGGCGCGTATTGCTCTTCGAGCATCTTGCGCGCCACGGCGTCGGTCTTGGCATCGTCGACCAGTTGCTCGACCACGGTGCGCAGCAGGTTCAACTGCATCGATTGCAGGTAGGCGCACACCGCCGCGTTCTCGGCGTATTTTTCCGACAATGGCGCCAGCAGCGGTTGCAGGGCCAGGGTGATGGTTTCTTCGTTGAGCTCGCGCAGCTGATTGTTCGACTCGCGCTTCCACTGCGGCAGGCTGGACAGCTCCTCGTTGAGACGCTCCTCCAGCGCGGCGATGTCCTCGTGGAACTGTTCGCGCACCTCTTCGGGCAACTGGGCGAACTCGGCTTCATCCAGCGCCTTGCCGTCGGCCATGGGGGTGAACGCCACGTTGCTGGCGTCGCGGTACAGCGCCACGTCCTTTTCCAGCGACGCCCGCTCGATCACATCCAGGGCGCGGTCGTAGCGTTGGTTGAAGGCGCGGTCGATGGCGCCTTTCTTCTGCTGGTAGGCCGGGTGTTCGAACACTGCCGGGAAGGTCGCCAGCAGGTTGCCGATCAGGCCATTCATGTCGGCGATGAACTCGCTGGCGCTGGCTGACGGCAACTCCAGGGCGCGCGGTTCGCGCAGGTCGTCGAAGTTGTTGACGTAGACCCAGTCCGAGGGCGTCTTCTGGCGCTTGCCCTCGGCCTTCAGGTAGCGTTTGACGAACGAGAAGCGGCCGGTGCCGGGCTCACCCATCACGAAGACGTTGTAACCAGGCCGCGGCATGGCCACGCCGAACTGCAGGGCCTCGACGGCACGTTCCTGGCCCAGTACTCCGCGAAACGGCTCCAGATCGTCGGTGTGGGTGAAGGCGAACTGCTCGGGCGTGAAACGCCGGGTCAGGGCTTCGGGCGCCAGACGCAGGCGCGCGGCAACGGGATCGGGCATCGGGTTTCCTTACTTCGGCGGGGCGGATGAAGGCATTCTGGGGCTGTGGGCGCGCGCCTGGCAAGGCTCGCCGAGACTTTATGTCGCAGCGCAAAAAGCGCGTGCAATAGAATTTTTCGCAATCGCTGACGCAACTAATGGTTAGCGCCTAAACTCCAAACTGCGCGGGTGGGTTTCATGCTTTCCCGCCTGGCAATGAACTGCCAGACAACCCTGATCATTGATACGTATCGAAAAAGAGAATAACGCTATGAAACGGATTCTTCTGGGTACCTTGTTCGCCGCGGTTTCGATCAACGCCATGGCAGAAGCGCCAGGCGGCCCGAACTGCGGTTGGGGCAACCTGCTGTTCGAAGGCCAGCGCGGCACGCCGGCGCACTTCCTGGCTTCCACCACCAACGGCACCTCCGGTAACGCCACCTTCGGCATGACCTCCGGCACCAACGGCTGCTCCACCAAGGCTGCGCTGACCTACGGCGGCAAATCCTGGCTGGCCATGAACGGCACCATGAACGAGCTGTCCGAAGACATGGCGCAAGGCCAGGGCGAAGCCCTGACCACCTACGCCGTGGTCATGGGCGTGAAACCAGAAGACCGCGCGCGCTTCGCCTCGGTCACCCACGACCACTTCCAGCAGATCTTCAGCAGCGCCAACGTCACTGCCGAAGACGTTCACAGCAACACCATCGCTGTCCTGAAAAACGATCCGCAACTGGCCAAGTACGCCACCGAGGCGTAAGTTCGGCCCATCCCGCCCCACACGGGGCGGGATTCGTTCGCCTTCCTTTGGCACCTTTCAGAAGTAGTTGCCCCACATGCTCAAACGCCTCGCCTACCTGACGCTATGCGCCTGCGCGCCCGCCTATGCGACCCCTTCGCTGGACGAAGCCCGCGTGCAACGCCTGGCCGCCGATCGCTACTGGATCGCCCTGGGCCATTACGAGACCGCCAAGCTCGGCGGTTGGCGCAGTTATGTGGACGATGACAAATTCTTTCTCGCCGCCGATGGCGCCCATCACCCGGACCGCGAGCTGCGGGCCACGATCGATGCGCTGTACGCGCCGGCGAGCCTGGGCGACAAGCACGCCCAATGCGTTTTCCCGGCGCGCACCCGCTGGCTGCGCGAGCAACTGCAGCTCACCGACCTGCCCACGCCGGACTGCCAGGAATACCAGCGCTGGTACGCCGACGTGGCGCCGCACAGCGCGGTGCTGATCTTCCCGGCGGCGTACTTGAACAGTCCGTCCTCGATGTTCGGCCACACCCTGCTGCGCATCGACAAGGCCGACACCCGCAGCAACGACACCACGCTGCTCAGCTACGCGATCAACTTCGGCGCCTACATCGAAGGCAGCGACAACAGCATCCTCTACGCCTGGAAAGGCCTGATGGGCGGCTACCCCGGACTGTTCGCGATGATGCCGTACCAGGAAAAACTCTCCGAGTACCGCAGCCTGGAGAACCGCGACCTGTGGGAGTACCAGTTGGACCTGACGCCGGAAGAGACCGGGCGCATGGTCGAGCACGTGTGGGAACTCAAGCAGGTGCAGTTCGACTATTTCTTCTTCGACGAGAACTGCTCCTACCGATTGCTGGAGCTGCTGCAGGTGGCCCGCCCCGGCCTGGACCTGACCTCGCAGTTCCCGCTCACCGCCATCCCCACCGACACGGTCAAGGCGGTCAAGCAGTCGGGCCTGGTCTCGGACGTGCGTTACCGCCCCTCGCGCGAGCGCGAATTGCTGGCCCGCGCCGAGCCGCTCGATCACGACGAGAAACAGCAAGTGCTGGCGGTCAGCGCCGACACCGCGCAATTGCAAAGCCCGGCCTTCACCGCCCTGCCCCGCGAGCGCCAGGCCTTGGTGCAGGACGCCGCCTATCGCCTGGAGCGTTACCGCGCTACCGGCCAGGAACGCGACCCCGAGCAAGCCAAGCGCAGCTTCGAGCTGCTGCGGGCGATCAACCGCAATCCGCCACCACCGCTGGACATCCAGCGCCCGGGCCTGCCCGAAGACGGTCACCAGTCACGCACCTGGCAACTGGGCGTCGGCACCCGCGAGGATCGTGCCTTCGCCGAGTACGGCCTGCGCATGGCCTACCACGACCTCAACGACAACGCCTATGGCTTCCCGCTGGGTGCGCAGATCGAGATCCTCCAGCTCAAGCTGCGTCAATACGAACACAATGAATGGCAGGTACAGCGACTGGACCTGGCCACCATCCGCTCGCTGACGCCACGCAACGAGCTGCTCAAGCCCTGGTCCTGGCAGGTTGCAGGCGGCCTGGAACGGGTACCGGGCAAACACGACGACGAGGTGCTGGTCAGCCACGTCAACGGCGGTGGCGGTGGGACCTGGCAACTGGCCGATGGGCTGCTCGGCTTTGCCCTGGGCACGGTCCGCGTCGAGCACAACAACGACTTCTCCGAATTCGTCTCGCCAGCGGCCGGCTTCAATGGCGGTCTGTTATGGCGCAACGGCTTGGGCAACATGACCCTGGAAGCCAAAGGTGACTACTTCACCAATGGCGAAGTGCGTCGCAGCCTGAGCCTGAACCAGCAGTGGGAAATTTCCCAGAACCTGGGCCTGCGGCTCAGCGCCAAGCGCGAGTTCAGCCACCTGGCCAGCGCACAGAACGAAGTGATGCTCGAGTTGAAGTGGTACCAGTACTGAGGTGGTCCCCAAGACTGCCAGCCTCGCGAATGAACACACCACCTGGGTAGGCACCGCGTAAAGATCGCAATCCGGTTACGGCATTTTGACATCGCCGCGACAATTCCCGGCCTAGACTCTCCTTATCACCCGGAGGTCCAGTGTCCATGTCGCGGTATGGCTTCGCTCTGTGCTTTACCCTGCTGCTGGTTGGCTGCCAGTCGACCCACGAGCAGATGCTCCATCAAGGCTACCCACCCGCCTACGCCGACGGCTTCCAGGACGGCTGCGGCAGCGGTCGCCAGGCGGCGGGGTTGATGGTCGGCGATTTTCGCAAGGACGTGCCGCGCTACCTGCACGAACGCCAGTATGAAACCGGCTGGGACGATGGCTTCCGCCAGTGCAACGCAATGCAGAACAGTGAAGACCTTCGCCAGTACCGCGAACGTTACTGGGATGAGCGTGACCGCGATTGGCAACAGGAAAAAGACCGTGACGCTGCGCGCGCTTATCGCCACAACTGAGTCGGCCACAGGCATCCGCTGAAACCCCGCCTCCCCCACCATGGTCTGCTGATAAAGGAGGCCATTCATGAGTCGAGCATTCGTCAACGAGGACCAGGCCGCCGCCCAGGCGAGCCAGCCGGTGGAACGCCAGGTCAGCGACCAACCCAACTACGTCACTGCCAGCGGACTGGCACAACTGCAGCAACGCGTCGCTGATCTTGAGACCCTGCGCAGCCGCCTGAAGGCCGAAGGCGAACGCGCCGACAAACAGCAGTTGGCCGACACCGAGCGCGACCTGCGCTACTTCCGCACGCGGGTGCAAAGCGCCCAAGTGGTGCCGCCTGCCCATTCCCAAGAGAAGGTGCAGATCGGCAGCCGCGTGCGGTTCGTCGACGAGCAGGATGAAGAGCATGCCGTGCAGCTGGTCGGCGAAGACCAGGCCGATGCGGCACACGGCCTGATCAACTGGGGCTCGCCATTGGGTCGTGCCTTGCTGGGGGCCAAGCCGGGCGATGAGGTGTTGTGGCGCCGGCCTGTCGGTAATCAACACATCGAGGTGCTGGAGATTGGTCCAGGCAATGATCCGACGGTCATGCAATAGCTGATGGAGCCAGGGCCGCGTTGCGGCCCTGCGTGCGTTGGATCACACCACCCCTTGCGCCAACATCGCATCGGCCACCTTGACGAAGCCTGCAATGTTGGCCCCCTTCACATAATTGACCGAACCATCCGCCTCTTCCCCGTAATGCACGCACGCATGGTGAATCGACTGCATGATCGCGTGCAGCTTGCTGTCCACCTCGCCTGCGGTCCACAGCAGGCGCATGGCGTTCTGCGACATCTCCAGCCCCGACACTGCCACGCCGCCGGCATTGGACGCCTTGCCCGGTGCGAACAGCGTTCCGGACTCGATGAACAGGTCCACCGCCGCCAGCGTGGTCGGCATGTTGGCGCCTTCGGCCACGCACAGGCAGCCATTGCTCAGCAGCGCGCGGGCGTCCTCCAGGTCCAATTCGTTCTGCGTGGCGCACGGCAAAGCGATATCGCACGGCAGGCTCCAGGGCGTCTGGCCCTTGCGGAACTCAAGGCCAAAGCGCTCGGCCAGCTCGCTGATGCGACCGCGCTTGACGTTCTTGAGCGCCAACAGCGCATTCCACTGCTCGTCGTTCAAACCCGCTTCGCAGAACAGCGTGCCTTCGGAGTCGGACAGGGAAATGACTTTGCCGCCCAGGTCCATCACCTTGCGCGCGGCGTACTGGGCGACGTTGCCCGAGCCGGAAATCGCCACCCGGCGACCGTCGATGCGCAGGCCTTGGCGCTTGAGCATCTCTTCGGCGAAGTACACGCAGCCGTAGCCGGTGGCTTCGGGGCGGATCAGGCTGCCGCCGTAGGTCATGCCCTTGCCGGTCAGCACCGAGGTGAACTGGTTGGCCAGGCGCTTGTACTGACCGAACAGGAAGCCGATTTCGCGGGCGCCGACGCCGATGTCACCGGCCGGTACGTCCAGGTCGGCACCGATGTGCCGGTACAGCTCGCTCATGAAGGCCTGGCAGAAGCGCATCACTTCGGCGTCGCTCTTGCCCTTGGGATCGAAATCAGAGCCGCCCTTGCCGCCGCCCATGGGCAACGAGGTCAGGGAGTTCTTGAACACCTGCTCGAAGGCCAGGAACTTGAGCACGCCCAGGTTCACCGACGGGTGGAAGCGCAGGCCGCCCTTGTACGGGCCGATGGCGCTGCTCATCTGGATGCGATAGCCCCGGTTGACCTGCACCTTGCCCTGGTCGTCGACCCACGACACGCGAAACAGCACCGCGCGCTCAGGCTCGACCATGCGCTCGAGAATGCCGGCCTGCAGGTAATGGGGGTTGGCTTCGAGGAACGGCCAGAGGCTGCGTAGCACCTCTTCGACGGCCTGGTGGAACTCGGGCTGGGCAGGGTCACGCTGCTTGAGGCGTGCGAGGAAATGGTCGACGGATTCGATCATGGTAGACATCTCACCAAGAGGATTGGACTTATTGATTTTTCCGGACTCTAGCAAGAAGCCATCGCACTGCAACAGGGCGAAATGTCGTTTTTCTGAATTTTTTTGGTGCGATTATATAAATGTATACAAATGCTACCGCATTCTTGAGTACGCCACAGGCCCGCTCTGAAACGGCCTTTTCAGCGGCAGTACCCCAGCTGCAACGCCAACACACCCTTGCGGTCAGGCACAAAAATGGGGCCCCTGAGGGCCCCATCCTTGTGCATCCGAAACTGAGTTACTGCGCCAGCTTCTTGTGCCGTACGCGGTGCGGCTGGGCAGCGGCATCGCCCAGGCGCTTCTTGCGATCAGCTTCGTACTCGGTGTAGTTGCCCTCGAAGAACACCACGTTCGAGTCGTCCTCGTAGGCCAGGATGTGAGTCGCCACCCGGTCCAGGAACCACCGGTCGTGGGAAATCACGATGGCCGCGCCTGGGAAGTCCAGCAGCGCTTCCTCCAGCGAACGCAGGGTTTCGACGTCCAGGTCGTTGGACGGTTCGTCGAGCAGCAGGACGTTGCCGCCCTCCTTCAGGGTCAGCGCCAGGTGCAGACGACCACGCTCACCGCCGGACAGGTCCTTGACGAACTTCTGCTGGTCGCCGCCCTTGAAGTTGAAGCGACCGACGTAGGTACGCGACGGAATCTCGTAGCTGCCGATGCGGATCTGGTCGGAGCCGTCGGAGATCTGCTGGAACACGGTCTTGGCACCGTCCAGGTCCTCGCGGCTCTGGTCGACGCAGGCCAGTTGCACGGTTTCGCCGATCTCGATGCTGCCAGAGTCCGGCTGCTCCTTGCCCATGATCATGCGGAACAGGGTGGATTTACCGGCACCGTTACCGCCGATCACGCCGACGATGGCGCCCTTGGGCATGGCGAACGACAGGTTGTCGATCAGTACGCGATCGCCGTAGCCCTTGCTGACGTTCTTGAACTCGATGACCTTGTCGCCCAGGCGCGGACCGGCCGGGATGTAGATCTCGTTGGTTTCGCTGCGCTTCTGGAATTCCTGCGACTGCATTTCCTCGAAGCGCTGCAGACGGGCCTTGGACTTGGACTGGCGGGCCTTGGCGCCTTTGCGCACCCACTCCAGCTCTTCCTTCATGGCCTTCTCGTGGGCGCTCTGTTGCTTGGATTCCTGCTCCAGGCGCGAAGACTTGGCTTCCAGCCAGCCGGAATAGTTGCCCTCGTACGGAATGCCGGCGCCGCGGTCGAGCTCGAGGATCCAGCCCGCGACGTTGTCGAGGAAGTAACGGTCGTGGGTGATGGCCACCACGGTGCCGGGGAAGTCGTGCAGGAAGCGCTCGAGCCAGGCCACCGAGTCGGCGTCCAGGTGGTTGGTCGGTTCGTCCAGCAGCAGCATGTCAGGGGCCGACAGCAGCAGGCGGCACAGGGCCACACGGCGCTTCTCGCCACCGGACAGGTGCTCGATGCGCGCGTCCCAGGCCGGCAGGCGCAGGGCGTCGGCGGCCACGTCCAACTGACGCTCCAGGTTATGGCCGTCGGCCGCTTGCAGGATGGCTTCGAGCTTGGCCTGCTCGGCGGCCAGCTTGTCGAAGTCGGCGTCCGGATCGGCGTAGGCCGCGTAGACTTCGTCCAGGCGCGCCTGGGCGTCCTTGATCACGCTGACCGCTTCCTCGACCACTTCACGCACGGTCTTGCTCGGGTCCAACTGCGGCTCCTGGGGCAGGTAGCCGACGTTGATGTCGGGCATCGGACGGGCTTCGCCGTCGAATTCCTTATCCACGCCCGCCATGATCCGCAGCAGCGTCGACTTACCGGCGCCGTTCAGGCCCAGCACGCCGATCTTGGCGCCGGGGAAGAACGACAGGGAGATGTTCTTGAGGATTTCCCGCTTCGGCGGCACGACCTTGCTCAGCCGATGCATGGTGTAGACGTATTGAGCCATTCCAGGCACCTCGATGATGATGAGTGAATCCCGTTGAGCCGCGCCAGGACGCGTTGACGGCATGGGAGAGAACACGTGCCGCGCGCCTGGGCGCGCCAATGGAGGCCTACTGGCCCCGCTGCGCTCGGAAGTCCTGGCGCTCGCAGCCAAGCCGGGCATTATGTCCGCCCCGCTGTGCCAACTCAACCGCGGCACCTGCACTGGGGCAAGGCGGCGCGGTGGCGTGAATCCAGCGCACTGCTGAACAGATTGCCGCTGGCTACGTCACGTTCATGCCAGGAGCCCTCGAACGCCCGACCTCAGACGAGCCGCTGCCTACCCTTGCCACGCGGCAGGCGCGACTGCCCTTGCTGCTCGGCCAAACGTGCGGCCCATTCGGCCTTGGCGCTGAACCCACCCGCACGGGCCGGCGTCTGCACGGTCTTGCCAGCCGGTTTGCTGGCGGACTTGGTCACCGCCTCGGGCGCTGGCGTGCCTTGAGCCGCGACGGCTGCAGCCACCGCCACCGGCTCGACCGCGGCCTTGGCCGACTTGCGCAGCTCGGCCAGCGATGGACTCTTGCGCACCGCCGTCGCCACGTCGGGCTTGGCGAACGAGCGCTGACAGGATTTGCACGACACCTGTTCGGCCACGGCCGTGCTGGCCAGCGTCTGGCTGCTGCGCCCGCAGGCGGAATCGAGACCATTGGTGGAATAGTGGGTAACCAAACCGAGCTTCTCCGATGCATTGACTATGAAACGGCCGGCATTCTCGCACAGCTTGCCCACCGTGCAGAACGTCACACCGTCCGGCGAATGGCGGTTTTAGGGGCTGGCACTTAGCCATAATCCAAGGCATGCTAGCCGCTTTCGTGCGACCGGCCTATAGTGCGCCACGGCGGCCTGCCGCGTGCATGCCTGCCCCTGCCTACGCCAGCCCAATCGCAGGACCAACGCTTGACCCACTTCATTCGACCGCCTATTGAGTCACCGGCGTCGCCCGCCTCGTTGCGTGGCTCGCTCAAGGGTGCGCTCGCCCTGCTGGCCCTGGTGCTGCTCGGCCTGCTGGCCTGGCAACTGTTCTCGCAGTTCCGCCAGACCCAGATCGATGTGCGCGAGCAGAGCGTGGCAGCGGGCGAAGAGTTGGCCAATCACCTGACCTTGAGCATGGCTCTTGAGGCGCAACAGGCAATCAACCTGGTTCAGCCCTACGGCAATCCACCGTCGCCTGAAGCCCTGCCGGCGCTGCTGCAGTCCTTGCGCGAGCAACTGCCCAGCTTGCGCGACCTCGCCTGGCTGGACCGTGACGGGGCGATGCGCAGCGACAGCCTGAGCGCCAGCCCGGACCGCGAGGCCATCGAGCGCCTGCTGCGCCAGAGTCAGGGCGCCGGCTTCTTCTATGGCAATGCCGCCGACCAGAGCCTGATCTACCTGCTGTTGCGCCAGTCCAGCGAGCCGACCTCTGGCTACTGGCTGCTGCGCCTGTCCAACGACTACTACCAGGTGCTGACTCGCCGATTCAATGGCGCCCGGCATCCGCTGTGGCTATTGGAGAACAGCCGCGATGGCAGTGTGCTCGACACCAGCGCGAGCGCGCGTGGCGATCTGTCGGCCCTGCACAGCATCCTGCTGACCTTCATCGACAACAGCACCTGGCAACTGCGCGGGCTCTATGACCCCAACGCCGTGCGCAACAAGCTGCTGCCGCCGCTGCTGGGCAAGAGCCTGCTGGTGCTGTTCTGCGCGCTGCTGCCGGGCCTGGCGCTGATCAACATGCGCCGTCGCCACCGCGCCTTGCAGGAAGACCGTCGCCGCTATCAGGACATCTTCGACAGTACCGGCGTGGCCCTGTGCGTGCTCGACCTCTCCAGCCTGCCCGCTCAACTCGACCGTCACCACACGCGCAATCACACCGCGCTCAAGCACAGCCTGGCGCTGGAGCCGACCCTGCGGCGCAACCTGTTGCAGGAACTGAAAATCACCGAGATCAACCAGGTCGCCCGTCAGTTGCTCAATGTGTCCAACAGCGAAGGGGCCTGGCAACGGCTGATCGAGGGCAGCGGCGAAGGCCGTGACAGCATCGGCATGCAGTTGCTCGACGCCCTGATCGAGCAGCGTGCCCAGTTCGAGATGGAAGTGCGCCTGCCCGCGCCCCAGGGCGGCGACCTGCACCTGTGGCTGATGGCCCGCCTGCCGCAGCAGCGCCGCGACTATCAGGCGGTGATCCTGAGCATCAGCGACATCACCAGCCGCAAGCAGGTGGAGCTGTCGCTGCTGGAGCGCGAAAGCTTCTGGTCGGACGTGGTGCGCACCGTGCCCGACCAGTTGTATGTGCAGGACGTGCACAGCCGGCGCATGATCTTCAGCAACCGTCACCTCGGCCAGACCCTGGGCTACGACCGCGCGGAACTGGCGCAGATGGGCGATCACTTCTGGGAGGTGCTGCTGCACCCCGAGGACGCCGACCAATACCAGCGCCTGCGCCAGTTGCGCCGAGACACCGGCCATAGCCAACTGCTGCACTGCCAGTTGCGTTTCCGTCACCGCGACGGCAACTGGCGCTGCTACGAGATCCGCGAACAGGCGCTGACCCGCGACAATGCCGGCCAAGTCACGCGGATCATCGGCGTGGGCAAGGACGTCACCGTGCAGATCGAGGCCAGCCAGTCGCTGCGCGACAGCGAGCAGCGCTACCGCATGCTCGCCGAGAGCATCAGCGACGTGATCTTCTCCACCGACAGCGCGCTGCAACTGAACTACATCAGCCCGTCGGTGCACAGCGTGCTCGGCTACTCGGTGGACTACATCTTCGAGAACGGTTGGCCGACGGTGGTGGCCAACCCAGCCCAGCTCAGCGGTATCCACGCGCTGATGGAGCGGCTCACCCAGGCCCTGGGCAACCGCGAGCAACTGCAGGCCCTGCGCAGCCAATTGCCGACCCAGGTGTTTCTGTTCGACTGCCTGCGCGCCGATGGCCGCAAGATTCCCATCGAGCTGCGCCTGGTGCTGGTGTGGGACGACCAGGAGCATTTCGAAGGCCTGCTCGGCGTGGGCCGCGACATCAGCCAGCAGCGCCGCGCCGAAAAAGACCTGCGCATGGCCGCGACGGTGTTCGAGCATTCCACATCGGCGATCCTGATCACCGACCCGGCCGGGTTCATCGTCCAGGTCAACGAGGCCTTCAGCCGGGTCAGCGGCTACGCGCCGGACGAGGTGCTCGACCAGCGCCCGAACATGCTCACCGTCGAAGGCCAACAGGACGCTCACCTGGGCTACGTGCTCAAGCAACTCAACCAGCGCGGCACCTGGGAAGGCGAAGTGTGGCTCAAGCGCCGCAGCGGCGAGCATTACCCGGCGTGGGTCGGCATTACCGCAGTGCTGGACGAAGAACGCGACCTGGCCAGCTACGTGTGCTTCTTCACCGACATCAGCGAGCGCAAGGCCAGCGAACAGCGCATCCACCGCCTGGCCTACTACGACGCCCTCACCCACCTGCCCAACCGCACGCTGTTCCAGGACCGTCTGCACACCGCGTTGCAACAGGCCGAACGGCACAAGTCGTGGGTGGTGCTGATGTTCCTCGACCTGGACCGCTTCAAGCCGATCAACGACTCCCTCGGCCACGCCGCTGGCGATCGCATGCTCAAGGACATGGCCGAGCGCCTGCTGGCCTGCGTCGACGAAGACGACACCGTGGCGCGCATGGGCGGCGACGAATTCACCCTGTTGCTGCAACCGCGCAGCAGCCGCGAGATGGCCCTGAACCGGGCGATCCATGTGGCCGAGAACATCCTCGGCAGCCTGGTGCGGCCGTTCGTGCTGGAGAGCCGCGAATTCTTCGTCACCGCCAGCATCGGCATCGCCCTGAGTCCGCAGGACGGCAACGAGCTGAGCCAGTTGATGAAGAACGCCGACACGGCCATGTACCACGCCAAGGAGCGCGGCAAGAACAACTTCCAGTTCTACCAGGCCGACATGAACGCCAGCGCCCTGGAGCGCCTGGAGCTGGAGAGCGACCTGCGCCACGCGCTGGAGCAGAACGAGTTCATCCTCTACTACCAACCGCAGTTCAGCGGCGACGGCAAGCGCCTGACCGGCGCCGAGGCGCTGCTGCGCTGGCGTCATCCGCGTCGCGGCCTGGTGCCGCCAGGCGATTTCATCCCGGTGATCGAGGAGCTGGGGCTGGTGGTGGATGTCGGCGACTGGGTGCTGCGTGAGGCCTGTCGCCAGCTCAAGGCCTGGCACAAGGCCAAAGTGCGGGTACCGAAGGTGTCGGTGAACATCTCTGCGCGGCAGTTCTCCGACGGCCAGTTGGGCACGCAGATCGCCAGCATTCTCGAGGCCACCGGCCTGCCGCCGGCCTGCCTGGAGCTGGAGTTGACCGAGAGCATCCTGATGCGCGAGGTCAACGAGGCCATGCACATCCTCGACAGCCTGAAGAACCTGGGCCTGAGCATCGCGGTGGACGACTTCGGCACCGGCTATTCGTCGCTCAACTACCTCAAGCAGTTCCCCATCGATGTGCTGAAGATCGACCGTACCTTCGTCGACGGCCTGCCCGAGGGCGAACAGGACGCGCAGATCGCCCGCGCGATCATCGCCATGGCCCACAGCCTCAACCTGGCGGTGATCGCCGAGGGCGTGGAGACCCACGAACAGTTGGAGTTCCTGCGCGAGCACGATTGCGACGAAGTGCAGGGCTACCTGTTCGGTCGGCCGATGCCGGCGAACCAGTTCGAAGCCCAGTTCAGCAACGAAACGCTGTTCATGTTCCAGTAACGTGAGACCCCATCCCGCCCCACTCGCTCTCGGTAGGAGCGGCCTTGTGTCGCGATCGGGCGCGAAGCGGCCGTCATTCGAGCACCCGCCGTGTGTCAGGCAGTCCCGCGTCGTCTGCTTGGCCGCGGCTGCCACGAGGCGCGCTGGATTCTGCAAAGGCTGCCCAGGATCCTGAACGCCTTTGCGCCGCGACATGACGCCACTTCATGTGCCAGCCCCCGGAGCAATGGGTTAGAATGCCACCCCACTTCAGCCCCGATCCTTGAGGACCGCCATGTTCAGCCGTGATTTGACCATTGCCAAGTACGACGCCGAGCTCTTCGAAGCCATGCAGCAAGAAGCCCTGCGCCAGGAAGAGCACATCGAGCTGATCGCTTCGGAAAACTACACCAGCCCAGCGGTCATGGAAGCCCAGGGTTCGGTTCTGACCAACAAATACGCCGAAGGCTATCCAGGCAAGCGTTACTACGGCGGCTGCGAGTACGTCGACGTGGTCGAACAGCTGGCCATCGACCGCGCCAAGCAACTGTTCGGCGCCGACTACGCCAACGTTCAGCCGCACGCCGGTTCCCAGGCCAACGCGGCGGTCTACCTGGCCCTGCTGTCGGCCGGCGACACCATCCTGGGCATGAGCCTGGCCCACGGCGGCCACCTGACCCACGGCGCCAGCGTGTCGTCCTCGGGCAAGCTGTACAACGCCATCCAGTACGGCATCGACGGTAACGGCCTGATCGACTACGACGAAGTGGAGCGTCTGGCGCTCGAGCACAAGCCGAAGATGATCGTCGCCGGTTTCTCCGCCTACTCCCAGGTGCTGGACTTCCCACGCTTCCGCGCCATCGCCGACAAGGTCGGGGCCTACCTGTTCGTCGACATGGCCCACGTTGCCGGTCTGGTCGCAGCAGGCGTCTACCCCAACCCGGTGCCGTTCGCCGACGTGGTCACCACCACCACCCACAAGACCCTGCGCGGTCCGCGCGGTGGCCTGATCCTGGCGCGCAAGAACGAAGAGATCGAGAAGAAGCTGAACTCCGCCGTGTTCCCAGGTGCCCAGGGTGGCCCGCTGGAGCACGTGATCGCGGCCAAGGCGATCTGCTTCAAGGAAGCGCTGCAGCCTGAATTCAAGGCCTACCAGCAGCAAGTGGTGAAGAACGCCCAGGCCATGGCCAGCGTGTTCATCGAGCGCGGTTTCGACGTGGTGTCCGGCGGTACCGAGAACCACCTGTTCCTGCTGTCGCTGATCAAGCAGGAGATCTCCGGCAAGGACGCGGACGCCGCCTTGGGCAAAGCGTTCATCACCGTGAACAAGAACTCGGTGCCGAACGACCCACGCTCGCCTTTCGTCACCTCCGGCCTGCGCTTCGGCACCCCGGCCGTCACCACCCGTGGTTTCAAGGAAGCCGAGTGCCGCGAACTGGCCGGCTGGATCTGCGACATCCTCGCCGACCTGAACAACGAGGCAGTGATCGACGCCGTGCGGGAAAAGGTCAAGGCCATCTGCAAAAAGCTGCCGGTCTACGGCAACTGATCGCAAGCAAGGTTTGAGGGCCGCTGCTGCGGCACTCGCTTGACCCGAAGCCGCTGCCGCCCGTGCAGCGGCTTCGTCGTTTTCGGCCGGCGCTTGGCCGTCCCTGGGCAATGCCTGCCGCTTCCTGCCTGCACGCGCTTCTGAGCATCCTCGGTGGACGGTCGCTATGTCAGCGCCCGACGGCACAGGGAAACGCCCATGCTCACCGACCGCCAACAATCCTTCCTCGCCACCTTGCACCTGCAGGATCGCCCGCTCAACACGCTCGATGCGCTGTTGGGCAAGCCCGCGTGGGTCAATTGGTTCGGCGGCGCCTCGACGCTGCCACAGCTGGCCAGCACCGTGCGCAACGATTCCTCGATGCTCAGTTGCCAACCGGGCGTCGGCGACCAGGCCGTGTTGCTCTATTTTCGGTACAGCGAGGGTGGCTACCGTCTGTACTCCCGCACCCCGGGTGAGCACTTCGGCAAGGGCGTATGGCTGCACGGTCACGGCCATCTAGGTTTGGTTTCGACCCGCAAACAGGCGCCCACCACCCTGAGGTTGCAAACCCTGCAAGGTGATGCGCTGGCACTGAGCGAGTTGGCTGGGTCACAGCACCCCGTGTGGCTGATCACTGAGCAGGGTCACGTCCATCCGCGACAGCGCCTGCCATCGCCCTTCGAGTACCTTGGCGGACAAGGTCAGACGCCGCTGACCTGGAGCATGACCGTCATCGAACGTGAGGTGCCGTGGTTGAGCAGTCCCGATGAAGTCTGAAGACATGGGGCGAGGAACTGATTCCGGCTTCGCCGCGCAGCCACGGCTTCGTAACGTTCGGCTCCCCTTCAAGGAGAGCAAGCGCATGTCAAAGCAGCGTTCATTCATCGCCACCCTGTCATTCAATGGGCAGCCCCTCAACGGCTTTGCCGAATCGACCCGTGGGCCGGTTGTCCTGGAGACACCCGGCACGCTCCCCGCCACGGCGGTCGATGGCGGCCAGGCAATGGGCTATCTGGACGGCAGCGAAAGCGACTTCGCCCACGGCCAGGAAATGGGCCTGATCACCTTCGAAAAGGCCCCGCAGCCCGCGCCGCTGCGGCTGTACTTTCGCGACAGCGAACGTGGGTACCGGATTTACGTACGCGGCGGCGCCTTGCATGGCCAGGGTGTGTTCGTCGCCCAGTCCGGGCTGGTGGAGATCAGCCCCGTCGAGCGGCACGATCCGACCTACTGGCAGATCGACGAACTGAGCGGCGGTGCGCCCCTGGACGTGCTCCAGCAGGCCGGCGATACGCTGCGCGTGACGATGACCAGCGAAGCCGGGCAACGCCTCTACACGCAGCTGATGTACCCGGTCGGCGGCTTCCTGGCGTGCCTGCCGCAGGCAGAGCCCTCTTGCTTGGGTCTGACGATCCTAGAGCGCGAGGTCGACTGGCTCAGCGCCAGCTGAAAGCACCAGACAGCCAAGCTTCGCGGCCCCGGAGCCCTCAGCGGCCGAGCGCTGCGAAGCCTTCGCGGATCTTCTCCTGGGGCAGCTCGTCGCCGATGAACACCATCACGCTTTCCCGCGCCTCGCCGTCCTGCCACGGGGCATCCCAATCGAAACCGTAGAGCTTGAGCACGCCCTGGAACACCAGGCGGCGATCTTCGCCGGCGATGTTCAGCACCCCCTTGTAGCGCAGCAACTGCTTGCCGTGCGCTTCGAGCAATCCATTCATGAAGTCGCTGAGCTGGTCGATGTCCAGCGCCGTGTCGCTGCGCAGCACCAGGGTGGAGATACGGTCCGGGGTGGCGGGCTTCAACACGGGGCGTAGCGTCGGCTTGAGGCTGGCGCCCAGGTCCGGGTTGAGGTTGAAACCGCGCACATCGAGCAACTCGGCCAGGTCGATGCGACCGTGCTCGACCACCCGCAACTGCGCGCGGCCATTGATACGCGCCAGCCGCTCACGCAGCGCCTCCACCGCCGCCGGTTCGACCAGGTCGGTCTTGCTCAGCAGCAAGCGGTCGGCAAAGCCCACCTGGGCCTGGGCGATGGCCTGGGTCAGGTGGAACTCGGCGTGCTTGGCATCGACCAGGGTGATGATGCCGTCGAGGATGTAGCGATCGCGCAGTTCTTCATCGATGAAGAAGGTCTGGGCCACCGGCGCCGGATCGGCCAGGCCGGTGCACTCGATCACCAGACGGTCGAAGGCGATTTCGCCCGCGTCCAGGCGCTCGAGCAGCAGGTACAGCGCACGGGTCAGGTCGCCGTGGATGCTGCAGCACACGCAGCCGTTGGCCAGGGTCATCACCTGTACCGGTTCGTCGCCCAGCAGTTGGCTGTCGATGCCAGCGTCACTGAACTCGTTCTCGATCACGGCGATCTTCAGGCCGTGCTCGGCCTTGAGCATGTGCTTGAGCAGGGTGGTCTTGCCAGCACCGAGAAAGCCGGTGAGCACGGTGACGGGAATGGGGGTATGCACGCGTTTGCCTCCTTGAAGCCAAAAAAGACTGTGGGAGCCTGCTTGCGCGGGCTCCCACAGGGTCAGGCAGGGTAGCGACTCAACAGCACTTGGGCCCGGACTTGCCGCCGTAGCGGGCTTCCTGGCGCTCGCGGAAGAACGCCTCGTAGCTCATCACCGGCTGGTCCGGATGGGTCTTTTGCATGTGCTCGACATAGTTGTCGTAGTCGGGCATGCCGACCATCAGCCGAGCGGCTTGCCCCAGGTACTTACCCAGTCGTCCCAGGTCGTTGAACATCGCAGCGGTCCTCTCAAGCGTCAGGCAGAGCCTGGAACGGGGTTTCCTTGTCGCTGCGCTCCTTGCGGCCCAGGGCGGCGATGCCGACCTTGATGGCGAAGAACAGCACGCTGAACACCACCACCAGGAACAGGATGGTGAGGCCGGCGTTGGTGTAGGCGTTGAAGATCACGTGCTGCATCTGCCCGATGTCCTTGGCCGGGGCCAGCACCTGGCCGGCGTCCAGCGCGGTGCTGTACTTCTTGGCCAGGGCCAGGAAGCCGACGGCCGGGTTCGGGTCGAACAGCTTGATCAGACCCGCGGTGGTGGTGCAGATCAGCAACCACAGCGCCGGCAGCAGGGTGACCCAGATGTAGCGCTCGCGCTTCATCTTGATCAGCACCACGGTGCCGAGCATCAAGGCGATACCTGCCAGCATCTGGTTGGAGATGCCGAACAGCGGCCACAGCGTGTTGATGCCGCCCAGCGGATCGATGACGCCCTGGTACAGCAGGTAGCCCCACAGCGCCACGCAGCCGGCGGTGCCGATCAGGTTGGCGGTCCACGACTCGGTGCGCTTGAGCGCCGGCACGAAGCTGCCCAGCAGGTCCTGCAGCATGAAACGTCCGGCGCGGGTGCCGGCGTCCACGGCGGTCAGGATGAACAGCGCTTCGAACAGGATCGCGAAGTGGTACCAGAAGGCCATGGTGTTTTCACCCGGCAGTACCTGGTGCAGGATCTGCGCGATCCCCACCGCCAACGTCGGCGCGCCCCCGGCACGGGCCAGGATGGTGTGCTCGCCGATGTCACGGGCGGTCGCCTCGAGCTGCTCGGGGGTGATGCTGAAGCCCCAACTGCTGACTGTCTGCGCCACCGCCACCACGTCGCCACCGACCACGGCCGCCGGGCTGTTCATGGCGAAGTACACGCCCGGTTCGATGACCGACGCCGCGACCATGGCCATGATCGCCACGAACGACTCCATGAGCATGCCGCCGTAGCCGATGTAGCGGGCGTTGGTTTCGTTGTCCAGCAGCTTGGGCGTGGTGCCCGAGCTGATCAGGGCATGGAAGCCGGACACCGCGCCGCAGGCGATGGTGATGAACAGGAACGGGAACAGGGTGCCCTTCCACACCGGCCCGGTGCCGTCGGTGAACTGGGTCAGGGCCGGCATTTTCAGCTCGGGCGCAATGATCAGGATGCCGATGGCCAGGCCGATGATGGTGCCGATCTTGAGGAAGGTCGACAGGTAGTCACGCGGCGCCAGCACCAGCCACACCGGCAGCACGGCAGCGACGAAACCGTAGCCGACCAGCATCCAGGTGATCTGCACGCCGGTGAAGGTGAACGCCGGACCCCAGGTCGGATCCGCCGCGATCACACCGCCCAGCCAGATGGAGGTGAGCAGCAGGACCACGCCGATCAGCGAGATCTCGCCAATGCGCCCCGGGCGGATATAGCGCATGTAGATACCCATGAACATGGCGATCGGGATGGTCGCCATCACCGTGAACATGCCCCATGGGCTCTCGGCCAGGGCCTTGACCACGATCAGCGCCAGCACCGCGAGGATGATGATCATGATCAGGAAGCAGCCGAACAACGCGATGGTGCCGGGGATGCGACCCATCTCCTCGCGCACCATGTCGCCCAGGGAGCGGCCGTTGCGGCGGGTGGACAGGAACAGCACCATGAAGTCCTGCACCGCACCGGCCAGGACCACGCCGGCGATCAGCCACAGGGTGCCCGGCAGATACCCCATCTGCGCGGCCAGGACCGGGCCGACCAGGGGACCGGCGCCAGCGATGGCGGCGAAGTGGTGACCGAAGAGGATGTGCTTGTTGGTCGGGACGTAGTCCAGGCCGTCGTTGTTGAGGACCGCCGGGGTGGCCCGACGCGGATCGAGTTGCATCACCTTGGTGGCGATGAACAGGCTGTAGTAACGGTAGGCGACCAGGTAGATGGCCACTGCCGCGACCACGATCCACAAGGCATTGATCGCTTCACCGCGACGCAGGGCGACCACACCCAGCGCGCAGGCTCCTATGATTGCCAGCGCCAGCCACGGAATGTGGCGGAGCAGGCTATTATTGTTGTTCATGGTTGGCTTCCAGCTGGTGAATTGGAATTAGACCGCCTTTCGAGTCTAGAGCCAGTCATTACGCATTGCCATACTTGCTTTGGTCTAGAGCCTCTGCGAGCCGATTACGCCCTTCTACTCTCCCCCAGGCCGAACGCCGAGGACTGTCCCATGAGCGACCATGACGAGCGTCGACGTTTCCAGCGCATTGCCTTCGATGCCCCCACCGAGTTGCGCCAGGGCGAGCGCCGTTGGCCGGTGACCCTGCTCGACCTCTCCCTCAAAGGCCTGCTGGTGGAGCGACCCGAAGCCTGGGAAGCGGACTTGAGCCAGGATTTCGAAGCCATCATCCACCTGGACAAGGCCACCGAGGTGAGGATGCAGGTCGAACTTCGCCACGAAGAGCCTGAGCGACTCGGTTTCATCTGCCTGTACATCGACCTGGAATCCATGTCCCACCTGCACCGACTTGTGGAATTGAACCTGGCCGACAGCACCGAAATGATGCGCGAGCTGCGTGAACTGATCGAATATTGAAATCTGTTAGCTCGCTAAGCATCTAGCCACGTCGCAAATCCTGCCCAACCAGACAGCTTTCAATGGGGTGTCTGGTTTTTTGTACACACCCCTCTGGCACCGTCTCCCTCACCTGGAACGCATTCTGCATTAGCGCTAGGCACCCCTTCCTGGCGCTCCTGGGGGCGGCTTGATCAAAATATTGTATACAATTCATGTGGCAATGATTTGTAAGAGCTGTCTACAGTAGCGGCACAACAATAAACAGAGAGCCTGCTCCCATGACCACGTCTTCCAGCACGTCTCCCGCCCGGCGCCCCGAGGACGAAAACCTCGGCGTCGGGGCCAACCTGGCCTACGGCCTGCAGCACGTCCTGACCATGTACGGCGGCATCGTCGCCGTACCGCTGATCCTTGGCCAGGCGGCGGGACTGGCGCCGGCGGAGATCGGCCTGCTGATCGCCGCCTCGCTGTTCGCCGGTGGCCTGGCGACCTTGCTGCAAACCCTCGGCCTGCCGTTCTTCGGCTGCCAGTTGCCGCTGGTGCAAGGGGTGTCGTTCGCCGGCGTGGCGACCATGGGCGCGATCCTCGGCAGCCAGAATGGCGGCGGCATGCCGGCCGTGCTCGGCGCGGTGATGGCCGCCTCGCTGATCGGCCTGCTGATCACCCCCGTGTTCTCGCGCATCACCCGCTTCTTTCCGCCGCTGGTGACCGGCATCGTCATCACCACCATCGGCCTGACCCTGATGCCGGTGGCCGCGCGCTGGGTGATGGGCGGCAACAGCGCCGCCGCCGACTTCGGGAGCATGGCCAACGTCGGCCTCGCGGCTCTGACCTTCGCCATCGTGCTGCTGTTGAGCAAGCTGGGCAGCGCCAGCATTTCACGCCTGTCGATCCTCCTGGCGATGGTCGCCGGCACCTTGATCGCCTGGGCGCTGGGCATGGCCGACTTCAGCAAAGTAGGCGACGGCCCGCTGCTGGCCTTCCCCACGCCCTTCCACTTCGGCCTGCCGACCTTCCATATCGCCGCGATCCTGTCGATGTGCATCGTGATCATGGTGACCTTGGTGGAAACCTCGGCGGACATCCTCGCCGTGGGCGAGATCATCGACACCAAGGTCGACTCCCGGCGCCTGGGCGACGGCCTGCGCGCGGACATGGCCTCGAGCATCCTGGCGCCGATCTTCGGCTCCTTCACCCAGAGCGCGTTCGCCCAGAACGTCGGCCTGGTGGCGGTGACCGGGGTGAAGAGCCGCTATGTGGTGGCCACCGGCGGGCTGATCCTGGTGGTGCTCGGCCTGCTGCCGATCATGGGCCGGGTGATCGCCGCCGTGCCCACGCCCGTGCTGGGCGGCGCCGGCATCGTGCTGTTCGGCACGGTGGCGGCCAGCGGCATCCGTACCCTGTCCAAGGTGAGCTACACCAACAACGTCAACCTGATCATCGTCGCCGCCTCGCTGGGCTTCGGCATGATCCCCATCGCCGCGCCGACCTTCTACCACCAGTTCCCCGGCTGGTTCGAGACCATCTTCCACTCTGGCATCAGTTCGGCGGCGATCATGGCCATCGTGCTCAACCTGATCTTCAACCACCTCAAGACCGGCAACTCGGACCAGCAGTCGGTGTTCGCCGCCGGCTACGAGCGCACCATCCAGTACTCGGACATCTCGCAGTTGCGTGACGGCGACTACTTCAAGGACGGCAAGCTGTTCGATGCCGAGGGCCACGAAGTGCCGGTGAAGAACGAGGCCGAGCCGGGCGCCCGGGGCCGGCGGCGCAAGGTGGTGGCGGAGCATTGAGTGGTGACAGCGGCTTTGTCGGTGATTACGGGTGAGTTCGCGTCTGCGAGTGATCGCACACCCGCACACACCCGCGACCATAACAAACCCCCGCCGTAAAACCCGTTCAAAACATCGAGGTCCTTCGCCTCCACCCC
>NZ_JAUQOQ010000012.1:0-152585 GCF_030580795.1 Pseudomonas boreofloridensis | reverse complement strand
CCCCCCCCCCCCCCCCCCCCCCCCCCCACCCCCCCCCGCCCAGCCCTTAGAGCTAAACGCGCCCCCCCCCCCCCCCGCCCGCCGCCCCCCCCCCCCCCCCCCCCCCCCCCCCCCCCCCCCCCCCCCCCCCGACTCAGTGGTGCTCACGCGTAGCGCGGAACTGGATGTCTGGCCAGCGCTCTTCCATCAGCGCCAGGTTGACTCGGGTGGGCGCCAGGTAGGTCAGGTGGCCGCCACCGTCGATGGCCAGGTTTTCCACGGCCTTGTTCTGGAATTCCTCGAGCTTCTTCTTGTCGTCACAGGCGATCCAGCGGGCCGACCACACGGTGATCGGCTCGTAGGCGCACTCCACCTTGTATTCCTCCTTCAGGCGGCTGGCGACCACATCGAACTGCAGCACACCCACGGCGCCCAGAATGATGTCGTTACTGCGCTCAGGGAAGAACACCTGGGTCGCGCCCTCTTCGGCCAATTGCTGCAGGCCCTGACGCAGTTGCTTGGACTTCAGCGGATCTTTCAGGCGCACACGACGGAACAGTTCCGGCGCGAAGTGCGGAATGCCGGTGAAACCGAGCACCTCGCCCTCACTGAAGGTGTCGCCGATCTGGATGGTGCCGTGGTTGTGCAGGCCGATGATGTCGCCGGCGTACGCTTCTTCCAGTTGCTCGCGCTCGGAGGAGAAGAAGGTCAGTGCATCGCCGATGCGCAAATCCTTGCCCAGGCGCACATGACGCATCTTCATGCCCTTCTCGTACTTGCCCGAGCAAATGCGCATGAACGCGATACGGTCGCGGTGCTTGGGGTCCATGTTCGCCTGGATCTTGAACACGAAGCCGGTGAACTTCTCCTCCACAGGCTCCACGGTGCGCTCGTGGGCGACCCGTGCCAGTGGCCGTGGCGCCCAGTCGACCACGGCGTCGAGCACGTGATCGACGCCAAAGTTGCCCAGCGCGGTGCCGAAGAACACCGGGGTGAGTTGGCCGTTGATGAACTCGTCCTGGTTGAATTCGTGGCAGGCGCCCTGTACCAGCTCCAGTTGCTCCACGAACGAATCGTACTGATCGCCCAGGTGGGCGCGGGCTTCGTCCGAGTCCAGTTTCTCGATGATCTTGGCCTCGGTGCGCTCATGACCGTGCCCGGGGGTGTAGACCACGATGTAGTCGCCGGTCAGGTGATACACGCCTTTGAAATCGCGGTAGCAGCCAATCGGCCAGGTGATGGGCGCCGCCTTGATCTTCAGCACGGCCTCGATCTCGTCGAGCAGTTCGATCGGATCGCGGATGTCGCGGTCGAGTTTGTTGATGAAGCTGACGATCGGCGTGTCGCGCAGACGGCAGACGTCCATCAGGGCGATGGTCCGCGGCTCGACGCCCTTACCGCCGTCGAGCACCATCAGCGCCGAGTCCACCGCCGTCAGGGTGCGGTAGGTGTCTTCGGAGAAGTCTTCGTGGCCGGGGGTGTCGAGCAGGTTGACCATGTGCTCGCGGTACGGGAACTGCATCACCGAGGTGGTGATGGAGATGCCGCGCTGCTTCTCCATTTCCATCCAGTCGGAGGTGGCGTGGCGGTCGGACTTGCGCGACTTCACGGTACCGGCGACGGAAATGGCCTTGCCCATCAGCAACAGCTTCTCGGTGATGGTGGTCTTACCGGCGTCGGGGTGGGAAATGATTGCGAAAGTGCGGCGCTTCGCGACTTCGGCGGCCTGATGGGTCATGGGAAATCGCCTGAATGGGGATCGAAAAAGGGGCGATATCATACCTGAAGTCGCACGCCAGACCAAAGTGCGCTCGGCCGCAGGTCGCTGGAATGGTCCCGTATCGCTAAGAGATCAAAGGCGTGACGCCCAATCGCCCGCCAACCCGTCGATCGTAACTGGCGCGCGCCCCGGCAGATGCGCGACCAACTCCAGCCTGCCGCCCATGGCTTCCAGATAGGCGCGCAGGGTAGAGATCAGCATGTCATTGCGATTCTCCACCTTGGAAACGTTCCCCTGCCCCACCTCCAGACGAGCGGCCATCTCTTCCTGGGTAATCTCAAGCTGCTTACGAAGCGCTTGAAGCGTGACTTCTTCACGGATGAGCTCACGACCGCGTGTCTCTATCTTCGCTCTGCGCTCGGGGGACAGCTCGTTCATAAGCTCGACCAGTGTCTTGGACATGGTTTTCAACCTCTGGATAAATGCCGATCAAAGCGTTCGTCAGCGCGCTGAATCAGGTTCCGATAAAATCTCCGCTCCTGAACGCCCGACTTATCGCCCGCCACTAAAAGAAGCGCACGACGTGCTTTGTCGAAAGCGAATGCGACTCGCCAAACTCCGCCATCAGCGCTGAAGCGCAACGCTTTCATATTCGAATGCCTGGAACCTTTCAATGTGTCCACGCGAGGCCTTCCCAACGCTGGACCATAGAGTTGTAGAAGATAGAGCTGCGCCAAAAGCTCATCCTGAACCTCTCCACCCAAGTGCTCGAACTCACCTATGAATTCCGAACACATCACCACACACCACACGGCAAAAAATACCTCCAAGGGAATATTCTCTCAAGAGAATTATCAATCCGTCTCGTGAGAAAGACTGCCGCTGCAACTCGTTGCCCGATAGCAGGTAAATCAACGCCTTTCAGCAGGAAATCCACTGTTCTCCTGAAGGAAAAATCGACTAGACCAGTGATTAACACTGGCCAAACGCCTCTACCCATGGGAACCTTTGTCCCCCCGGAGACGTCCACTCCCCTGCAACCCGCTTCGGTTCCAGGGCTGGTTACACCAGCATCCACGAGCCTGACGGGGCTCGACTCATGGCGTGAACGCCCAGCTTGGCAGGCGCCGCGCTGCTACTCGCGAACACACCACCGCCACCTGCACGGGTCGGCCAAGAAGAAGTGTGCTCGCCGACGACAAAAAGGAGTCCACCTGTGGCGAAACGCTACGGAATAGGGCTGTTGGGATGGGCCACCGTGCTCGTCATCCTGGCCCTGCTGATCCACTGGATCGGCCTCGACACGATCGCGCGCTATCGCGACGATCTGACGTTCTACCTGCAAGCGCACCTAGAGTTGGTGCTGGCTTCGATGGCGGCGGCACTGGCCGTGGGCATCCCCGCCGGCATTGCCTTGAGTCGACCGCACCGGGTCGACAAAGCCGAGCGCTTCATGCAGTTCTTCAATATTGGCAACACCATCCCTCCCCTGGCCGTACTGGCCATCGCCCTCAGCGTTCTGGGCATCGGCGCAGGCCCTGCGATCTTCGCCCTGTTCCTCGCCTCCCTCCTGCCGATCGTGCGCAACACCTACGAAGGCCTCAAGAACGTCCCCGCCTCGCTCAAGGAAGCCGCCACCGGCATCGGCATGACTCCACGCCAGCAACTGTGGCAGGTCGAGTTGCCCAACGCCGTGCCGATCATCGTCGGCGGCGTGCGCGTAGCCCTGGCGCTCAATGTCGGCACCGCGCCACTGGCCTTCCTGATCGGCGCCAACAGCCTGGGCAGCCTGATCTTCCCCGGCATCGCCCTGAACAATCAGCCACAGCTACTGCTCGGCGCGGCCTGCACGGCCTTGCTGGCACTGCTGCTCGACGCGCTGGTGAGTGCCTCCAGCAAACGCTGGCTGGAACGCGGCCTGGCCCATTAAGAAGAGGCAATCCATGAAGAAAGCTATCGCCTTGCTCCTGGGCGCGGGCCTGCTGTTGGCAGGTGTTGCCCAGGCGGCGGAAAAACCCCTGATCCGCATCGGTGCGCGGGTCTTCACCGAGCAGACCGTGCTCGCCGAAATCACTGCCCAGTACCTGCGTGCCAACGGCTTCGACGTGCGCGTCACTGGCGGTCTGGGCAGCAGCCTGGCGCGCCAGGCCCAGGAAACCGGCCAACTGGACCTGATGTGGGAATACACCGGCGTGTCGCTGGTCTCCTACAACCACATTCAGGAACGCATGCCCAGCGCCGAGGCCACCTACGCCAAGGTCAAGGAACTGGACGCGAAGAAAGGCCTGGTCTGGCTCAAACCGTCCAAGTTCAGCAACACCTATGCCCTGGCCTTGCCCAGCGCGGTGGCCAAGGCCTATCCGCAGGTGCGCACCATCAGTCAGTTGAATCAGGTGCTGCAGGATGAACAGGCGCGTAAGCACCTGGTCGCCCTCGACACCGAGTTCGCCAATCGCCCGGATGGCCTGGACGGCCTCCAGCAGCGCTACGGCATGCAACTGGGCCGCGCCAACATCCGCCAGATGGACGCCGGGCTGGTGTACACCGCTCTGCGCAACGACCAGGTGTTCGCCGGCCTGGTCTACACCACCGACGGTCGCCTCAACGCCTTCGAGCTGACGCTGCTGGAGGACGACAAGCACTACTTCCCGGACTACACCGCCGGCCCCGTGGTTCGCAAGGCCGTGCTCGACGCCCATCCGCAACTGGCCGACCTGCTCGTGCCGCTGGCCGATGCCCTGGACGACGAAACCATGCGCCAGCTCAATGCCAAGGTCGATGTCCAGCACCAGAGCCCGTCCTCGGTCGCGGCCACCTTTCTGCGTGATCATGACCTGCACGAGGTGACCCCATGAGCCTGCTCGACACCTTCGCCCACCTCGACTGGGCATTGGTCCTGCAACTGACCTGGCAGCACATCATGCTGGTGGGCATCGCCGTGGGCCTGGCCATCGTCATCGGCGTGCCGCTGGGCGTCCTGATGACCCGCTTTCCGGTCCTGGCCGGGCCGCTGCAAGCCAGCGCCACGGTGCTGCTGACCATCCCCTCCATCGCCCTGTTCGGCCTGCTGCTGCCGTTCTACTCCAAATTCGGCCAGGGCCTGGGGCCGCTGCCGGCGATCACCGCCGTGTTCCTCTATTCGCTGCTGCCGATCCTGCGCAACACCTACCTGGCCCTGACCAACGTGGAACCCGGCATCCGCGAGGCCGCGCGCGGCATCGGCATGACCTTCGGCCAGCGCCTGCGCATGGTCGAATTGCCCATCGCCGTGCCGGTGATTCTCGCCGGCGTGCGTACCGCCGTGGTGATGAACATCGGCGTGATGACCATCGCCGCCACCATCGGTGCGGGGGGCCTGGGCGTACTCATCCTGACCTCCATCAGCCGCAGCGACATGTCGATGCTGCTGGTCGGCGCCGTGCTGGTCAGCCTGCTAGCGATCGTCGCCGACCTGCTTCTGCAAACCCTGCAACGTGCCCTGACTCCAGAAGGACTGCGCCCATGATCGAATTGAAGAACCTCAGCAAGACCTTCGACGTCAACGGCAAGGACGTCAAAGCCGTGGACTCGGTCAGCCTGACCGTCAACGAAGGCGAAATCTGCGTCTTCCTCGGTCCCTCGGGCTGCGGCAAGAGCACCACGCTGAAAATGATCAATCGCCTGATCACCCCGACCTCCGGCCAGGTCTTCATCAACGGCGAGGACACCAGCGGCCTCGACGAGGTCACCCTGCGCCGCCACATCGGTTATGTAATCCAGCAGATCGGCCTGTTCCCCAACATGACCATCGAGGAAAACATCACCGTGGTGCCGCGTCTGCTCGGCTGGGACAAGCAACGTTGCCACGACCGGGCGCGCGAGCTGATGAGCATGATCAAGCTCGAACCCAAGCAGTACCTGCAGCGCTACCCACGCGAGCTGTCCGGCGGGCAGCAGCAGCGGATCGGCGTGATCCGCGCCCTGGCGGCCGATGCGCCGGTGCTGTTGATGGACGAGCCGTTCGGTGCGGTCGACCCGATCAACCGCGAGATGATCCAGAACGAATTCTTCGAGATGCAGCGGGCGCTGAACAAGACCGTGATCATGGTCAGCCACGACATCGACGAAGCCATCAAGCTGGCCGACAAGATCGCCATCTTCCGCGCCGGCAAGCTGCTGCAACTGGACCATCCGGACACCCTGCTGGCGCATCCGGTGGACGACTTCGTCAGCAGCTTCGTCGGCCAGGACAGCACACTCAAGCGCCTGTTGCTGGTGCGCGCCGAGGATGCCGCGGACAACGCACCGTCGGTCAGCCCCGAGACGCCGGTGGCCGAAGCGCTGGAGTTGCTCGACGAGCACGACCGCCGCTATGTGGTGGTGACCGACGCGACGAACAAGGCCCTGGGCTACGTACGCCGCCGCGACATGCACCGCCAGCAGGGCACGTGCGCCGACTTCCTGCGTCAGTTCAACGCCACCGCCGCCCATGACGAGCACCTGCGCATCCTGCTGTCGCGCATGTACGAGTTCAACCGCGCCTGGCTGCCGGTGCTCGATGCCGAGCAGGTGTTCCTCGGCGAGGTCACCCAGGAGTCGATCGCGGCCTACCTGAGCTCGGGTCGCTCACGCGGTGCCAAGACCAGCATCGTCTCACCGGCCGAGGTTGCCGCCTCCTGAGCGGCAGCCCAGTCGATTTTCACTTCGGTAACAAAAAATTTATGGTCCCGGACGGGTACGGCCGTACCTGTTCCGGGTGGCCATAAATATGAACACTCGGGCCCGCCTGTCAGCGGACCGAGTGCCCTGTCTACCTCCGCCATGCCTGTAAGCAGGGCATCACCTGCAAAGGTGCCGACCCACTCCATTCCACAATTTTTTACGCCTGGATCGTCCACGGGAACATCAACCGGCCACAAGGGTCGTTAATTCCACCGGTTGCGCGTCGAACGGTGACGAACAGGCGCGGATCGCGGGTTGATTCCACCTTTCTCACGCCCTACAGTGCGCGCCGAACGTCCATGCTGGAAACGATCCATCCGGCTCAAGTACTGAGTAGGCGAACCAAAGTGGGGATACGGAGGACGTTCAGTTTGCAGCCACTTATTCTTTCAGTTTGCCCATGGAGTCCCTGAGTATGTCGATCCAGGTCGAAGACTATTTCGCACGCGACACCTTCCAGAAAATGAAGGCGTTCGCCGACAAGCAGGAAACCCCGTTCGTACTCATCGATACGCAGATGATCAGCCAGGCCTATGACGACCTGCGCGCGGGCTTCGAATTCGCCAAGGTCTACTACGCAGTCAAGGCCAACCCGGCCGTCGAGATCATCGACCTGCTCAAGGACAAGGGTTCGAACTTCGACATCGCCTCGATCTACGAACTGGACAAGGTGATGGAGCGCGGTGTCAGCGCCGATCGCATCAGCTACGGCAACACCATCAAGAAGTCCAAGGACATCCGCTATTTCTTTGAAAAGGGCGTGCGCCTCTACGCCACCGACTCCGAAGCCGACCTGCGCAACATCGCCAAGGCCGCGCCCGGCTCGAAGGTGTACGTGCGTATTCTCACCGAAGGCTCGACCACCGCCGACTGGCCGCTGTCGCGCAAGTTCGGCTGCCAGACCGACATGGCCATGGACCTGCTGATCCTGGCCCGCGACCTGGGCCTGGTGCCCTACGGCATCTCCTTCCACGTCGGCTCCCAGCAGCGCGACATCAGCGTATGGGATGCGGCCATCGCCAAGGTCAAGGTGATCTTCGAACGCCTGAAAGAAGAAGACGGCATCGAACTGAAGCTGATCAACATGGGCGGCGGCTTCCCGGCCAACTACATCACCCGCACCAACAGCCTGGAAACCTACGCCGAGGAAATCATCCGCTTCCTCAAGGAAGACTTCGGTGACGACCTGCCGGAAATCATCCTTGAGCCGGGCCGCTCGCTGATCGCCAACGCCGGCATCCTGGTCAGCGAAGTGGTGCTGGTGGCGCGCAAGTCGCGTACCGCCGTGGAGCGCTGGATCTACACCGACGTGGGCAAGTTCTCCGGCTTGATCGAAACCATGGACGAAGCCATCAAGTTCCCGATCTGGACCGAGAAGAAAGGCGAGACCGAGGAAGTGGTGATCGCCGGCCCGACCTGCGACAGCGCCGACATCATGTACGAGAACTACAAGTACGGCCTGCCGCTGAACCTGGCCATCGGCGACCGCCTGTACTGGCTGTCCACAGGCGCCTACACCACCAGCTACAGCGCAGTGGAATTCAACGGTTTCCCACCGCTGAAGGCGTACTACCTGTAATCAGGTCCGGGGCCGCCTGGCGGCCCCGATCTCACCCCTCGCAGCGCTCGATCGCCTCGGCGTAGCGCGCCGCAAAGCTGGTCAGTGTCGGCCCGGCGTCCTGCAAGGTCGCCAGCGCACTGCGCAGGAAGTCCACAGGCCCCTGCTGTCGCGCCTGCTCGAACCACTGCGCCGCCTCGCTCATCTGCCCGCGTGACGCCAACACCAGCGCCAGACTGAACATGCCGCGAAAATCTCCCGCTTCGGCCGCCCGCCGATACCAGCGCGCCGCCCGCAACGGACTCGCCGTGATCGCGATGCCCTGTTCCAGATAACGCCCGTACAGGTTCATCGACTTGGCATGGCCCATCTGCGCGGCCTTCTCATAGCAGGTCAGTGCCAGCCCCTGATCGGCGGGCAAGCCACGTCCGGTCGCCAACAGATTGCCCAAGTTGTACAGGCCCCAGCCTGAGCCCGCATCGGCGGCCTGGGCATAGTGGATCGCGGCCTGGCTCAGCGCCACCTCGCCGCCCCAGCCATGCTCCAGGCAGCGGCCCAGCAGATTGTGCGCCTTGGCATTGCCGGCCTGGGCTGCCACCGCCAGCCAATGGCGGGCCAGACGCTCGTCCTGCTCAATGCCGCGCCCGTCCAGCAGGATCTGCCCCAGCAGCGCCTGCGCCTCGACCACGCCCTGCCCGGCGGCGGCGAGAATCGCCTTGGCGGCTTGGCCAGGTTGATGGTCGAGCATCGACGCCAACTGATCGGCATCGAAGCGTTCCGAGGTGGAGGCAAGCATGGGACGGTGACCTGTGAAATCGCAAAAGGCCTCCATCATAGGGAGTCGGTTTCAGTGCGGGCAAGGATGGCGGGACGAGCGCACGGTTCGATCACTCGCAGAAGGCACGTGTACCGGCTCGCAAATGCTAACCAATCTCAATTGTTACTCTCCCTCGCTTGCATTAGAATCCCAGCGCCGCGCTGGCAGCCCTGCCCTAAACACCTCCGCCACTAAGCGCCACCCTCTGGAATTCAAGGTAATCGAAGTGCTGAAGAAGTCGCTGTTCCAATTGCACTGGTTCTTCGGCATCAGTGCCGGCCTGGTCCTGGCACTGATGGGTATCACCGGGGCGATCTGGTCGTTCCAGGAAGAACTGCTGCGCTTTTTCAACCCTGAGGTGTTGAAGGTCGAGGTGCGTCGCGAAGGCGTTCTACCACTGCCGGAACTGGTGCGCCGCGCCGAGGCCGCCCAGCACGACAAGGTGGCCATGCTCTGGGTCGACACCCGCAGCGACGAGGCCGCCCGGCTGTTCTTCACGCCGCCCCCAGGCGAGCGCCGCGGCGAACTGCGCTATGCCGATCCCTACACCGGTGAACTGCTCGGCGCCGTGGCCGGTCAGGACTTCTTCAACCTCATGCTGCAACTGCACCGGTTCCTGGCCATGGGCGACAGCGGCCGACAGATCACCGGCGCCTGCACCCTGCTGTTGATCTTCTTCTGCCTGTCCGGCCTGTACCTGCGCTGGCCACGGCGGGCACGGGACTGGCGGGTGTGGCTGACCTTCGACTGGGCGCGCAAAGGTCGGGCGTTCAACTGGGATCTGCACGCCGTCGCCGGCACCTGGTGCTTGGTGTTCTATCTGCTGTTCGCCCTGACCGGCCTGTTCTGGTCCTACGAGTGGTACCGCGAGGGGCTGAACAGGCTGTTGGCCGACCCGCCTGCTGCCGGGCAGTCGACACTGTCGCGCAGCGAGCGCCGCGCACGGGCCGTGGCACCGCCCGACAAGCACGCAGCACCTTTGGTGGTGGATTATCCGGCCCTGTGGTCTACCCTTCAGGCCGCGGCCGGACCGGGTCTGGTCTCCTACAACCTGCGCCTGCCCGCCACCGGTGGCCAACCCGCCAACGTCTTCTACATGCTGGACAACGCCGCACATCCGCGCGCCTACAACACGCTGGCACTGGATCCGGCCACCGGCGAGGTGAGCAGCCACGAGCGTTACACCGACAAGTCGTTCAAGGCGCAACTGCTGCAGAGCGTCTATGCCCTGCATGTGGGTGAATACTTCGGCTTGACCGGACGCATCCTGCTCACCCTCGCCAGCCTGAGCATGCCGCTGTTCTTCGTCACCGGCTGGCTGCTGTATCTGGATCGACGCCGCAAACAGCGTCAGGTGCGTGCCGCTCGGGGCTCGGTGGACCACGTCAGCGACGGCGAAGGCGGTTGGCTGATCGCCTTCGCCAGCCAGAGCGGCCTGGCCGAACAACTGGCCTGGCAAAGCGCCGGGCAATTGCAGGCCGCGGGCGTGGCGGTTCAGGTGCGCAGCCTCGCCCAGCTCGACCAGGCGCAACTGAGCCAGTCCTTGCGCGTGCTGTTCGTGGTCAGCACCTTCGGCGAAGGCCAGGCACCGGACAGCGCCCGTGGCTTCGAGCGCAACGTGCTGGGTCAGGCCCTGGACCTGAGCCACCTCAGCTACGCCGTGCTCGCGCTGGGCGATCGTCAGTACCCGCATTTCTGTGGTTTCGCCCGACGCCTGCACGCCTGGTTGGGTGAGCGCGGGGCGACCTCAGCGTTCAGCCCGGTGGAAGTCGATAACGCCGACGCCGGTGCGTTGCAGCACTGGCAACAGGCGCTGAGCGCGCTGACCGGTGCCGCGGCCGTCACCCCCTGGCAGGCGCCGGACTATGGCAACTGGCGCCTGATCCGACGACAGTTGCTCAATCCCGGCAGCCAGGGTGCACCGGTGTTCCTGCTGGGCCTGAGCCCCGAACAACCGAGCACGTGGGAGGCCGGTGATCTGGTGGAGATACTGCCTCGTCATGGCCAGGTACGGATCGACGCGTTCTTGGCGGGGCTGGGCCTGGAGGCCGCGCAGCCGGTGCACCTCGACGGACTGTCGCAGCCACTGGGACAAGCGCTGGCCAGTCGTCAGTTGCCGGGCAGCCGCGAACACCTGGTCGGGCTGCATGCCCAGGCGCTGATCGATGCACTGATCCCGCTCGGCACACGCGAGTACTCCATCGCCTCCATCGCCAGCGACGGCGTGCTGGACTTGATCGTACGCCAGGAGCGGCATCCCGACGGCAGTCTGGGGCTGGGCTCCGGCTGGCTGACCGAGTTCCTGCCACTGGACGGCCCTGTGCGTCTGCGGGTACGCCGCAACAGCAGCTTCCACTTGCCTGCGGGGCCGGCACCGCTGGTGCTGATCGGCAACGGTACTGGCCTGGCGGGCCTGCGCAGCTTGCTCAAGGCGCGCATCGCCGCCGGGGAGCGGCACAACTGGCTGTTTTTCGGCGAGCGTAATCGAGCCTGCGACCTGCTCTGCGGCGAGCAGCTGCACGCTTGGCTGGACAGCGGCGATCTGGCTCGGCTGGACCTGGCCTTTTCACGGGATCAGGCGGAAAGGATCTACGTGCAGGATGTACTGCTGCAGCAGGCCGAGACGCTGCGCCGTTGGGTCGATGACGGTGCGAGCCTGTACGTGTGCGGCAGCCTTCAGGGCATGGCGACGGGCGTGGATGCGGCGCTCAGGGGGATTTTCGGTGAGGATGGGGTGGAGCACCTGATCGAAGAGGGCCGCTACCGGCGGGATGTGTATTGACCTCCCATCGGTGGCGGCCAGACCCTCTGGCCGCAGGGCTCAGTGGATATCGAAGGTGTCGGCATCCAGGTTCGCCGGGAACCGCGCACGGTAGGCGGCCAGGTCCACGGCATTGAGCGCCACATGGAAGACACCATCGGCTTCGGCTGCGCCCAGCAGGCTCTCGCCCTGGAAATCCAGCACCTGACTGTCCCCCGAGTAGGCAAAGCCCTTGCCGTCGGTGCCCACCCGATTCACCGCCGCCACATAGCACAGGTTCTCGATCGCCCGCGCGGGCAGCAGACGGTTCCAGTGCTGGCGGCGCGCTGCCGGCCAGTTGGCGGTGTACAACAGCAGGTCGGTGTCGTGCGGGTCGCGGCTCCACACCGGGAAGCGCAGGTCGTAGCAAATCAGCGGACGCACGCGCCACCCCTTGAGCTCGAACTGCACCTGCCGCTCGCCCGGCGTGTAGTGCTGGTGCTCGCCAGCCATGCGGAACAGGTGGCGCTTGTCGTAGTGCAGCACCTCGCCATCGGGGCGCGCCCACAGCAGGCGGTTGCGGTGGCTGCCGTCAGCCGCACGAATGATCACGCTGCCGGTGATCACCGCGTCGAGCTTCTTCGCCTGGGCCTTCAGCCATTTACAGGTGGGCCCCTGCTCCGGCTCGGCGAGGCGCTCGGAATCCATGGTGAAACCGGTGGTGAACATCTCCGGCAGGATCACCAGGTCCGCCCCTCGGGCTTGCTCCAGCAGCACCTCGAAATGTGCGTGGTTGCCTTCACGGTCATGCCAGGCCAGGTGAGTCTGCACCAGGGCCAGGTTCAGGTTGGGCAGTTGGCTCAGATCGCGCATAGCTTTTCCGCTGCCTGACGCAGCGTCTCCTCACGTTTGGCGAAGCACAGGCGCACCAGGCGCTGCGCGGGGATGGGTTGCTGGTAGAACACCGACACCGGAATGCTCGCCACGCCGTGCTCGCGGGTCAGCCACAGCGCCATCTGCACGTCATCGAGGTCGGGACGGATCGCCGAGTAGTCCACCAGTTGGAAATAGGTGCCCGCCGCGCGGGTGAACCTGAAGCGCGAGGTGTGCAACAGGTCGCAGAACAGATCGCGTTTGGCCTGGTAGAAACCCGGCAGTTCGTCCACATGGGCCGGGAGTTCGGCCATGAAGTCGGCCAGCGCCCACTGCAGGGGGGTCACGCCACAGAAGTTGACGTACTGGTGCACCTTGCGCAGCTCCGCGCTCAGTGCCGGCGGCGCGACCACGTAGCCGGTTTTCCACCCCGTGACGTGATAGGTCTTGCCGAACGAGCTGACCACGAAGGCCCGCGCGTACAACGCCTCGTGGGCCAGCACGCTGGCATGCTGCACCCCGTCATAGACCAGGTGCTCGTAGACTTCGTCGCTGAGCAGGTACAGATTGCGCCCGGCGATCAGCGCCGCCAACTGGTCGAGGTCTTCGCGGGTAATCAGCGCGCCGCTGGGGTTGTGCGGGGAGTTGAGCACCACCAGGCGCGTGCGGGGTGTCAATGCATCGCTGAACGCTTGCCAGTCGATACGAAAATCGCCATCGCTCAGTTGCAGATGCACGCAGCGACCGCCAGCCAGTGCCACGGCGGGTGCGTAGCTGTCGTAGCAGGGATCGAAGACGATTACCTCGTCACCGGGCTGAATCACTGCCTGGATGGCGCAGAAGATAGCCTCGGTGGCACCGGGGGTAATGGTGATTTCCTGCTCGGCGTCCACCTGAACGCCATACAGGCGGGCAATCTTCGCCGCGACCTGTTCGCGCAGTACAGGCAGGCCGGTCATGGGTGCGTATTGGTTGTGGCCGGCGCTCACATGCCGCGAGACCGCTTCGAGCAGCGCGGGCGGTGCGTCGAAATCGGGAAAACCCTGGGAAAGGTTGAGCGCGCCGGTCTGGGCGGCGAGCTGGGACATGCGGGTAAAGATGGTCGTGCCGACGTTCGGCAGTTTGCTGCGGATCATGGAGCCCTCTTTCCTGCGGACTGAGGGGGGATAAGCTACAAGCTCTGAGCGGCAAGCGACAAGTGCGAAGGAGCGGCGGTTCGCCGCTCCTACTTGCGGTCAGCGCTTGTCTTTGCGCTTCTTCTCGGCCTTCTTGTGGTGCGACATCAGGCGGCGCTTCTTGTTGACCTGACGGTCGGTGAGGGTGTTCTTGTTGCCCTCGTAGGGGTTTTCGCCGCCTTTGTACTCGATACGGATCGGCGTGCCGACCAGCTTGAGGACACGGCGGTAGGTGTTTTCCAGGTAACGCGAGTAGGAACGCGGAATCTTGTCGGTCTGGTTGCCATGGATCACGATCAGCGGCGGGTTGGCGCCACCGAGGTGGGCATAGCGCAGCTTGATGCGGCGACCGTTGACCAGCGGCGGCTGGTGCTCGCTGACGGCGTCCTCGAGAATCTGCGTCAGGCGGCTGGTCGGCCAGCGGGTGACGGCCGACTTGAACGCGGCTTGCACCGACTTGTACAGGTTGCCAACGCCCGTGCCGTGCAGCGCGGAGATGAAGTGGATATCGGCGAAATCGACGAAGAACAACCGGCGCTCCAGCTCGGTCTTCACGTAGTCGCGCTCGCCCGACTCCATGCCATCCCACTTGTTCAGGGCGATGACGATGGCCCGGCCGGCTTCGAGGGCGAAGCCCAGCAGGTTGAGGTCGTGGTCGACCACACCTTCACGGGCGTCCATGACGAACACCACCACGTTGGCGTCCTTGATCGCCTGCAGCGTCTTGACCACCGAGAACTTCTCGACTTCCTCGTGGATCTTGCCACGCTTGCGCACGCCCGCGGTGTCGATGAAGGTGTACTTCTCGCCATCGCGCTCGAACGGAATGTAGATGCTGTCGCGCGTGGTGCCCGGCTGGTCGTACACCACCACCCGCTCTTCACCGAGCATGCGGTTGACCAGCGTGGACTTGCCGACGTTGGGACGGCCGATGATGGCGATCTTGATGCCATCCTTCTCGCTCGGCCCCGGAATGCGCACCGCCTCTTCGCCCTCGGCGACCTCAGCGTCCAGCGCCTCTTCGACCTGGTCGCGCGGGATGTGGCCCAGCACAGCTTCCATCAGGCCATTGATGCCGCGCCCTTGGGAGCCGGCCACCGGGATGGCGTTGCCCATGCCCAGTGGCGAGAACTCGGCGCGGGCGACGTCGGCGTCGATGTTGTCGATCTTGTTGGCGACCAGGATCGCTTCCTTGTTCCGCTTGCGCAGATGCTCGGCGATCATCTGGTCGGCGGCGGTCATGCCGGCACGGGCATCGACCAGGAACAGGACATAGTCGGCTTCTTCGATGGCCATCAGCGATTGCGCGGCCATTTTCTCGTCCATGCCCACTTCGTCGCCGGTGATACCGCCGGTGTCGATGAGAATGTAGGAGCAACCCTGCCAGCTGGCGTCGCCGTACTGGCGGTCACGGGTCAGGCCCGAGAGGTCGCCGACGATGGCATCGCGGGTCTTGGTCAGGCGGTTGAACAGGGTGGATTTGCCGACGTTCGGCCGTCCCACCAGGGCAATTACGGGAACCATGCGGCTCTCCACTCTGAATTCTTGAAAATGCAAAGGCCGCTGCAAGGCAGCGGCCGGAGTTCGGGCGGCGCGTCCTGCGCCGCAGCCTGAAACCGAGGTCGGTTCCAAGCATAGCTTCAGCGGATGGTCAGTGCCTCGAGCTTGCCGCTGTTGCCATAGACGTAGATGGTGTTGCCCACCACCAGCGGACGGGCACGCAGGCCGTCGCTGTCGATGCGCTCACGGCCGACGAAGCGACCGTCGACCTGGCTGAGCAGGTGCAGGTAACCCTCGAAGTCGCCCACCGCCACGTAGCTGGAGAACACCTCCGGCGCGGACAGTTGGCGACGGGCCAGGGAGTCGTTGCTCCACAGGGCCGACGACGAGCGCTCGTCGATGCTCTCGACGGTGCCGGACGCCTCGCTGACGTACACGTTGCCCAGGCCCTGGGCGACGCCCACGTAGCTGGAGGCATCGCGCTGCCACAGGACACGACCGCTTTCCAGGTCCAGGCCAGCGACGCGGCCCTGGTAGCTGCTGACGTAGAGCACACCGCCGGACAGCTGCAGGCCGCCGTCGATGTCCACCACGCGTTCCAGTTCCGAACGACCTTGCGGGATGGCGACGCGCGCCTCCCACACCGGTACGCCGTTCTGGGTATCGACTGCGACCACCTTGCCGGTGGACAGACCTGCCACGGCCATGCGATTGGTCACGATCGGCGCGCCGGTGCCACGCAACGTCAGCACCGCAGGCGAGCTTTCGTAGATCCAGCGACGGTCGCCGGTGTTGAAGTCCAGGCCGACCAGACGATCGTCCTGGGTCTGCACCACCACCACGTCACCGTTGGTGGCCGGCGGAGCCAGCACCTCGCTGGTCACGCGCGAGCGCCAGCGCTCTTCGCCGGTGCTGGCATCCAGAGCGATGACTTCACCTTTGAGGGTGCCCATCATCACCAGGCCGTAGCCCACGCCGACAGCACCGGACACCGGCACTTCCAGGTCCTTGTCCCAGATCACGTCACCGTTGAGGCGGTTCAGTGCGTAGACCTTGCCATTGACGTCGGCCGCGTAGATACGGTCGTTCTCGATGGCCGGCACCAGGAGGTTGTACTTTTCCCCCTGACCGTCACCGATCGAACGGCTCCACTGCTTGGTCAGCACCACCTCTTCGGTGAACTTGGTCAGTTCGGCCGGGGGCAGTTCCTTCTTGCTGTTGCTGCTGCAACCCGCGGCCAGGACGGCCAGGGCGAGCACTGCTGCTTGTTTCCAACCGGTCACTTCACGCGTCCCCTTTGGCCAGGTCATCGAGCTTCAGTTGCAAACCACCGATCGCGGCGTCGTCAGACAGCGCGGCCTTGGCTTTTTCGTAGGCACCATGGGCATCGTCGGTACGGCCCAATTGCACCAGCAGATCGCCTTTGAGCTCCTCGCGACTGGCCTGGTAGGCCTTCTCGGCGTTGCCGTCGAGCAACTTGAGTGCCTCTTCGGCTTTGTTCTGCGCCGCGAGCACGCGCGCCAGACGCTGACGGGCGAGCTCGCCCAGGGTCGCGTCGGCGGGTTTATTCACCACGCCCTTGAGTTCTGCGGCAGCGTCGTCGAGCTTGCCGCTCTCCACGGCCACTTTCGCCACGAACAGGCTGCCGTACTGGGCGTAGGCGGTACCGCCGTACTCGCTCTTGAGCTTGCCGGACAACTCGGCCACCTTGGTCGCATCCGGCTTGCCGTCAGCCGACAAGGCCGTTTCGATCAACGCCTGATAGACCATCGAAGCGCCCTGCGACTGGTTGTTCTGGTACTTGTGCCAGGCCTGCCAGCCCATCACCACCGCCGCGGCGAGCAAAGCACCGGTCAGCAGCGGCTTGCCGTTGCGGTTCCACCAGTCCTTGGCTGCGACCAGGCCTTCATCATCGGTACTCGACACCCCAATACTCCTTTTCAGCAATTCGGCTGTATGACCGCTTCACGCCTGCGCGAGAGCAGCTTGCAGGTGCTCGGCCAGAGCATCCCAGGCAATGTTCTGTTGTTCGCCCTGGCCACGCAGGGGTTTGAAACCTACCACTTGTTGCGCCAGTTCGTCGTCCCCCAGGATCAGGGCGAACAGCGCCCCGCTGCGGTCGGCCTTCTTGAACTGGTTCTTGAAATTGCCACCGCCGGCGTTGACGGCAAGGCGCAGTGCCGGCAAGCGATCGCGCAGTTGCTCGCTGAGCGCCAGCCCCGCCAGCTCGGCCTGCTCGCCGAAGGCGCACAGGTAGACGTCCAGCGTGCGCGCAATCGACTCGGGCACCTGACCCAGGGTTTCGATCAGCAGCAGCAGGCGTTCGATGCCCATGGCGAAACCCACGCCAGCGGTAGGCTTGCCGCCCATCTGCTCGACCAGGCCATCGTAACGGCCACCCGCGCAGACCGTGCCCTGGGCGCCGAGCTTGTCGGTGACCCACTCGAAGACGGTCTTGCTGTAGTAATCCAGGCCACGCACCAGCTTGGTGTTGATCACGAACGGGATACCGGCGGCGTCCAGGCGCGCCTTCACGCCTTCGAAATGCACGCGCGACTCTTCGTCCAGGTAATCCTCCAGCTTCGGCGCACCGACCAGCGCGGCCTGGGTGCCCTCGTGCTTGCTGTCGAGGATACGCAGCGGATTGCTCTTAAGGCGGCGCTGGCTGTCTTCGTCCAGCTGGTCGAGGCGCTCGGAGAGAAACTCGACCAGTGCCTCGCGATAGCGCCCGCGCGCTTCGCTGGTGCCCAGGCTGTTGAGTTCGAGGGTGACGGCATCCTGAATGCCCAGGCGCGCCCACAGGCGCCAGGTCAGCATGATCAGCTCGGCATCGATGTCGGGACCGGCCAGGTTGAACACCTCGACGCCGATCTGGTGGAACTGGCGATAGCGCCCCAGTTGCGGGCGCTCGTGGCGGAACATGGGCCCGACATACCAGAGTTTCTGAACCTGGCCGTTGCCGATGATGCCGTGCTCAAGCACTGCACGCACACATGCGGCAGTGCCTTCCGGACGCAAGGTCAGCGAGTCCTTGTTGTCCTGGAAGGTGTACATTTCCTTTTCGACGATATCGGTGACTTCACCGATCGAACGCTTGAACAGTTCGGTGAACTCGACGATCGGCGTGCGGATCTGGCTGTAGCCGTAGGTGTCCAGCAAGCTGGCCACGGTGCCTTCGAAGTAGCGCCACAGCGGCGATTGCTCGGGCAGGATGTCGTTCATGCCACGAATGGCTTGCAGCGATTTGCTCACGAAAAGTCCTTACGAATCTGTGTATCAGCCGCGGGCGATCAGCGCCGCGTCGGCCTCGACCTTTTCGGCCGCTTTCTGGCGGATAAGCTTTTCCAGCTCATCGACCAGGTTGTCGTTGGTCAGCTTCTGTGCCGGCTTGCCATCGATGTACACCAGGTTGGGCGTGCCACCGGTCAGGCCGACATGGGATTCCTTGGCTTCGCCCGGTCCGTTGACCACACAGCCGATCACCGCGACGTCCAGCGGCACCAGCAGGTCTTCCAGGCGCCCTTCCAACTCGTTCATGGTCTTGACCACATCGAAATTCTGCCGCGAGCAGCTCGGGCAGGCGATGAAGTTAATGCCACGCGAGCGCAGGTGCAGCGACTTCAGAATGTCGTAGCCGACCTTCACTTCCTCGACCGGATCGGCCGCCAGCGAAATGCGGATGGTATCGCCGATGCCTTCGGCGAGCAGCATACCGAGGCCGACGGCGGATTTCACCGTTCCGGAACGCAGTCCTCCCGCTTCGGTGATGCCCAGGTGCAGGGGCTGCACGATCTGCTTGGCCAGCAGGCGATAGGCTTCGACGGCCATGAACACGTCGGAGGCCTTCACGCTGACCTTGAAGTCATGGAAATCCAGGCGGTCGAGGTGCTCGACATGGCGCAGCGCCGACTCGACCAGCGCGGCTGGGGTCGGCTCGCCGTACTTCTTCTGCAGGTCTTTTTCCAGGGAGCCGGCGTTGACACCGATGCGGATCGGAATACCACGATCGCGAGCAGCATCGACCACCGCGCGCACTCGGTCTTCACGGCCGATGTTGCCCGGGTTGATGCGCAGGCAGTCGACGCCGAGCTCGGCGACGCGCAGCGCGATCTTGTAGTCGAAGTGGATATCGGCGACCAGCGGGACGCTCACCTGCTGCTTGATCTTGCCGAAGGCTTCGGCGGCGTCCATGTCGGGCACCGACACGCGGACGATATCGACACCGGCATCCACCAAACGCTGGATCTGCGCCACGGTGGCGGCCACATCGTTGGTGTCGGTGTTGGTCATGCTCTGTACCGCGACGGGAGCATCGCCGCCCACCGGCACATTGCCGACCCAGATTTTGCGGGATTCGCGACGTTTGATCGGGGATTCACCGTGCATGACTTACTGTCCCAACTTCAGGCGAGCGGTCTCGCCACTGGTGAACGGGGCGACATCGACAGGCTGGCCGTTGTAGCTGACCTGGGCGCCACGGGCAAAGCCCAGGCGCACGGCGAACGGCGGCTTGCCTGCCAGTTCGAGGCTATCGCCCTTGCGCTTGATGGCGCTAAATAGCACCTTGCCATTTCCGTCGGTGACCTGGGTCCAGCAGTCGGCGACGAACTGGATGGCAACCTTGCCCTCCCCTGCGATCGGCGCGGCAGGCTCGCTGGCAGCGGGCGCAGCAGGGGTGGTCGAAGGCGCGGTGGTGGTCGTGGCAGCCGGCGCATGCGGCTGGGCTGGGTTCTGCGCAACCGGCGCAGTGGGCGCGACCGCGGACGCGGACTGTTCAGGTGCCTGGGCGGCGGTTTCGTCTTCGCCCTGCGCTGCCGTGTCCTGCCCCAGCGGCAGCGGCGCGCTTTCGGGCTGCTGGCCAGCGCTCACGGCCTGGTCTTCGGGCTCATCGAGGGTGTGGATCTGGGTGGTGCCGTCGGCGCTTTCGACCTCGACATGCTCCAGGGCGATCTTGCTCAGGTCCTTGCCATGCTGGCCGCTCTGGTCCTGCCACCAGAAGAAGCCACCGCCGACTACCACCACCAGCAGCAGCAGGCTGACGCCGCGCAGAATGTTGTGCGACAAGCGTACCGGCTCCTCGATACGACCCAGCGAATGCACTTCGCTGCCTTTGGCATGGGTGCCGGTCACACGATCGAAGGCCTCGACCAACGGGGCCTGATCCATGTCCATCAGTTTGGCGTAGGCGCGAATGTAGCCGCGGGCGAAGGTATGCCCGGGAAGCTTATCGAAGGCACCGGTTTCCAGGTAATTCAGCGAGGTGACGGTCAGGTTCAGCCTACGGGCGACCTCGGCTTGCGACCAGTTCCGGTGCTCGCGCGCCTGGCGCAGGACGTCACCGGGATGCTGCTCAAGCGCTGCTGCTGATTCGGGGTGCGCGGCGTTCATCGTTGCTCCGACAGGTATTGCTGATATTCCGGCGTACCGGGATAAAGTCGTTGTAGTGTGCGGCCCAGTTCGTCAGCGGTACCGTGCTCTTCGACGATTCGCGCCAGACGACTGCCCAACAGCAGGCTACGGGCATCATGCTGGCCCTGCTGGCTGAAACGTTCGTAGTAATCCCAGGCCGGCACATAATGCCTGTTTTCGTAGGACAACTCAGCCATTTCCAGTAGCGCCCGCGGTTGTCGCTGATCGAGGCGCAGGGCTTTTTCCAGAAAGGCCTGTGCTTGCTCGGCGCGGCCTTGCCTGAGCGCGGTCAGGCCCAGGTTCTCGTACACGCGCGAGCGCTCAGGATACAGGGTATCGGCGGCGGCTTGGCGAAACATCTGCTCGGCCTGGCGAAAATGCCCTTGAGCATAGAGGAAACTGCCGTAGTTGTTGCGAATGCGCGCATCGTTCGAGCGCTGCGCCAGGGCGTGACGAAAATGCTCATCCGCCAGTTCCGGCTCGCCTTGAGCCTGGAACACCAGGGCCAAGGCCGCATGGGCATCGGCGTCACGCGGGTCCAACTCGAGCGCGCGCGCCAACGGCACCTTGGCCTGCTCGCTCATGCCCTGCTGCAGATAGCCCAGGCCCAACTGCACGTAGGCACGCCCCGCCTCTGCCCGACCCTGCTCGCTGGACAGCGGATGGCCGCTGCCGCCGGACACGCAGCCAGCCAGCAACAGCAGTGACAGGATCGACAGCGCGGCGCGCAGGGTCATGGGCGGCGGTGTCCGTCAGAGGCGCACGGCGCTGTCTGCCGACTCGCTACCGTCGGCGCTGAGCTGGCGCACGGCAATGTAGCGCTCGCTGCGGCGGGTGCGGTCCATGACCTGACCGACCAACTGGCCGCACGCCGCGTCGATGTCTTCACCACGGGTGGTCCGGGTGGTGACGTTGAAGCCACCGTGGTGCAGCAGGTCCTGGAAGCGACGGATCGCATTGTTGCTGGGCCGCTCGTAGCCGGAGTGCGGGAACGGGTTGAACGGGATCAGGTTGATCTTGCACGGCACGTCGCGCAGCAGCTCGATCATCTGCGCGGCGTGTTCGGGCTGGTCGTTGACATCCTTGAGCAGGGTGTACTCGACCGTCAGCACGCGTTTGCCGCCGAGCGTGGCCATGTAGCCCAGGCAAGACTCGAGCAGTACCTTGAGCGGGTACTTCTTGTTGATCGGCACCAGCTTGTTGCGCAGTTCGTCGTTCGGCGCGTGCAGCGACAGCGCCAGCGACACGTCGATGTGCTTGGCCAGTTCGTCGATCATCGGCACCACGCCCGAGGTGGACAGGGTGACGCGACGCTTGGAGATGCCATAGCCCAGATCGTCCATCATGATCTTCATGGCGGCGATGACATTGTCGAAATTGAGTAGCGGCTCGCCCATGCCCATCATCACCACGTTGGTGATGGCGCGGTCGATCTTGGCCGGGACGGTGCCGAAGGATTTGTTCGCAAGCCATACCTGGCCGATGACTTCGGCGGCGGTCAGGTTGCTGTTGAAGCCTTGCTTGCCGGTGGAGCAGAAACTGCAGTCCAGGGCGCAGCCGGCTTGCGACGAGACGCAGAGCGTGCCGCGGTCGTCGGTGGGAATGTAGACGGTCTCGACGCAGCTGCCGGAGGCAACGCGCACGACCCATTTGCGGGTCCCGTCGGCAGAAATGTCTTCACTGACCACTTCCGGAGGTCGAATCTCGGCAATGGCCTCGAGCTTTTCGCGCAAGGCCTTGCCGACGTTGGTCATGTCCGCGAAATCGGACACGCCAAAATGGTGAATCCATTTCATCACCTGACCGGCACGGAAGCGCTTCTCCCCGATCGAGTCGAAGAACTGTTCCATTTCCGGCAGGGTCAGCCCCAACAGGTTGATTTTGCCAGTAGATGTCGTCATGGATTCACCCTCACTCGAAAGCGTTCGCTTAGCGAGTGGTTACCTCGGTAGCTGCGAAGAAGTAGGCGATTTCGCGAGCGGCAGCGGCTTCGGAGTCCGAACCGTGAACGGCGTTGGCGTCGATCGACTCGGCGAAGTCGGCACGGATGGTGCCGGCAGCGGCTTCTTTAGGGTTGGTAGCGCCCATCAGCTCACGGTTCAGAGCGATGGCGTTTTCGCCTTCCAGCACCTGGACAACGACCGGGCCGGAAGTCATGAAGGCAACCAGTTCGCCGAAGAAGCCACGCGCGCTGTGCTCGGCGTAGAAGCCTTCGGCTTCGGCCTTGGACAGTTGCTTGATTTTCGAGGCGACGACTTTCAGGCCGGCTTTTTCGAAACGAGTGGTGATCTCACCGATGACGTTTTTGGCGACGGCGTCAGGCTTGATGATGGAGAAAGTACGTTGAACAGCCATGGAAAACTCCAGAATATTGAGTGTTGCGAAAAATTAAACCCGCGAATTATACGCGGGTTCGAGGGCATTGCCTAACCTGCGGGTGTCACTCAGTCGGCTTCTTCGATCCAGGCCGCCTGGATGGCTTCCAGGACCTTTTCGCCGCCGCGCGCCGGATCGTCACTGAAGTCAGGCAATTCCATCACCCAACTCCGCAGATTGACGAAATTCACGTAACGAGGATCGACTTCCGGCTTGCTTTCTGCAAGCTGAATGGCGATTTCAAGTACATCAACCCATTTCAGACTCATTCCGTCATCCTCAATGCGGCGCTTCGGCAGCGTGGTTGAGCGAATACTTAGGGATTTCGATGGTCAAGTCCTGGTCGGCGACCACCACCTGACAGCCGAGACGCGACTGCGCCTCCAGACCCCAGGCCTTGTCCAGCATGTCTTCTTCCAACTCGTCGGCTTCCTCGAGGGATTCGAGGCCCTTGCGCACGATGCAATGGCACGTGGTGCAAGCCTTCACGCCGCCACAGGCACTTTCCATTTCGATATGGTGCTCATGGGCCAGCTCCAGGATGTTGGTGCCGGACGCGACCTCGACAGTCAGCCCCTCGGGGCAGAATTTCTCATGCGGCAGGAATGTCACCAGCGGCATCGATTACTCCTCGATCTCATTCAGGTTGCGCCCGGCCAGTGCGGCTTTGACCGTCGAATCAAGGCGACGGGCGGCAAAAGCATCGGTCACCTGCGACAGACGCTTGGTCTGCTGCTCGATGGCCGGGCCATCGGTGCCGTTGAGCAAATCACGCAATTCTTGCATCTGGAACTCGATGGCCTCGCGCTCCTCGCCACTGAGCAGGCGCTCGCCGTCCGCCTCGAGGGCACCCTGTACCGCTTCGAGCAGGCGTTCGCCATCGACCTGATGCTCGCGCAGCTGGCGCGCCTGCTTGTCGGTACCAGCGTGTTCGAAGGAGTCCTTGAGCATGCGGGCGATCTCGCCGTCGGTCAGGCCGTACGAAGGCTTCACCTGAATACTCGACTCCACACCCGAGCCCAGTTCGCGCGCGGCGACGCTCAACAGCCCATCCGCATCCACCTGGAACGTGACGCGGATCTTCGCCGCGCCGGCGACCATGGCCGGAATGCCACGCAACTCGAAGCGCGCCAGCGACCGGCAGTCGCTGATCAGCTCGCGCTCGCCCTGCAGGACGTGGATCATCATGGCCGACTGGCCGTCTTTGTAGGTGGTGAACTCCTGGGCGCGCGCCACCGGAATGGTGGTATTGCGCGGGATCACCTTCTCCATCAACCCGCCCATGGTCTCCAGGCCGAGCGACAGAGGAATGACGTCGAGCAACAACAATTCACCGCCTTCGCGACGATTGCCAGCCAAGGTATCGGCTTGAATCGCCGCGCCGATGGCCACCACTTGATCGGGGTCGATCGAGGTCAGCGGCGCACGACCGAACAACGTGCCGACCGCGTCGCGCACACGCGGCACACGGGTCGATCCACCCACCATGACCACCGCCCCCACCTCTTCCAGCTCGACGCCGCTGTCGCGCACGGCGCGGCGGCAGGCCTTGAGGCTACGGGCGATCAACGGCTCGATCATGCCTTCGAAATCGGCACGGCTGAGCTCACCGCTCCAGGCGCCGTGGCTGACGCGAACGCTATCGGCATCGGTCAAGGCTTCTTTGGCGGCGCACGCCGCCTGCAACAACTGGCGCTGAGTGGCAGGGTCGAGGTCAGCAGACAGGCCCGCCTGCTCAATGATCCAGCCCGCGATGGCGTGATCGAAGTCATCCCCGCCCAGGGCCGTGTCGCCGCCGGTGGCCAGCACTTCGAACACGCCGGCCGTAAGGCGCAGAATGGAAATGTCGAAGGTGCCGCCGCCCAGGTCGAAGATCGCCACCACGCCTTCGGCGTTCTGGTCCAGACCATAGGCCACCGCCGCTGCGGTGGGCTCGTTGAGCAGGCGCAGCACGTTCAGCCCGGCCAGACGCGCAGCATCCTTGGTGGCCTGACGCTGAGCGTCGTCGAAATAGGCCGGCACGGTGATCACCGCGCCCACCAGTTCGCCACCCAAGGATTCCTCGGCGCGCTGACGCAGCACCTTGAGAATGTCGGCAGACACCTGCACCGGGCTCTTGGGCCCCTGAACAGTGTCGATGAACGGCATGTGCGACTCGCCGCCGACGAACCGGTATGGCAGCTGTTCACCCAACTGTTTGACGTCGGACAGGCCTCGTCCCATCAGGCGCTTGACCGACAGGACACTGTTGAACGGGTCGCTGGAGGCCGCATCGCGGGCAGCCTGGCCGACTTCGCAGCGGTCCTCCAGGTAGCGCACCGCGGACGGCAGGATGAGGTTGCCCTGGGCATCGGGCAGCGGCTCGCTGCGGCCGCTGCGTACCGCGGCGACGAGCGAGTTGGTGGTCCCCAGGTCGATGCCCACCGCCAGGCGGCGCTGGTGCGGCTGGGGGCTCTGACCGGGTTCGGCGATCTGCAGTAGGGCCATGCTTATCTTGATACCTTGGGCGCCGTCACGGCGGCGCCGGGGTTAATCGTCGAGGCGCTCTTCGAGTTGGCGCACTTCCTGGGCGAGCTTGTCGAGGAACTGCATGCGGCGCATCAGGCGCTCGGCCCTGTCGCGCTCGGCAGCTTGATCCCAGCAAGCGGCGAATTCCTCGTCGAGAGTGCTCTGGGCACCCTTCAGGCGCTGCTTGAACACGGCAACGCCGTCGAGGTCGGCTTCGTCCTGCAGTTCCTCGAGTTCTTCGCGCCACTGCATCTGCTGCAACAGGAAGTCGGGGTCGTGGACCGTGACTTCCTGAGGCACCTCATGGCCGCTGATGGCCAGCAGGTAACGCGCGCGACGCGGCGCACTGCGCAGCGTCTGGTAGGCGTCGTTGAGGGCTGCGGAGTTTTCCAGGGCCACGCGCTGCTCACGCTCGGAGGCGTCGGCGAAGCGGTCGGGATGGACCTCGCGGGCCAGCTCGCGATAACGCGTGGCCAGCTTGTCGAGGTCCAGGCGGAAGCTCGGTTGCAGGTCGAACAGAGCGAAATGGCAAGGGCTACCCACGTCAGGCCTCAGACATTGAAGCTTTCGCCGCAGCCACATTCACCGCGCACGTTGGGGTTGTTGAACTTGAAGCCTTCGTTCAACCCTTCCTTGACGAAGTCCAATTCGGTGCCATCGAGGTACACCAGGCTCTTCGGGTCGATGATGACCTTCACGCCGTGGTTCTCGAACACCTGGTCTTCGCTCGCCAGCTCATCGACGAACTCCAGCACGTAGGCCAGGCCCGAGCAGCCGGTGGTACGCACGCCCAGGCGAATGCCTTCACCTTTGCCGCGCCCGTCAAGGGAGCGGCGAATGTGGTTGGCGGCGGCTTCTGTCATGCTGATAGCCATCGGAACTCCTTCGCGTGGGCGACTTAGATCAAGCCTTTCTTCTGCTTGTAATCGCGTACGGCTGCCTTGATGGCATCCTCAGCGAGCACCGAGCAGTGGATCTTGACCGGCGGCAATGCCAGTTCTTCGGCCAGCTGGGTGTTCTTGATGGTCTCGGCTTCGTCCAGGGTCTTGCCCTTCATCCACTCGGTGGCCAGGGAGCTGGAGGCGATGGCCGAACCGCAGCCGTAGGTCTTGAACTTGGCGTCTTCGATCACGCCTTGTTCGTTGACCTTGATCTGCAGGCGCATCACGTCGCCGCAGGCCGGAGCACCGACCATGCCGGTGCCGACGTCTGGGTCTTCCGCGTTCATCTTGCCGACGTTGCGCGGGTTCTCGTAGTGGTCGATGACCTTTTCACTGTATGCCATGGTGCAATTCCTTCCTCGTCAGGGAGCCGCTCTTGCTGGCGACTGCTTAGTGGGCGGCCCACTCGATCTTGGAGATGTCGACGCCGTCCTTGTACATATCCCACAGCGGCGACAGTTCACGCAGTTTGTTCACGGCCTTGCAGACTTCCTGCGCGGCGTAGTCGACCTCTTCCTCGGTGGTGAAACGACCGAAGGAGAAGCGGATCGAGCTGTGCGCCAGCTCGTCGTTGCGGCCCAGAGCGCGCAGCACGTAGGACGGTTCGAGCGACGCGGAGGTGCACGCCGAGCCGGACGATACCGCGATGTCCTTGAGCGACATCAGCAGCGACTCGCCTTCCACGTAGTTGAAGCTCAGGTTCAGGTTGTGCGGTACGCGCTGGGTCTGGCTGCCGTTGACGTATAGTTCTTCGAGGTCCGAGACCTGCTTGAAGAAGCGGTCGCTCAGGGCCTTGATGCGCACGTTTTCGGCGGCCATTTCCTGCTTGGCGATGGCAAACGCCTCGCCCATACCGACGATCTGGTGAGTCGGCAGGGTGCCCGAACGCATGCCACGCTCGTGACCGCCGCCGTGAATGATGGCTTCCAAACGTACGCGCGGCTTGCGGCTGACGTACAGCGCGCCGATGCCTTTAGGCCCGTAGGCCTTGTGCGCGGAGAACGACATCAGGTCGACCTTGAGCTTCTGCAGGTCGATCTCGACCTTGCCGGCCGACTGCGCGGCATCGACGTGGAACAACACACCGCGAGCACGGGTGAGTTCACCGATGGCAGCGATGTCGTTGATCGAGCCGACTTCGTTGTTCACGTGCATCAGCGAGACCAGGATGGTGTCGTCACGCAGCACCGCCTCGACCATCGCCGGGGTGATGATGCCGTCTTCACCGGGTTCGAGGTAGGTGACTTCGAAACCTTCGCGCTCGAGCTGGCGAGCGGTGTCCAGAACCGCCTTGTGCTCGATCTTGGAGGTGATGATGTGCTTGCCCTTGGTCTGATAGAAGTGCGCGACGCCCTTGATGGCCAGGTTGTCGGACTCGGTGGCACCGCTGGTCCAGACGATCTCGCGCGGGTCGGCATTGATCAGTTCAGCGACCTGGCGACGGCCGTTCTCGACGGCTTCCTCGGCACGCCAGCCGAACACGTGGGAACGCGAGGCCGGGTTACCGAAGTTTCCGTCGACCAGCAGGCAGTCGGCCATTTTCTGCGCGACACGGGGATCGACCGGCGTGGTCGCGGAGTAATCGAGGTAGATCGGCAACTTCATTGAATATCTCCTATCAGGCGTTGGCGTCGCTCGTCGCATCAGTCGACGGCGGACGTCTCAATCTTGTCCAGCTGGGCAACGCGACCGGCGACACGGCGCAGGTCCTGGCGCTGGGCGACTTCCTGCACCTCACGGCGCATGACGAGGTCGGCCAGACTGATGCCGCTGAGGAATTCATGGATCTGCTGGCTGAGGTCGCACCACAGATGGTGGGTCAGGCAGGTGTCACCGGAGTGGCAGTCGCCGAGGCCTTGGCAGCGGGTCGCATCGACCGACTCGTTGACCGCGTCGATCACCTGAACCACCTGGATGGTTTCCATGGTTCTGGACAACTGGTAGCCACCACCGGGACCGCGCACGCTGGAAACCAGACTGCTGCGGCGCAGCTTGGCGAATAGCTGTTCCAGATAAGAAAGGGAAATGCCCTGACGCTCGGAAATGTCGGCCAGGGATACCGGTCCATGCTGCGCGTGCAACGCCAGGTCGAGCATGGCGGTGACGGCGTATCGGCCTTTGGTAGTCAATCGCATGGCTATGGGTACCACGGGAGTTACAGGATGTGTGCGAGTATGCGATTCCCGAGCATTTAAGTCAACTATAAGACCTAGTGCTTTAGTCGGGTTTGAATGCGGGAGGCGGCGCGATGATAGCAGACACGGGCCGGCAGCACACGCCCTTGGCCAATGCGCCGACCTGTGTTGACGGAATCAGTGCGCCGCCGCGTCGCTCTTGATCGCCGGCTTGACCTCGGCAAAGTCCTCCTCTGGCAGAGCCGGCAGCGCCTTGGCGCTGTAGTCGCTGCCCAACTGAGTGAGCGCGCCGCACATGCCTTCAAGGCGCTCGTCGACCGCCTGCAGGTGATCGAGCATCTGGTCGATGGCGCGGGCCACCGGATCGGGCATGTCGGCGCTGACGCCGTAGGCATCGAAGCCGATCTTCTCGGCCATGGCCTTGCGCCGCGCACCCGCCTCATCGTCCTGCTGCCTGACGATGATGCGCCCGGGAATGCCCACGGCGGTCGCCCCCGCCGGCACTGCCTTGGTGACCACGGCATTGGAGCCGATCTTGGCCCCAGCGCCAACAGTGAATGGGCCGAGCACCTTGGCGCCGGCCCCGACCACCACCCCGTTTTCCAGGGTGGGATGGCGCTTGCCTTTATTCCAACTGGTGCCGCCGAGCGTCACCCCTTGGTACAAGGTGACGTCGTCGCCGATTTCGGCGGTCTCGCCGATGACGATACCCATGCCGTGATCGATGAAGAAGCGTCGGCCAATGGTTGCACCTGGGTGGATCTCGATCCCGGTGAGCCAGCGCCCGAAGTTCGACACCAGCCGCGCCAGCCACTTGAAGTCGCGGCGCCACAGGGCGTTGCCCAGGCGATGCAACCAGATGGCATGCATACCGGGATAGCAGGTCAGCACCTCGAAGGCGTTGCGCGCGGCCGGGTCGCGGTGGAATACGCTTTGGATGTCTTCACGCAGACGGTCGAACATGGGGTCTAGTCCTTGCGCTTGTGCGCGTCACCCCGGACGACCTTCTGGGTCTCGGTGAGGATGCCACGCAAGATGCTCATTTCCGAACGATTGACCGAGCTGCGCCCATACAACCGGCGCAGACGCGGCATCAGGTGCTTGGGCTTCGCCGGGTCGAGGAAGCCGATGTCCACCAGGGTCTTTTCCAGGTGCTCGTAGAACCGCTCCATCTCGTCCATGGTGGCCAGGTCGTCGCTGGGCGGCGAGCCGGCCTCCAACGCCTCGACCGCCGAAGGCGCTTGCTGAGCGGCCAGCCAGGCCATGCGCACCTCGTAGGAAAGCACCTGGACGGCCGCCGCCAGGTTCAGCGAGCTGAAATCGGGGTTCGAGGCGATGTGCACATGGAAGTGACATCGCTGCAGCTCGTCGTTAGTGAGCCCGGCATGCTCGCGCCCGAACACCAGAGCGATCTCCTCGCCGCCGGCGGCATGCGCCACTGCCTTGGCACCGCACTCGCGGGGATCGATCAACGGCCAAGGAATACTGCGCTCACGGGCGCTGGTGCCCATGACCAAGGTACAGCCGGTCAGGGCCTCTTCGAGGCTATCGACCACCTGCGTGCTCGCCAGCACATCGTCGGCCCCGGAGGCCCGCGCCGCGGCCTCATCGGACGGAAACACCTTCGGCTGCACCAGTACCAGCCGCGACAGGCCCATGTTCTTCATGGCACGCGCAGCGCCGCCGATGTTGCCGGGGTGGCTGGTATTGACCAGAACGACACGAATATTCTGCAGCACGGTGACACGCTCACGAAGGCACACGAGAAGGCCCGCGATGTTACCTAAGCGAGGGGCGTAACGCCACGAAAGTGCATGTCACCCTTCTGCCGGAACAGTTTTCTGATAGACTAGGCGGCTTTCTTCTTTAACATCTCCAGGTGAAACGCCCATGCAGCCTATGCTGAATATCGCCCTGCGCGCCGCTCGCAGCGCCAGTGAACTGATTTTCCGCTCCATCGAACGCCTGGATAGCATCAAGGTCGACGAGAAAGAGGCCAAGGATTACGTCTCCGAGGTCGATCGCGCCGCCGAGCAGACCATCGTCAACGCCCTGCGCAAGGCTTATCCGAACCACTCGATCCAAGGCGAAGAAACCGGCCTGCATGCCGGCACCGGCGAGGAAGGCAAGGACTACCTGTGGATCATCGATCCGCTGGACGGCACCACCAACTTCCTGCGTGGCGTTCCCCACTTCTCGGTCAGTATCGCCTGCCGCTACCGCGGTCGCCTCGAGCACGCGGTCATCGTCGATCCTGTGCGCCAGGAAGAATTCACCGCCAGCCGCGGTCGCGGCGCCCAGCTCAATGGCCGACGCCTGCGCGTCAGCTCGCGCACCAGCCTGGAAGGCGCCCTGCTCGGCACTGGCTTCCCGTTCCGTGACAACCAGATGGCCGACCTGGACAACTACCTGGGCATGTTCCGCGCCCTCACCGGCCAGACCGCCGGCATCCGCCGCGCCGGTTCCGCTGCGCTGGACCTGGCCTACGTAGCGGCCGGTCGTTTCGACGCCTTCTGGGAGTCGGGCCTGTCGGAATGGGACATGGCAGCCGGCGTGCTGCTGATCCAGGAAGCGGGCGGCCTGGTCAGCGACTTCAATGGCGGCCACGACTTCCTCGAGAAAGGCCACATCGTTGCCGGCAACATCAAGTGCTTCAAGGCGGTGCTGACGGCGATCCAGCCGCACCTGCCGGAAAACCTGAAGCGCTGAGTCGATCTCGGCGGCATAAAAAAAGCACCTTTCGAGGTGCTTTTTTTTATTCAACTGCGCCTGAAAAGAACGCGATCCGCCGTCACTGCCCAGGCTGCGCCTGACTCAACACCAGCTTGCCATTCTTATCCAGCGGAATGGTCGAACCCGGCTCGTGATCCATCTTCACCACACCTGCCTGATCACCGATGGTGTACTTGACCGTATAGCCCACCACCTTGTCGCTGAGGTCATTGACCGTGTTGCAGCGGGTCTGCGTGGTGGTGTAGGTGTCACGCTGCTGCATGCCTTCCTGCACCTTGTTGCCGGCATAGCCGCCGCCCACTGCACCGGCCACGGTGGCCAGCTTCTTGCCGTTGCCGCCGCCGATCTGGTTACCCAGCAGGCCGCCCGCCAACGCACCCACCACCGTACCGGCGATCTGGTGCTGGTCCTGCACCGGACGCTGCCGGGTCACGGTCACGTCCTTGCACACTTCGCGCGGCGTCTTCACCTGTTGCTTGATCGGCTGCACATCGGTGACCTGGGCGTATTCAGGCCCTTTGTTCACCAAGCTGTAGGTCGCCACAGCACCTCCGGCAGTGACACCGACAGCACCCAGAACCGCACCCACCAGCATTGATTTGTTCACGTGGACTCTCCTGATCGTACTCACGGGGCTACGCCCGCCTTCTCCCTGCCTTGGAGCAAAAAAAAAGGCGCGAGTTCAACACTCGCGCCTCTTGTTACGCCAAACGGCGTAGGAAATTACTTACGGTCGGTCGTCCGCACCCTCGGCCTTGACCGGCGGGATCAGGTCTTCGCTGTTCAGATTCAGCCAGATCAGCACCACGTTGGCGATGTAGATCGACGAGTAGGTACCGGCCATGACGCCGATGAACAGCGCCAGGGAGAAGCCGAACAGGTTGTCGCCGCCGAAGAACAGCAAGGCGGCGATGGCCAGCAGGGTCGACACCGAGGTGGCGATGGTGCGCAGCAGGGTCTGGGTGGTCGAGACGTTGATGTTCTCGATCAACGAAGCCTTGCGCATCACCCGGAAGTTCTCGCGCACCCGGTCGAACACGACGATGGTGTCGTTGAGCGAGTAGCCGATGATCGCCAGCACCGCTGCCAGCACCGTCAGGTCGAAGGTGATCTGGAAGAACGACAGGATGCCCAGGGTCACCACCACGTCGTGGATCAGCGAAACGATGGCGCCCACGGCGAACTTCCATTGGAAGCGGAACGCCAGGTAGATGAGGATACCGCCCAGGGCCAGAAGCATGCCGAGGCCGCCCTGGTCGCGCAGCTCTTCACCCACCTGCGGGCCGACGAACTCGACGCGCTTGACGGTCGCCGGGTTGTCGCCGCCAAGTTTCTGCAGGGCGCTGGCCACGCGATTACCCAGTTGTGGGTCGTCGCCAGGCATACGCACCAGCAGGTCGGTGGTGGCGCCGAAACTCTGCACCACGGCCTCATGGAAACCGGACTCGACCAGCTCGGCACGTACTGCCTTGAGGTCAGCCGGGCGTTCGTAGGTCAGCTCGATCAGCGTGCCGCCGGTGAAGTCCAGGCCGAAGTTCAGGCCCTTCTGCCACCAGCTGAACAGCGCCAGCACGGTGAGGAGCATGGTGATGGCGAACGCGACATTGCGCACGCCCATGAAGTTGATGGTTTTCATCGCAGCTCCCTCAAACCCACAGCTTCTTGATGTCACGCCCGCCGCAGGTCAGGTTGACCATTGCGCGGGTCACCATGACGGCGGTGAACATCGAGGTGAAAATCCCGAGGGACATGGTGACCGCGAAGCCCTTGACCGGGCCGGTACCCATGGCGAACAGGATGCCGCCGACCAGCAGGCTGGTCAGGTTGGCGTCGATGATCGCGGTATAGGCGCGGTTGAAACCTTCATGGATGGCGCGCTGCACCGACATGCCGGCTTTGAGCTCCTCGCGGATACGCGAGAAGATCAGCACGTTGGCGTCCACCGCCATACCCATGGTCAACACGATACCGGCGATACCCGGCAGCGTCAGTGTGGCCCCCAGCAGCGACATCAGCGCCAGCAGCAGCACCATGTTGCCCGCCAGGGCGACGGTGGCGATCACGCCGAAACCGCGGTAGATGGCGATGATGAACAGCGAGACGAACAGCATGCCCCACAGCGACGCATCGACACCCTTGGTGATGTTGTCGGCACCCAGGCTCGGGCCGATGGTCCGCTCTTCGGCGAAGTACATCGGTGCGGCCAGGCCACCGGCACGCAGCAGCAGCGCCAGCTCGGACGACTCGCCCTGACCGTTCAGGCCGGTGATGCGGAACTGGCTACCCAGCGGCGACTGGATGGTCGCCAGGCTGATGATCTTCTTCTCTTCCTTGAAGGTCTGGATCGGTACGTCTTTCTCGACGCCATCGACCACCTGCTTCTCGTAGCGGGTCATCGGACGCTGCTCGATGAAGATCACCGCCATGCTGCGACCGACGTTGCTGCGCGTGGCGCGGCTCATCAGCTCGCCACCGTGACCGTCGAGGCGGATGTTGACCTGTGGACGACCGTGCTCGTCGAAGCTGGCCTGGGCGTCGGTGACCTGGTCGCCGGTGATGATCAGGCCGCGCTCGACCGCCGCCGAACGATTGCCGTCGCGGAACTCGAACACCTCGGTCGTGGCTTTCGAAGCGCCGGGCTCGGCGCCGAAGCGGAACTCCAGGTTGGCGGTCTTGCCGAGGATACGCTTGGCTTCGGCAGTGTCCTGCACGCCCGGCAGTTCGACCACGATGCGGTTGCCGCCCTGACGCTGGACCAGCGGCTCGGCCACACCCAGCTCGTTGACCCGGTTGCGCACGGTGGTGAGGTTCTGCTTGACCGAGTACTCGCGGATTTCCGCGACCTTGGCCGGCGTCAGCGCCAGGCGCAGGACCGACAGCTCGTTGCGCTCGGTGGTGGTGATGTCGAAATCACTGAAATTCTTGCGGACCAGGGCACGGGCCTGTTCGCGGGTGGCGTCGTCGGAGAAGCCGAGCAGAATGGCACCGTCCTGCTGAGGCAGGCTGCGGTAGCGCACGCGCTCCTTGCGCAGCAGGGTCTTGACCTCGCCGTCGTAGACCTTCATCCGGGCGCTCATGGCCTTGTCCATGTCCACTTCGAGCAGGAAGTGCACACCACCGGAGAGGTCCAGGCCCAGCTTCATCGGGCTGGCGCCCAGGTTGCGCAGCCATTGCGGGGTGGTCTGGGCCAGGTTCAGCGCAACGACGTAGTCGTCACCCAATGCCTTGCGCACCACGTCCTTGGCCGGCAGTTGATCTTCCTGGTTGGTCAGGCGCACCAGCGCACTGCCCTTCTCGCCCAGGCTGCCGCCCTTGACCGCAATACCGGCATCGGTCAGCGCCTTGGTGGCGCGGTCGAGGTCGGCCTGGCTCACGTGCAGGGCCGAGCTTGCGCCGCTGATCTGCACCGCCGGATCGTCCGGGTAGAGGTTGGGAGCGGAATAAATAAAGCCGACCGCCAGTACCACCAGGATCAGCAGGTATTTCCACAGAGGGTATTTGTTCAGCATCACGCCGCCCGTTCAAGACGCGGGGCGCGTTGCGCGCCCCGACTGGAAAAAATGAAACCGGTAACTCAGATAGCCTTGAGCGTACCTTTCGGCAGGGTCGCGGCGATGGCGCCCTTCTGGAACTTCAGCTCGACGGTGTCGGACACTTCCAGCACCACGAAATCATCCGAAACTTTGACGATCTTGCCGGCGATACCGCCGTTGGTGACCACTTCGTCGCCTTTCTGCAGGGCACCGAGCAGGTTCTTCTGCTCCTTGGCGCGCTTGGCCTGAGGACGCCAGATCATCAGGTAGAAGATGACCAGGAAGCCGACCAGGAAGATCCACTCGAAGCCGGTACCGGCGGGGCCGGCGGCCGGGGCTGCAGCGTCCGCGTAAGCGGCGGGAATCAGAAAGCTCATGTAGCACTCCAGTTGCTTAATTTAGTGTTGTGTACGAACAGTCAATCCAAAGGCGGTACGGGAAGTCCGCGCTTGGCATAGAAGGCGTCGACAAAGGCGGCCAATTTACCCTGTTGAATAGCCTCGCGTAAACCGGCCATCAAGCGCTGGTAATGGCGCAAGTTGTGGATGGTATTGAGCATACTGCTCAGCATTTCGCCGCACTTGTCCAGGTGATGCAGATAGGCGCGGGAGAAGTTGCTGCAGGTGTAGCAGTCACAGGTCGGATCCAGCGGCGAATCATCGTGGCGATGGAACGCATTGCGGATCTTGATCACCCCTGTATCGACGAACAGATGACCGTTGCGCGCGTTGCGCGTGGGCATCACGCAGTCGAACATGTCGACGCCGCGGCGCACACCCTCAACCAGATCTTCCGGTTTGCCTACCCCCATAAGGTAACGAGGTTTGTCAGCAGGCATCTGCGCCGGCAGGTAGTCCAGCACCTTGATCATCTCGTGCTTGGGCTCACCCACCGACAGGCCACCAATGGCCAAGCCGTCGAAGTCGATGTTGACCAGCGCTTCCAGCGAACGCATGCGCAGGTCCTGGTACATACCACCCTGGACGATGCCGAACAGCGCGGCGGTATTGTCGCCGTGGGCGTTTTTCGAACGCTGGGCCCAGCGCAGCGACAACTCCATGGAGGTGCGCGCCACGTCATGCTCGGCCGGGTACGGCGTGCACTCGTCGAAGATCATCACGATGTCCGAGCCCAGGTCGCGCTGCACCTGCATCGACTCTTCCGGGCCCATGAACACCTTGGAACCGTCCACCGGCGAGGCGAAGGTCACGCCCTCTTCCTTGATCTTGCGCATCGCGCCCAGGCTGAACACCTGGAAGCCGCCGGAGTCGGTGAGAATCGGGCCTTTCCACTGCATGAAATCGTGCAGGCCGTTGTGCTTCTTGATCACCTCGGTGCCCGGACGCAGCCAGAGGTGGAAGGTGTTGCCCAGGATGATCTCGGCACCGATGGCCTCGATGTCACGCGGCAGCATGCCCTTGACCGTGCCGTAGGTGCCCACCGGCATGAACGCCGGGGTTTCCACGGTGCCACGGGGGAAGGTCAGCCGACCACGACGGGCCTTGCCGTCGGTGGCCAGCAGTTCGAAGGACATACGACAGGTGCGACTCATGCTTGATCCTCGGGGCCGCGCGGCGCCGGATTGCGGGTGATGAACATGGCATCACCGTAACTGAAGAAGCGATACCCCTGCTCGACCGCCGCCGCGTAGGCGGCCATGGTCTCGGGGTATCCGGCGAAGGCCGAGACCAGCATCAGCAGCGTGGACTCGGGCAGATGGAAGTTGGTCACTAGCGCATCGACCACATGGAACGGCCGACCGGGGTAGATGAAGATGTCGGTATCGCCGCTGAAGGCCTTGAGCACGCCATCGCGCGCCGCGCTTTCCAGCGACCGCACGCTGGTGGTCCCCACCGCGATCACCCGCCCGCCCCTGGCGCGGCAGGCGTCGATGGCATCGACCACGTCCTGACTCACCTCCAGCCATTCTTTATGCATGTGGTGGTCTTCGATCTTGTCGACCCGCACCGGCTGGAAGGTGCCGGCGCCCACATGCAAGGTGACGAACGCGCGCTCCACGCCCTTGGCGGCGATCTGCGCCAGCAACGCCTCGTCGAAGTGCAGCCCGGCAGTGGGCGCCGCCACCGCCCCGGCGCGCTCGGCGTAGACGGTCTGGTAACGCTCGCGGTCGGCGCCCTCGTCGGGACGGTCGATGTACGGCGGCAGCGGCATGTGCCCGACGCGGTCGAGCAGCGGCAGCACCTCTTCGCTGAAGCGCAATTCGAACAGCGTTTCGTGGCGCGCCACCATCTCGGCCTCGCCGCCGCCGTCGATCAGCACCGTGGCCCCGACCTTCAGCGCCTTGCTGGCGCGCACGTGGGCCAGCACCCGGTGGCTGTCGAGCACGCGCTCGATCAGCATTTCCAGCTTGCCGCCGGAGGCTTTCTGGCCGAACAGCCGCGCCGGAATGACCCGGGTGTTGTTGAACACCATCAGGTCGCCCGGGCGTAGGTACTCGAGCAAGTCGGTGAAACGCCGGTGCGCCAATTCGCCGCTCGGCCCGTCGAGGACCAGCAGACGACTGCCATGGCGCTCGGCCAGGGGATGACGGGCGATGAGGGAATCGGGGAGTTCGAAGGAAAAATCGGCGACGCGCATGATCGTGTTCGGTTTGGCAGGGCCGGGAAGTTTAGCCCAATGCATGAAAATTGACCATGAAAGCCGATTGACCGACTCGAAGACCCTCACTATACTGCGGCGCCACAAGCCCTGATGGCGGAATTGGTAGACGCGGCGGATTCAAAATCCGTTTTCGAAAGGAGTGGGAGTTCGAGTCTCCCTCGGGGCACCAAATCCAAATCTCCAGAGTTCTACATGAGTCTCTGGAACCTAAGAAAACCGGCCATTGAGCCGGTTTTTTTGTCTCCACGATTCTCAGTGGCTCTCTCGAAAGCTCAATCCTATGTGAGTAGATTTGCGAGTAGATCGAGTTCGGTCTTCAAATCTACTCACAGCCAGGCGCTCAGCTAGGGGCGGTTGGCAGGAAGGAATCAACGTGGCGCTCACTGATACCGCCATCCGCACCTCCAAACCTCGTGAAAAGCTGTACCGCATGGTGGACTCCCAAGGCCTGTGCCTCGAGGTGACGACTGCAGGCGGAAAGCTCTGGCGCTTGCGCTATCGATTCGAGGGCAAGGCAAAGATGCTCAGTCTCGGATCCTACCCAGCAGTCACGCTGGCGCAGGCACGCGAACGAAGGGACGCTGCGCGCAAGATCCTGGCTCAAGGCATAGACCCCAGCGCCCACAAGCGCGAAGAGAAAGCCGCGTCCGCGGCCCAGGCGCTCATACTGGAGTCGCTGGCGCGTGAATGGTATGCCTACAACAAGCCACGCTGGGCCCCCGCCACGGCCAACAAGGCACTGCAGTATCTGGAGAGCGACATCATTCCAGTGATAGGCAGCCGCCCAGTTGCCGAAGTGACGCGCCCCGATCTGGTTGACCTCGTAAGGCGAATCGAGAAGCGGGAAGCCTTCAACGTCGCACGCAAGGTTCGCCAGTGGCTGGGGCAAATATTCAGATTCGGCCTGGCAAAGGGCGTTGTCGCCACCAATCCCGCGACAGACCTGGACGTAGTGGCTGCCCACGCGCCTCAAACACGCCATCACCCGCATGTCACCGAAGCAGAACTGCCTGAGCTACTGAGTAAGGTAGAGGCCGCCAATTGCGACATCACCAGCAAGATCGCTATTCGGTTGCTGGTGCTCACTGCCGTCCGGCCTGGTGAACTGCGGAACGCGCCTTGGGAAGAGTTCGACCTGGACTCTGCCACCTGGACAATCCCGGCAGTCCGAATGAAGGCCAGGCGCCCTCACCTCGTTCCCCTTCCCTCTCAGGCGGTTGCCCTGTTGCGCCAGCTCCAGGAGATCACTGGCAGCTATCCGTTAGCATTTCCTGGGCGTAATGACCGATCGCGACCAATGAGCGAGAACACGGTGAACAAGGTGCTCTCGACCATTGGTTATGAAAACCGACAGACAGGGCATGGCTTCCGCCACCTGCTAAGCACCAGCCTGAACACTCGTGGCTACAACAGCGATTGGATCGAGAGGCAGTTGGCTCATGGCGATCAGGATTCGATCAGGGACACCTACAACCACGCCACCTATCTTCAGCAACGTCGCAGCATGATGCAGGAGTGGGCCGACTCGATTGATGCGCTGTGCGCCGGCGCCGATGTTGTAGGCATCAAGCGACATGCGTAACCCACACCGATCAACCTACAGCCATCTGAGCTGCGGCTGTTCCTGGCAGAGCACCTAAGGAGCCTGTAATGACCACTCAACCAACCGTGAATTACAGCACCTGGGCGCTCCGCGGCGACGACCAAGCCGACTGGTATGAGTCGTATGCCAATAGATCGGTGTTCGAGCTCTGCGACGCGGCCTCAATCCTGGCCAATGTTCAGCCTGAGTACCCTGGCAAGTTGGATTCCGAGCGTGTCGCTGCCATCAGCCAATGGGTCGAGAAGCTGAAAGACAACATGCACGACCTGCTCGCACCAGTTGGATACAACCAAGACAACCCGCTTCATCATCGCGTGTCACACCAGAAGCTAAGGACTTGGTGTGCGGAGGCCGGTGCCTACTGGCCAATCCCCGAGCGAGCTGCGGATCGGATTGCTTCGCTTGAGCGAGAGCTTGAAGAAGAACGAAAACTCAGAATCAGGGCCCAGCACATTCAAGACCCGGTGATGAGCCCCTTTGTACAGCAGAATCAAAGCCTCACAGTGCCCCCAGTCCTCAAGCTTGGCGAGCCCGAGGACGTCTATCGCCACCTTGATTACCTGACCGCAGACCAGGCTCTGGACTGGATGAAGCGCATATCTGGCCACCATGTGGAGAGGGAAACACTGTGGGCAATGGTTGGCTTCGATATGTGCGATGCCTTCATGGACGGTCGAGCGGTTCGAGGGCTTACATATGCTGCAGAAGGAGAGTTTGAGCACTGGGAAGTATTTGGTCTTGGCATTTGCCAAGTAATGAATGCTGTTAGGCCCGTTGACTGAACGAAGCAACGAAACACTAACGCCCGTTCAACGATCGTTAGCCAGGGCCGAAACCTCTCTGCGTTGCTCGTACACGCTGCCGGCAAAACGCATGGAGAGGATATGAAAACCACATTCATCCTGTTGGCCCAGTACGACGGTCTGGCGGTAATCCCGCTTGAACGAGTATGCGCCGACTATTTCGGGCATCTGACGCCAACGAAAATGAAGATGAAAATCGCCAAGGGTGAGATCCAGCTCCCGTTGATCGCCATGGAGAAAAGCCAGAAAGGCGCCCGCGGTGTTCACTTGAATGACCTCGCAGCCTACATCGACGCCAGAAGAGATGAGGCGCTGAAAAGGGTAATTTGAACGCCGCCGTTCCGCCCTTTACTGCTCCGCGCGAAAAGGTGGGATTCCCCCACATTTAAGTGGCGAGCCAAGGCGTCTATGTACTTCAGGGTGTCCGGCAAGCGCAGCCATTCAGCTGGCTTCTTGCCGAACCGCTTGGCCACATCTGTAGCATCGATCCAGCCGTCACTGTTGAAGCGCACCGGCTCGCCGTCGTACTGGAAGGGGATGATTTTTGACATACAGCGTTCTGGTTCGGGAGCGACCCTAGCCTGCCACCACCGACCATTCGGGCGACGGTGGACAAAGCTTTGGTGGGGTGGGCTGTCGGTCTCCCGACGATCAAAAGGAATCGTCATTCCAAATAAACTTGGTCAGCCAGCTTTACCAAATATTTTTTCGAGCGAGTCCTTGAGATGTTTATCCATTTCTTCTTCAGGCATTGAGAATGTAGGCAAATTTTCCAAGTTATTTTCCTCCTTTGCATCAGCCACCGTAGTGATGAATTCGTCATCGTAGACAATCACCTCGGCGCCCTTTGCAAATCCCTTGCCTTTACCTTTGAACGTAGCCGTCCAGAAAGAAGCGCTCTCTGTTGCTATCAAGTCAACTACAAATGACCGAGATACGAGATCACATTTATCCATTTTCCCATCGACCGGACGCCCCAATAGAACCCAATCAATATGCTCACTCTTCTTTGAGTAGCAGACACTAAAAATATAATACTCAATCATCACATCAATCCGCATCCTGCCGCCTGAGATTAGGCCCAAGCATAATGAGGGCGCTTCCGCGTCTTTCAAGGGTCAAGATGGCCGTTTGCCATCAGTTAATGCCGATGACGGCAGTCCATCTCCACCTGCGCCTTCCGTCATCTCATCAGTCAGCAGTGTGGCTGGGGCGGCATATGCCTGACCAAGGCCGGCCATGTCAGCGGGGTCACGATCCGGCGTAACGGATTCAGCCTTTGCTGATCCGCTTTCCCGTCTTCCGATGCAGGATTTGCCGCTTTCGATGCAGCTTGTGCCCCTTCTGTTGCAGCCTGTTGCCCGCCTCCCTGCAACGATATCAAGGCCCACCGGCTCGACGCGGGGCGCCAGCGCATCCTGCTCAGCAATAAGATGGGTGACGCTGATCCGGGAGAATCAGTTGTTCGGGGCGAGCGCACGATGTAAAACACTCATCTTCAACGGCACTGGATGGCCAATGGAAAACAAATTCTTAACAGGTACCACGGCTGTACTGGCCGCACTGCTGATATCAGGATGTGTTAAACAGCATGCTAAGTGGCACGAGGTGCCACTGACCCCCTCCTTCCCGTTTCCCTATGTCTCGCCGACTGCTCACCCAGAACCCAGGCCCGGAAACCAGTTGACTCCCAACCAGTCTCTTGGCACCTCACCAATCACGCCAACTGGGCCTGCGTCGTCATACAACGGCACCAGCTACTCTCGATCATCTGGCGGCAGTTCTGGATTTGGCGGTGGCAATAGTGGTGGCGGCTACAGTGGAGGCTCATATCTGAGTCGCGGGGCACGGGTGACGCTCGCCATTACACTGTTGTTTCTGATCTTCGTAGCGCCTTGGCTGTGGTTCCTCTATCCGTCTTGGAAGCGTGCAAGAAAGTCCAATGGCCCGGTTACCCCGGCCGCCCCGCCACCGCAAGCTCCGCAAATCCCTACGCGTGAAACTTGGGACGCCCTTGGCCTATGCCCTGATTGCGGTAGCCGCATGGTTGCCCGGGTAGCCAAGCGTGGTAGGCACAAGGGAAAATCATTCTATGGGTGCTCCAAATTCCCTAGGTGCACGGGTATCCGGCAAACGATTCCAGATCAGTTGCCGGCGGCGGCTTCAAAATCTGGAGCCCTGGACGGCACGGTGTCACCTGGCTCCCACCAGTGACTCTGACCGAACTCGCGTAGAGCACAATGCTGGATGCCGTTCAGATGCCCTGGCAAGAGCTCCGGGGATTCCCGCATCACTCAGGGTGCCTAAGCTCTCCGGCGTGCTCTACCGCTGCAGCTCTGGTACTGACTACCTTTTCTCTCGCCCACGCTAGTACCTCTGCCTTGATCCAGGCAACAGTACGAGGGCCAAGCTTGATCTGTCCTGGGAAATCCCCAGCCTTCATCTTCTCGTAGATCGTACTCCTGCCCATTCCTGTGATCCTCTTGACCTCACGCAGCCTGATGAACTCGATATCGTCTGCAAAGTGCTTTGTCTCGCCTGCAGGACAAAGGGTTGCTCCTTTCATCTGTGTAACCTCCAGCAACGGGTTGGTTTGATCGCCAAGAATCTCGACGATGGCAGAAGCCTCGACCGAGTAAGGCCCGAGGAGCGTAGTCGCTGGTGAGGACAACCCCCATCCAAGGATCTCCGCGGCGGACATGGGGCAACCGGAAGTCAGTCTGGAATCACCTTCGAAGCGCGGCTGGTAGCTTGACTTGATGTCTATCCAATCAGAGCGTCAGCTTATCGACAGCCGCAGAGCGCGGCAGGAGGCTTACATGGAACCCGAGATTATCCACATCCCCGAGCTGGCGAAGATGCTCGGGCGAACAGAGTCATCGATCCGCAGTGCGCGGCAGGATGGGGCCAGCTGGCTGCCGCCGTTCTTCAAGCAGGGCAAGCGCCTGTGCTGGCGGGTCGCGACGGTGCGCAAGTTCCTGGAAGAGTACGAGCAGGGCCAGCATGTGCCTGCAAAGCCAGGCCGGAAACGCAACGCGCCGCCGACTAATACTCAACCCAATACTCCGCTTACACAAAGTTCACTCACGCGCAAGCGAGAACTAAAAAACTTACTCCCCTGAACGCGCCTTCCTGCTATCTGCAAGCGCTCTAATTATACCCTCTATCATTTCCTCCCTACCCTTCAAGGTCGGACGCTCCTGAGTGCCGGCCTCTTTTAGCAGTAAAAGCATTTCCTGCACCTCATCTGCAGACGAGGATAGATCACCCTTCCACCTAGATAGCATCTTTACTTTAAGCTCATTGAGCGACATGAATTCAGAGTTTAACGATCTAATTTTTTCGTAATTACCTTTTGAAATTGAATCCTGGGGCCTAATAAATTCACCATTAAAATCAACATATAATGATGCATTTTTTAAGCGATTAGACTCCTTATGAAAATCCTTTTGCACGGCTTTAAACGCAGATACTGCGGCGGTGGCATCGTCCACTTCGATTGCCGCAATCTCAGCCTCTGAACGCGGAAGAAAATACGCGTTCATTTTGTTCTTGCTTTCATGTCGTCTAAAAGCACTGGAAATACCTTTGACACTTACTTCCCCGCCAGATAAGCACTGGACAACCGCGGCGCACAAGATTTCAATCTTCCCACACTCTTCCATTGAAATCTGATGCATAAGGTACGCCCTAGGAAACGCCCCCACGTCAGCCAGAACTCCCCCCTCATAAAAAAGTCGATCCGCATTTTCAAAAATGCTCAATGCACCATCTATCAACTTCAGCGCAAACGCTTCCTGCTCAGCTGTAATTTTCATTGACTATCCACTTGTGAATCCATCCAGCGCTAATCCTGCTCGAACGGCGCATCCTCTACAAGGACTTCGACAAACGATGACTGAGAGTTTCGATGAGAAAAACAGGTTTCAGCCAGCCTCCACAGAAGCGTACCAGTGTGGTCATCACCAGTCCCTTGCAGGTGCGGAGGATTAGAAGCAGCGATGACGTAAACGGTGGAAATGCTCCCCTAGCGGCGTCATAGGTGTCGGAAGCGGGAAAGGAATGCTTTGTGTAGTGAGTACACGAGCCCAGGCACAGAGCCGCTTGTGCCAGCCTTTGCTCCCACTGCACGCTAGGATGAATACTGTCAGCAGGGTGGCCTGGCATGCCTCACGCGATACTGAGAACAAAAAAGCTGAAATCAATCACAGGGGTGATGGGGTCAGGTCGACATACGTTCCGAGAAATACCAACTCCGAATTCAGATGGAGCGCCCAGCATGCATATCTGTGGTGCTACAAGCTCTGCCGAATTGGCCCGGGCAGTTCTGACTAGGCTTCCAATGAAGCGACGGAGAGATGCTGTGCTCTGCATCGAATACTTGATCACCGCGAGTCCAGAAGCCTTCAAGAGGCATGGCGGTGCGATGCCAGACACCGGCGGTTACTTTTATCGAGCCATGGCCTGGCTAAGAGCGCGCCATGGAGCAGCAAACATTGCCTGCGCGGAGCTGCATCTGGACGAGAGGACTCCGCACCTGGTTGCTTACATCACGCCTCTTACTCAGGACGGGCGGTTGTCGGCTCGTGATTTCCTCGGAGGCCCCGCGAAGCTACGCAAAATGCAAACCGACTTCCACCACTCGTGTGGTGAGCCTTTCGGCCTGTCTCGCGGTATAGAGGGCAGCAAGGCCTCACATCAGAAGATTGCGCAGTATTACCGGGCGCTCGCTGCTCCCAAGCCAGTAGTTACCCGAGCAGACTTAGCAGCGGCTGCTGTGGGGATATACACGCAGAGCTACATGGCACTACTTGGTAGGGCCAAGGCTTCAGCTACGCACGTTAAGCTCCAAGCTAAGGCCATGTTGGCTTTGCGGGAGCGTGAGGCTGCCCTAGGGCGTTGGCAGGTTCAGCTCAAGCACTCTCAGCGGAGGCTTGAGGATCGGGAGCTTGCGCTGGAAAGACAGGCGGATCGGTTGAATGAAGTTGACCGAGCGCTTGAGCTCGCGCTGCTCAAAGCAGATTACGAGCGCACACGGGCTGACGAGCTGGAGCTAAAACTTTGTAGCGCAATCAAGAAATCACCCATCCTCAATATGGGAAATATGGCTCTCTAGGTCCGGTGAGAGCCACTTAAAAAGTACCTAGCAGGTGCGCCAAACAGCGAGTTAAGCAGAGGGCACAGGCGCCTCCTGGCCTTGTAATTCAGCAATCAACTCTTTCTTACTCACGCCATCGAGATCTGCGCGCTGGGTTTTCAATTTTTCCAGCAGGTAATCATTTGTCAGCTCGAACTCATCAAAAATAGTCGCCCATGTTTTTACATATGCCTTCACCTTGTCATCACTTGTGACCAGCCCTGGCTCGCCATGAATCTGCATACCGCGGCATCTACTATGAATCAGACTCCCTTTGCTGGAGATATTCCTGCCAACCAAAATAAGCTCAAACTTCACATGCTCGCTATTAAAAACAGGATCATTACTTAACACGGAGGCGTACTCATCGAGCTGCTGCAAGTGCTTATTGTTTAGAGAAATACCTGGCCGTTTTATTTCAATTATTACGCAACGAAAATACTTCCGTCCTCTTGAGTCGAATTCGGGTTTCTTCCTAGCCAGAAAAAGATCGACCTGTCGCTTAGCCCCCACAAGGTCTACACCCACCTCTAAATCCATCTCTTCGACAATGCCAACACCTGTGACCTGGGCGCGTAATCTCTCTGAAATCTTAGTGAAGGTATCTTCTTCTGCACCGAGAATGTCGTAGGACGGCCCGAACAGCCAAGTATTATTCTCAATAACCTTTTGAAGATCGGGAGTTTCCAAAACCTCACGAAAATGCACATTTATAATTTGCTTCAACTGCGCAATAGCGTGCTCTCGATTTTGGAGCACCTCTATGGTTTCAATGACATTGTTAAGCTTCGTTTTATTCAGCTGAATGGCAAACTGTTTTATTGACGCTGCATCTAAGCTTAGAACGCTCTCTAATACCTCTAACATCCCATCATTTTCATTCGAGACTGAAAGCTTGTCTAGCAGCCTGATTATTAGCCTTCGCTGCCGCTTACTGCTCCGCATCAAAACAGTAGGATCACGAACTATCACACTTTTTACGATACCCTTAACATGATTAAGTCTCCAAGCGCTTTCGGCAGAGTCTAAATCATCATAGGTTGGAAAATCCCCATCCTGTTCGTACCGATTAACCTCTTCCTCTGCTTGCTGGACTAAGAACTCACTATAATTGTCGCGCAAAAACTCATTCAACGCCTTAGTCAATGCACGATAAGCTTTAGTTTGGAAGAAATTAGAAAATGGTTCAGACAGCCCTTGATCGCTGACAGAGTACCTTTCAAACAAATCAGACTTCACATAGATGCTAGTGAAATAACCGGGCTTCTTGTTTAGACTACTCAGTTGCTTATTCAAAACCTTCAATGTCGACGAAACAAAATTTATAAACGACTTTTCACTACCCGGACGTTCATGCCAACGTATCAACTCCACACTGAAATCTTGGCCATCCACTGAAACAGCGTGCGTGTATATGCTATGCGATGGAGGTGTAATGCTCTTACCATTCAAAGTCAATGACTTATGAGGAAGCAGTATTAAATGCCCGCCAAACTCTCTACTGAAATCATGGATCAGCTCCGCCTCAACAGGAAGGGCTTTCTGAAACCCTCGAATCTCTACACATGTACCCTGAGGGTAAGAACTCAGCAATGCATGCGTAGTTTCTGGCCGAATGGTGACACCAACAATATCGCTAAGATTCGAGCTCTCCACGCTAATTTTCGCGTCTTCGCCCTCGTGCCTTGTATACCAGGTTGCGGAATTTCCTATTTTACTGAAAGCCAATCGCCCTCGCCCTTGCGAGCCATGGGTATCATAGGAATCTTTCTTCAAAGAGTCATTAAAGCGCCGAAAGTTCTCGTGCGGCTTTCTGAAATCAATCCCAACCCCATCATCCACAACTGTTATAGACTCAGTGCCATGAGCTTCGTTCTCCGTAATATTAACTTTCACGGCATTTGCTGCAGCATCGAAGCCGTTCCAGACAAGTTCAGAAATAGCTTGCCAAGGCTCAACAGATTTGAAGTGCTTTTGTATTCCGCTGTGGGTAATTGCATTAGAACCTGAGAAGTCAAAAGCAGCGAATTCCTTTTCCAACGGTGGTTCCTCTTGTGGTGCAAAATGGCAATGTGGCTGGATTCAACTCCAGAGCTGTCTTGACGTCGAAGGCATGCTCTTCAAGCTTATGCTCAATCCAAACCAGCATGCCCTTTCAGGTCTACTACGACGTCGACACTCCTCCAGTGGGCCTCGAACCTAGTCGATGAGCGCAGTGGCGCTGGAATATAACAAAGGGTGGCAATCTGATTGCAAGACAATTTCAGAATGAGCCTCACACGTCCTGAGCAACGGACTCCATGACGCAGCTGTCGCTAAGGTGAGCATGATGACTGGAGGAGTTTTGCTATTGACATCACTGAAGCGCGCTGCCTCGCGCGCGCGCGCGTTTGGGGAGTTCAATATGACCAGGCGAAAGGCGCCAGCGAAGCACATCGATTGGTTTCAGGTGATTACTGCGCTATCCCGCAAAGGTTATTCCATGCAAGCCCTGGCAGATGAGCTGATGGTGGCCCGTACCACCCTCATAGGTTGGCGCCAGGGGGCAGAACCGCCCCATTCGGGTGGCGATCGCCTGTTGACCCTGTGGAGCCATGCAACCGGCCTGGAGCGCACACGGGTGCCAACCGTAACCATCGATGACTGGTGGGCCTTTCACGCGAAGTGAAAGTCAACTGGCCCTCACCATCGCTAGTTCGGAAGGCTGGGGGAAGGTACTCTGCCTGCGCGATGACAAGGAGCGTAGTTATGACAACAGAAATAATTTCGATGGGGCAAGCCGCTGCAATCATTGGCTTCATCAGTGCCGTATTTGGCCTGTACCGAATACTGGTGCAAAAGAAAGACGCCGTGATCCAGTTGCTCAAAGAACGTCTGGCCCAAAAGGACGAGCAGATTGCAGCGTTACAAGCCCAGACACCCGACACGTTCGTATCCATCCTCAATGATCGGATCAAGGTCACCCAGGATGAAATTTGCCGCCTCAAAGCCGATGAAGACACTCATCGGAGCGAGATCAAGCTGAAGGTGGAAGAGCTCCAAGGCATTCAGGGCAAGCTGTCAGTCCTATCTGATCTGATCCGTGAGAGCGATTTGATATGCCCCCACTGCGGCGATCCGTTGGCGGGCCGCCATGTACATACGATCTATGGAGGCAGGGACGGTGAACAGGAGGCGGACATCCTGATCAGTAACTACGAGTGCGGGTACTCGATCGCAGACGATGGCAAAGAGCTGTCCCGCTGCCAACATCACGTGCCGACATAGGCCGCCGCGGCAGCTCTAGAAGGTTCAAAATCCCTTGGGAGAGAAGCCACGAGAGCTAATGTGAGTACATTTGTGAGTATGATTAAAACCATACACGTATAAAATGCTTTTAAATCATGGAGATACAAACCAAATTAGGGTCTCCCTCGGGCACCATGATTGAACAGGAAACCGACCTTAGGGTCGGTTTTTTTGTGGGCGGGTTTTGGGTTTTAAACGGCCAGACCAGAGAGGGCATGCGAGACGGTATGGCGCTGCCTGTGCGACGCCGAGCCGGACATGGCCGGATTCTCATGCTGTTGGGTAAGGCACCTCAGTTCACGGACGCTTTCAGGGCCGGAACCATGCCAACACCTGAACTGAACACCGCGTAGTCCAGCCCCCAGAGACTCGGCTCTTGATCTTCGTCGAGCGGGTCGTCATCGCCTAGGAACATCGCCAGCCGCTTTTCATAGTCGAACTGGGAGTGCTCAACGCCACCCGTAGACAGGCGTGACGATCCTGCGCAGCCTGCCAAACTGATAAAGAACAACGCGGTGGACATTATGAGTAATGCGCGCAGTGTTTTTCTCATCATCGAAGCCTCACCCGCTGAAACCGTCTACGGATTGCTCGCTGCTTGCCGCCATTTCTGCCTGGTCGGCCCTGATGATTACAGCCCGCTGCCTTTCGTAGGCATCCAGAGATAGCCCTTGACGCTGCAGCGCTTCCAGCCGCAACTGGCGCACTTCCTGCGCAGTATAGGGACGTAGTTCGGGATGGGTGGCACAGCCTGCAAGAAGACTGAGACCAACAACAGTGATGACAACCAGAAGAGGACGGACAATGGCGTTCATGGTGCAGCATCCTGTGCCTGACATTCGAGGGTCTCGAATCGATGGATCAAGCTTATGAGGCGCCGCACAAGGTGAAAAATCGTCCCGCTTGATAGTTGCTATCACTGATTCGAACTGTTCTGCGAGGCGGCCTGGGATCGATTTCTGAGCTGCCTACACGGCAGTGAACTCATGGCGTGGAGTTCGAGGGCGTCGGCCCTGCTTTCTGAGCTGCCGTGTAGGCAGCTCAGAAAGACTCATAATCAGCAAGCCGTAGCTTCAACTCATCACCTGCCGAATAGGCAGCGTAAAAATCGATACATCAGCCACACAAGCCGCCTGCCCGTACCCGGTAACCCACCGTGAAACAGGCTGGGCACATCTTTGCCTTACAGCTCCGACACCGTCGTCCCCTGCCCAAACACCCCTGCCATCGCCTCAACCACCACCTTCACCCGCGCCGTATGCGCCAGATCCTGATGCAACACCAGCCACGCTTCATAAGGCGTGGCACGCCGGCGCTGCGGCCATAGCCGCGTCAACTGAGGATCGCGCGCCGCCAGATAGTCAGGTAGTTCACCCAAGGCCAACCCTGCCCGCACGAACGTGGCCAACATCAAGCTGGAGTCCAGCTCGGCCACCACCCGCCCCTGCTTGATGGGCACGCCCACCAGCGTCCCGTCCTGGCGCTCGGTCACCCCGGCCTGGTACAGGGCAATGTCGTGTCCGGCGAAATGGTCCTGTGGCTCTGGCGTGCCATGGCGTTCGAGATAGCCGCGAGTGGCATACAGCCCCACGTCCCAACTGGCCATCCGCCGCACGATCAGATCCGGCTGCTCAGGACGCACGGTGCGCACGGCGATGTCGGCCTCCCGGCGCGCCAGATCCAGCAGTCGGGTGGTGGTGGTCAGGATCACGCGAATGTCGGGATGGCTCGCGCGCAAGCGCTCGATCGCCGGGACCAGGAAATCGACGGCCAGCGCATCGGTGGTGGTGACCCTCACCTCGCCCTCGGCGCGTGCATCGGCGCCCTCGCTCCGACGCTCGAACGACACGGCCATGCGCTCCATGTCCTGCGCTTTGAGCAACACATCCCGGCCGGTCACGGTCAGCGTCAGGCCACTGTTGCTGCGCAGGAACAACCGACTGCCGAGTGTGCGCTCCAGCCCGGCCAGGCGTCGGCTCACGGTGGTCTGGTCGATACCCAACTGCTGCGCCGCGCCAGTCAGGGTGCTCGCACGATGGACAGCAAGAAAAATACGTATGTCATCCCAGTTCATGATCACCTTCTACGCACCTGCAAAAATGCAGCCGATGACTGCATTGGCGTGCATTTTCACATGAACCCAGCCTGTCTAGCATGTGCCGCTTTCCTTCAACTCACTACGACAGCCGGCCTGTCATCCGGGAGCCTCATGCCTCGTTCCTCATTCATCCTCGTCGTCGCGATGCTCAGCGCCTTCGGCCTGATCGCCTCGGACGTCTACTTGCCCGCCATGCCCAGCATGACCCACGCCTTCGGCATCGCCGAGTGGCAGATGCCGCAGACCGTGTCGTTCTATCTGCTGGCGCTGGCGGTATCGCAATTGGTGTACGGCCCACTTTCCGACCGCTATGGCCGCAAACCGGCATTGATGGGCGCCGGCCTGCTGTACCTGGTCGGCTCGCTGGGCTGTGCGGCGGCGGGCAGCTACTCGGCATTTCTGGCATGGCGCATGATCGAGGCGATGGGCGCCGCTGCCGGGCTGGTCATTGGCCGCGCGCTGATCGCCGATACCTGTGACAAGCGAACCTCGGCCAAGGTCTATGCGATCGTCTACCCACTGGTGTCACTCTCCCCCGCGCTGGCGCCGGTGATTGGCGGACACCTGGCGGCCCAGTTCGGCTGGCGCGCAGATTTTCTTTTCGTCGCGGGATTCGGGGCTGTTGCACTGCTTTTGGCCTTGATACGACTCCCTGAAACGCTGCCGGCAGCGGCGCGTGTACGGACCAACCCCTTCAACGGTTTCAGCCAAGTACTACGCGACCGTGGCTTCCGCCGCTACACCCTGGTGGTCTGCGCGATCTACTGCGCGTGGTTCGTCTACCTCACGCAGTCACCCTTCCTGCTGACACGCGCAGGGCTGAGCGAAGAACAGATCGGCTGGATGTACCTGCCGCTGACAGCGGGCATCATCGGCGCGAATTGGCTGACGAAACGCGGGTTGGAATACTGGCCCTATGACCGGCTGGTGGCCGCCGGGGTGGTCTGCTTCGTGGTTGGCGGTGTGGTCTTTCTGGGGGTTGCAGCGATGGACTGGCGAAGTGCGGCCGGGGTGGTGCTGCCGATGTGCCTGGTGAGCCTGGCCAATGGCTCATCATTGTCACTGTCCGTGTCGGGAGCCATCGCCGCAGAGCACGGCCATGCCGCCACCGCCTCTGGGCTGGTGGGTTTCTGTCAGATTGGCAGTGCCGCGCTGATGGCCATGGCGATCAGCGCAGTGTTCGGGACCAGCCTGGCTGTGCTGGCGGGGGCCGTTGCGATGTTCAGCCTGATCGCGCTTGGCGCGTGCCTAGGGGGCTGCTTGCATCATGGGCGCGACTGAGTGGTTCGCCACTCCTTACTCAACACCGCATACTGATAAGTATTCTCGTACACCGGCACCCCGTGATCGTCCTTCATGAACGACACGAACTCCATGAACAGTCCCTCCCGGCGCATGCCGAGCTTTTCGCAGAGTCGCTGGGACGGCAGGTTGGTGTCCTCAACGTAGGCATACAACCGTCGCAGGCCCCGTTCGTTGAACAAATAGTCCACCAGCGCTACCGCCGCCTCGTGCGCATAGCCCTGCCCGGCGAAGCGGGGATTGAAATTCCAGCCGATGGAAAACGTGTCCGGCTGGTCCTTTTCCGGGTGAGCGAAGACATCGCCGACCAACGCGCCATCGTGCTTGAGACACACGGCAAAGTATTCGTTGTCGATACCGCGCTGCTTCGCTTCTTGCGCGGCAGCGGCCGTGTCGGACAGCGCCAGTGAGAAAAAGCAACTGGCGGTCGGTCGATGCAGGTAGTCGAACAGCGCGGCGGCATCACCCTCGCAGAAGCGACGCACGATCAGTCGGTCGGTTTCATACAAGGTTGCGGGGGTATTCACGGAAAACTCCTTAACGGCGGCTCAACGCCAGCCGGGCAGCGAACAGGATGAACAGCACGCCGGTGGTGCGATCCATCCATGAGACCACCGAGCCCTTGCGCAGCACACCGGACAACGAGCGGGTGGCACCGATCAATGCCGCGGCCCAGAGCAGGCCGAGCACCACGTGAATGGCGACCAGGCCAAAGGTCCAGGTGATCAGCGGTGCCCCCTGGGGGATGAACTGCGGCAAGAACGACACATAGAAGATGCCGATCTTCGGATTGAGCAGATTGCCGAGCATGCCCCTGAGGAACCAGTTCCGCGTGGGACGTGCGTCTTGCTCGGCCGGGGCCAACGACTGCCGGGGGCGCAGCAGCATGTTCAGGCCCAACCATGCCAGATAGGCCGCGCCGCAGTACTTGAGTATGTCGTAGGCCAGTTCCGACACGGCGATCAAGGCGCCGAGACCGAAAGCCACCGCCGCGCCCCAGATGAAGCAGCCGGCGTTGATACCCAGCGCGGCGCGCAGCCCCTGCGCGCGGCCTTCGACGGCCGATGTTCTGAGGATCAGGGCCGTATCCAGGCCTGGGGTGATGGTCAACACTGTGGCGGCGAGGGTAAAGGCAAGCAGGTTATCGGCGAGGGTCATGGCGAGTCGGCCTTGTGGACAGTTGGCCTAGCGTAGCCTGTGGGAAGGGTTTTCCGTAGTCCGGGCGCGGGTAAATTTCAGTATTTTCTTCATCGCCTGTAGGCCATCTTTTGTTCGACGCGGACGGAAAATTCGCGCTTGTCGGCGATCACAGGCCGCTGCCAGGCGGCGTCTGAAATGGCTGGCTCAAGCCGCCGCCGGCGCGTCGGCTACCCCATTGCTTTGGCTACGCAGCAACAGCAACAAGCTCCAGACCTTCACCACCTCGGCGACGAGGCTGAGGAAGAACACCAGCCATCCCGCCGTCTCGATCAGCGGATCGGGCCAGAACAGCGCAACCGGGATCGAGGGCACCAGAATCACCCGAAACGGCGCCTGCGCCAGCCCGAGATAAGCCGCCATGCGCGCGCCTTTCAGAAAGAGACAGGCGCTGATGAACACCGTCAGATAGACCGCCAAGCTGGCGAAGCCAATGGCGTAGGCGAGTTCCGCATGTTCTGACGCCAAGGCCAGAATGCTGTGCAGGTCGGTCCAGAACGGGATGTCACCGCGACGCAGGCTGTCGACCACATAGACCAGGACGATGAGCATATCCATCGCCCCCCAGCCCAGCTGAGTGAACCGCTGAAATCGCTTGTCGGTCAGGCTCAAAGGTGCATCTCCTTTCGTGTCCATGAAGGCTGTCCGCGAGAGCGCGAACCGCCGTGCCGCTGCATTTAACGGCGACTCAGCGGTCAACGCATGAGGATGCGGGAGAGATAACCTGTGGGATGTATCTGTGTGTGTTGTCGGTATGCCCATGGTCACAAAAAGAAAGAGGATCCATCGTCCAGGTCCTATCAAGCGGCCGACGGTTGGCTGCGCGCCACCACGACCCGGTTGCGCCCGGCGCTCTTGGCTTGGTACAGCGCCATGTCCGCTTCATGCAGCCAGCCATCGGCACTGAGCTGGTGCGCGCCGTAGGCGGCGATGCCGATGCTCAGGCTCAGCCGCTGCTCCGGCAGGTCGGGATGCCTATAGCACTCCACCGCCTGGCGCAATCGTTCGAGGATTTCCTCGGCCTGGGCCAGGCCAGCGCCGGGCAACATCACACAGAATTCGTCTCCGCCATAACGGGCCACCAGGTCGGTCTTGCGCAGGTGCGTCGGTAGCAGCGCACTCAGGGTGCGCAGGATGTCGTCGCCCATCAGGTGGCCATGAACGTCGTTGATCTGCTTGAAGTGATCGATGTCGATCAACGCCAGCACACTGGCTTGGTCGGCGCGGCGGCAGCGCTGGAATTCGCGTGTCAGCAGGTCTTTCCAGGCGCCGTGGTTGATCAGTCCGGTCAGGCTGTCGGTCTGGCTCAGGCGCGCCAGGGCGCGCTTGTGCTGGCCCAGTTGAACCGTGACCTGGTAACAGATCAGGCCGATGGCCATGGGGTAGATCAGCAGGATCGGCAGGCAGGCCAGCATCTGCGCCTGGGTGGTGGGCGGAAACAGCGGCGGCCCGTACAGCCACAGACCCAGCGCGATACCCAGCACCTGGGCAATGACGGTCTTGACCAGCATGTGCCAGCCACCGGCGGCGATCTTGTCCATGGCAATCATCGACAGGATGATCACGCTTGGCAGCGGGTTGAGCCCCATCGCCCCGGCCCAGCAGCCGCCGGCGAAGCCGTCGAATACCAGGTTGCGCTGCTCGGCGACGAAAGGCTGCCGGGAGCGTCGAGCGATCTGGTAGGCCAGATGTGGCCAAACGAAGCCATGCAGCCCGAGCAGCGTCCAGACCCACCACGCCGGTTGCAGGGGCCACAGGCCAATGAGCACGCAGAAGAAACCCAGACCGGTGCCGATCGCACGTGGCGGGTACATGCGCTTGGCAAAAGAAAGGCCCTTGCCCGTTCGCTGGTTCATCGGGAATCACCGAAAAAAAACTGTCCTGGGTTGCACCGGACAGGCAACCAGGCTGGCGACAGGCCCTGGGGTTCGGCGTTTTGGCATTGTGCCACTACTGAAAAGGGGAGTTCAAACGGGAGGGGCCGAATCCTACGCATTTCATCAGCCTTCGGAAAACTGAACCGTTTAACGTTCCCATCCCTCTGCGCGAACCTTACCCCGCCCCCGGCGTCCGATCCTTCATCCGCTCCATGAAGAGATCCCTGCGTGAAAAACTACCTCGTGCGCAAATACCGCTTGGTGTTCAAGACCTTCAACTACATTGGCTGGTCGCTGCTGTGGCTGCTGCTCTGGGACATCCTGGTGACCCTGGACTTCATGCTGTTCCTCGACAGCAAGTTCAGCCTGCCGCTGATCCCGCTGACCCTGCTCGGCTCGGCACTGGTGGTGCTGGTGAGTTTTCGCAACAGCAGCGCCTACAACCGCTGGTGGGAAGCGCGAACGCTGTGGGGGGCGATGGTCAACAGTTCGCGCAGCTTCGCGCGGCAGGTGCTGACGCTTGTGGACGACACCGACGACGGGCTCAATCCGGTGAAAGCCACGCTGCTGCGCCGTCACGTGGCCTATGTGAACTGCCTGGCCGCGCACCTCAAGGGCGAGCCGTGCCCGGCCGAACTGATGGCGTTCATCCCGCAGCACGAATTCGAGCGACGCAATGGCTCGAACAATTTCGCCAACGACATCCTCGCAGGCTCCGCCGCCTTGCTCTCTCGTGAGTACAAGGCTGGGCGGCTGGACAGCATTCGCCTGGCACGGCTGGAGTCGACCCTGGTGGACCTGTCCAATGCCCAAGGTGGCATGGAGCGGATCGCCAATACCCCGCTGCCCTACCCCTACGTGTACTTCCCACGGCTGTTCATCACGCTGTTCTGCGTGATCGTGCCGATCGGCCTGGTGGAATCGCTGGAGTGGTTCACGCCGCTGGCCTCGACCGTGGTCGGCTTCATGCTGCTGGCGATCGAACGCATCGGTACCGACCTGCAGAGCCCGTTCCGCCGCAGCGAGCACCAGATCACCATGGACACCATCTGCGAGACCATCGAGCGCAACCTGGAGTCGATGCAGCGCGAAGCGCAGTGCGGCGAGTGGGCGCCGTGACGAGCGGCGCCAGTTCGCGGCTGAAGACCCGCAGGGTCAGGCGCGTACGTAGCGCTGGCGCAGTACGTCGCTCAAGGTATCCACCAGCAACACCAGCACCAGCATGCCGATGATCACGGTGCTGGCCTGCGCCTCCTGGAACAGGCTGAGGGTGGTGTAGAGCATCTGCCCCAGCCCGCCCGCGCCGACGAAACCGAGCACGCTGGCCATGCGGATGTTGTTTTCCCAGCGGTACAGGCTGTAGGCGAGCCACTGCGGCCACAGGTTGGGCAAGGTGCCGAAGCAGAACGCCGCCACCTGCCCACCGCCCTGCAGGCGGATGGCCTGCGCAGGCTCGGGCGGTGCGTTTTCCAGCGCCTCGGCGAACAATCGGCCCAGCACCCCGGCTGTGTGCAACGCCAGGGCCAGGGTGCCGGCGTTCGGGCCAAGCCCGGCCGCCAGCACCGTCAAGGCCGCCCAGACCAGTTCCGGAATTGCCCGCAGCGCATTGAGCAGCAGCCGCGCTGCGCCTTGCAGCGGCCAGCCGAAACGCCCCGCCGCCGGCAACGCGAGCAGCAACCCCAAGAGCATCGCCAGCAACGTACCCAGGCCGGACATGGCCAGGGTTTCCAGTGCTCCATGGCCCACCGCGCGCAAGTGCTCGGTCGAGAGGTCAGGGCTGAGGAAGCGCGCCGCATAGTCAGCCATCTGCGCCGAGCCGCCGTTGCCCAGCACCGAGGCCAGGTCCAGTTGCAGGTAGGCGAACGACGCCACCACGGCGGCCAGCAGTGCCAGCAGCACCAGCCAATTGGTCACCCGCTTCACGCCAGCCTCCCGCGCAGCAGGCGGCTCAGGCCATCAGCCAGGGTCACCAGCAGCAGGAACGCCAGCAGCATGCTCGCCACCTCGGCGCCGGCGAACATGCGCATCGACAGGTCGATCTGCTGACCGAGCCCGCCAGCGCCGACGAAGCCCATCACCACCGACGCGCGCACCGCACACTCCCAACGGTAGACGCTGTAGGACACCACCTCGGCCGCCGCCAGCGGCAGGATGCCGTAGGCGAAGGCCGCCAATCGCCCGCTGCCACCCTGCATCAGGGCATGCGCCGGACGCTGGTCGACCGACTCGAAGATCTCGGCATAGACCTTGCCGAGCATGCCGCTGTAGGTGATGGCGATGGCCAGCACCCCCGCCGTCGGTCCCAACCCGACCGCCCTGACGAACAGCAGCGCCCAGACGATTTCCGGCACGCTGCGCAGGAACACCAACAGCCCGCGCACCGGCAAGCGCGCCAGTTGCGACCATGGCCCCGGCCGGCCACCGCGCGATGCGGCACGCAACGACAGCGCGCGACTGGCGAGCAGGCTGGCGGGCACGGCCAACAGCAACGCCAGGGCCATACCGGCCGTGGCCACGGCCAGCGTCTGCACCGTCGCCTCCAGCAGCAAGGCGAGGAAATCGCGATCATGGGCCGGTGGCCAGAACGCGCCGAGAAAGCTGGCCATCTGCTGCCGGTTCTCGGCCTGCAGCAGCACCCCCGGGTTCAGCTCGCTCAGTTGCACGCCCGGCCACAGCACCGCCAGGCACACCACGGCCAGCAGCAGACGCGGCCAGGCCGCCGGATCGCGGGCATCGGCCTTCAGCATCGTGGCATCTGCACCGTCAGGGTCGGCGCTACGGTCACTGGCGCCGTCAGGTGCTCGTTGGCATAGAGCTCGTCGAGCATGCTCTGCGCGACCGCCGCCGCCGCACAATCGAACGCCACCTGGCCGTCACGAATGCCGATGATGCGCGGGAAATGCGCCAGCGCCAGGTCCACCGCATGCAGGCTGGCGACCAGGGTCACGCCCCGCTCGCGTGCATGGCGGTTGAGCAGGCCCAAACTATGCTCGGCCAGTACCGGGTCCATCGCCGAGACCGGCTCGTCGGCCAGCAGCACCTCAGCCTGTTGGTACAAGGCGCGGGCGATGCCGACGCGCTGCAACTGACCACCGGACAACTGCCCGCACTGGACGAACACCTTGTCGGCCAGCCCCAGCTCGGCCAGCACTTGGCGTGCGCCGGGTACATCGGTGGGGTGCAGCAGGTTGAGCAGCCCGCGCAGGGTGCCCCACTGCCCCAAACGTCCGGCCAGCACGGCGGTGACCACCCGTTGGCGCGGCGGCAAGGGCGGCGCCTGGTGCACCAGCGCAACCCGCGTGCGCAAACGCTGGCGAGCGCGGGCCGACAGTGCCCAGGGCTGTTCGCCGAGTAGGTGCAGGCACCCGCTGCTCGGCTGCACGGCGGTGGCCATCAGGTGCAGCAAGCTGGACTTGCCCGCGCCGGACGGGCCGATCACCGCCACCCGCTCGCCGGCGTCGATACGCAGGTTGACGTGGTCCAGGGCGCGAACCTGGCCGTGGCGCAGCCCCGCGCCCTGCAGTTCGATACTCACTTGAGCAAGCCGGCCTCACGGGCAGCCTGCTCGGTGCCGACGTAGTTCTCCGGCTGGGTTTCGATGAAGCGGCTGGCCGCCTGCAGATCGAGGATCGCCTTCTGCTCGGGCTTGGCGGGATCCAGGGCGAGGAAGGCTTGCTTGATCTTCTCTTTGAGCGCCGGGTCCATGTTGCCGCGCACCGTCCAGTTGTAGTCGTAGTAGGTCGGCGTGGTCGCAAAGACGCGCACCTTGGTGGTGTCGACCTTGCCGGCATCGACCAGCTTCTGCCAGACGCTGGCGTTGAGCACACCGGCATCGACCTTGCCGGCCTGCACCCAGGCGACGGTGGCGTCGTGGGCATCGGAATAGGCGACCCGGCTGAAGTAGCTTTCCGGCTTGATGTTGTCCTGCTTGAGCATGAAGTAGCGCGGCATCAAGCTGCCGGACGTCGAAGAGATCGAGCCGAAGGCGAAGGTCTTGCCCTTCAGATCGGCCAGGCTCTTGACCTCGGGGTTGGCGGTGATGAACTTGCTGGTGAACTGGGCATCCTGCTCGCGCTGTACCAGCGGTGTAGCGGTGGGATCTTTCAGGTGCACCTGAACGAAGGTGAAGCCGCCCAGCCAGGCCAGGTCGAGGCGGTCGCTGGCCAGCGACTCGACCACCGCCGGATAATCGGCCACCGGCACGAACTGCACCTTCATGCCCAGTTGCTGCTCGAGGTACTCGCCCAGCGGTTTGAACTTGCGCAGCAACTCGGTCGGCGCTTCATCGGGAATGGCGCTGACGCGCAAGGTCTCGGCAGCCTGAGCCACCACGGCACAGCAAGACAGGACGAAGCCGGCGGCCAGCGCCAGGGGACGTTTCAGCACGGGAGGGGTCTCCTTTGGAGACAGCTGCGAGCGGTGAGCTGCAAGCTGCAAATGAACGCGGATCGCGGTTGGGTGTAGCTGGGCATTCTAGCCGCAAGCACGCACGACTGCTTCATCTTGCCGCTCGAAGCTTGAAGCTCGAAGCTGCTCTATTGCTACACTCGCGCATTCATTCGATTGCGAGGTGCCCATGAGCGAGCCGATTCGCCTGACCCAGTACAGCCACGGCGCAGGTTGTGGCTGCAAGATCTCTCCCAAGGTGCTCGACGTCATTCTGGCCGACAGCGGCAGCCAGGCGCTGGATCCCAAGCTGTGGGTCGGCAACGCTTCGCGTGACGACGCCGCCGTGTATGCGCTGGACGATGAGCGTGGCGTGGTCTCGACCACCGACTTCTTCATGCCCATCGTCGACGACCCCTACGATTTCGGCCGCATCGCGGCCACCAACGCCATCAGCGACATCTACGCCATGGGCGGCGATCCGCTGATGGCGATCGCCATTCTCGGCTGGCCGATCAACGTGCTGCCGCCTGAGGTCGCCCGCGAAGTGATCCGGGGTGGTCGCGCAGTGTGCGCCGAGGCCGGCATTCCGCTGGCCGGCGGGCATTCGATCGACGCGCCCGAGCCGATCTTCGGCCTGGCCGTGACCGGTGTGGTCGGCAAGCGCCAGCTCAAGCGCAACGACACCGCCACCGCAGGCTGCACGCTGTACCTCACCAAGCCGCTGGGCATCGGCATCCTCACCACCGCCGAGAAAAAGGCCAAGCTGCGTGTCCAGGACCAGGGCCTGGCGCGCGACTGGATGTGCACCTTGAACACCCCCGGCAGCCGCTTCGGCAAGCTCGACGGGGTCAAAGCCATGACCGACGTCACCGGCTTCGGCCTGCTTGGCCACCTGGTCGAAGTGGCCGAAGGCAGCGGCCTCACCGCGCGCCTGCAATTCGACGCCGTGCCGCGCCTGCCGGGTGTCGAGCACTACCTGGCCGAGGGCTGCATTCCCGGCGGCACGCTGCGCAACCACGAGAGCTACGGTCACAAGATCGCCGCCTTGACCGATGAACAGAAACACCTGCTGTGCGACCCGCAGACCAGCGGCGGCCTGCTGGTGGCCGTCAGCCCCGAGGGCCAGGCGCAGTTCCTCGCGGTGGCCGCAGAACTCGGCCTGGACCTGGCGCCGATCGGCACCCTGGTCGAGCGACAGACCTACGCAGTCGAGGTGATCTGATGCGCCCCGACTGCACCGACTTCCACCCGCTGTTCCTCGATGACGTGCCGATGATGGACATGCGTGCGCCCATCGAGTTTGCCAAAGGCGCCTTCCCCGGCGTGGTCAACCTGCCGCTGATGAACGACGCGGAGCGGCACAAGGTCGGCACCTGCTTCAAGCAGCAGGGCCAGGGCGCGGCCATCGCCCTGGGCCATCAACTGGTCAATGGCGCAGTCAAGCAGGCGCGCCTGGAGGCCTGGGCGGCCTTTGCCAGTGCCAACCCGCAGGGCTACCTGTACTGCTTGCGCGGCGGCCTGCGCTCGCAGATCGTCCAAGGCTGGCTGAGAGAGGCCGGTATCGACTACCCGCGCATCAGCGGCGGCTACAAGGCCCTGCGCAACTATCTGCTGGATACCACGGCACAGGCGGTGGCGCAGTGCGACTTCGTGCTCATGGGCGGGCTCACCGGCACAGGCAAGACCGACGTCCTGCTGCAACTGGATAACGCGCTGGACCTGGAAGGCCACGCCAACCATCGCGGCTCCAGCTTCGGCAAACGCGCCACCGCGCAGCCGGCGCAGATCGACTTCGAAAACCAGTTGGCGATCGACGTGCTGAAGAAACGGGCGCGTGGCGTGCAGCAATTCGTGCTCGAAGACGAGGGGCGCATCGTCGGCAGTTGCGCGGTGCCGCTGCCGCTCTACCAGGGCATGCAGCGCTATCCGCTGGTGTGGCTGGAAGATAGCTTCGTCCAGCGTGTCGAGCGGATCCTGCGCGATTACGTGATCGACCTGTGCGCCGAGTTCGTCGCCTTGCACGGCGAGGATGAGGGTCGCCAGTTGTTCGCTGAACGTCTGCGCCACAGCCTGGGCAACATTCGCAAGCGCCTGGGCGGCGAACGTCTCCAGCGCCTGCAGGCGCTGCTGGACCAGGCCTTGGACGAACAGTTGCGCAGCGGCGACGTGGACCTGCACCGGGGCTGGATCGAAGGCTTGCTGAACGAGTATTACGACCCGATGTACGCCTATCAGCGCGAGGCCAAGGCGCACCGCATCGAGTTCGCGGGCGATGGCGTGGAGGTGCGCGAATATCTCAAGGCACGGGCGCAGCGCGAGCGGCCACCGGCACGCTGACAGCGCCTCGGCGCCGCGACCGCAGACGTCCCGGCGCCACGCCTCGAAGCATTACTGCTCGGGCTTGAGCAGACGCTCCATCTCCGCCGCGCGCTCCTGGGTCATGTCCATCACGCAGATGCCTTGCTCGACGCTGGCCATGCTGCCGCCGCTCAGTTGCGCGTGGAAGCCGCAGTTCTTGTCGCGAAAGGCAATCCAGTCGCGCTGCACTTCACGCAGGCGCTTGACCTGGGCGATCTCCAGCTTGCGGATCAACTGCTTGTAGGCGGTGTTCAGGCGTTGATCCTGCACGCGGGTTTCGTCGGTGACGCAGACATTCATCGCCAAGGTGCTGGCGGCCTTGTCCATGCACTGGACATAGCTCGGGGAATTGTCGTCGGCCTGGGCCGATGTGGCGAAGGCCAGCACGGCGTACAGCGTGGCAAAAGCATAGCGAGTCATCGAAGCGGGTCCGTTGCGTGAAGAGGATGCTGAGCCTAGCAGTGTCAGAGACTTTGCGCAGGCTCAGGCGGCATCAGCACCTGATCCACCTCGAAGCGCAGCGACGGCAGTTGTGTGGCGACATACAGCGTGAGCGCCAGGGCCGCAATCACCACCACGTCCACCCAGTTCCAGCCCGGCACCTCATCGGCGCGGCGGGCCTTGAAGCACCACCAGAGCTGGCCGGCGCAGAACACCAGCATCGACCCCAGCCACAGGTAGAAGCCGAGGCCGAAACCGGTGATGTCGTGGAAAGCGTAGCTGCGGTTGTCCGGCAGACGCTCGATGGTCAAGCTGCCGATTGCCAGGTACAGCGCCGCAGCGCCGACCAGCAACGCCAAACGCCGAAAGCGCCGATGGGCGAGCACCGCCAGCGCCAGCAACGGGTTGGCGAACCAGGCGTACACATCGAAGGCCACGCCCCAGGGGCCGTAGAGCAGCATCTGCAAGGCCGGCATCTGGCGCCCGACGTCCATCAGCGCGCCATCGAAGAACAGACTGGAGAGGTACAGCAGCAGGCTGAGACTCAGGTAATAAGCGGGCAACCGGACACTCCACGGGCTTGAAAGCGAACGCCGACCTTACCGCACCCACGCCTCAGGCGACAGGCGGTTCCAGCAGCAGGCCGTAGAGGCCCGAGTCGGACAGCTCTCCAGCCACGCACCAACGCGCACGCAAGGTGCCTTCCAGCACGAAGCCCTGACGCTCCAGGGTGCGCGCCGAGCCTTGGTTGCGCGGGTCGATCTCTGCTTCCAGACGGCGCATGTGCAGGGTGTGGGCCAGGTAGTCGATGAAGCAGGTCAGCGCCTCGTCCATGTAGCCCCGGCCCTGCACGGCGCGGGCCAGGCAGTAGCCGATCTCGCCCCGGCGCGAGTCGTGATCGATGTTGAACATCTGCACCATGCCGATCAGCTCGCCGTTGTCGCGCCGGTACATGCCCAGCTTGAGCAGCGTGCCCGTCGCATAGGCTTCGCGGTCGGCGGCCAGGGCGCTTTCGGCCTCGGCCAGTTCGGTCCAGGGCGCGTGATACCAGTAACGCATCACCTCGGGGTCGGCCATGATCGTCAACCAGCGCGCCGCATCGGCGTGGCGCATGGGCCGCAACTGCAAGCGCGGGCTGTCCAGGCACAGGTCACTGGGGAAACTGCGGAGGTGGATCACGCCGAACTCCTGTCCAAAGCTGGGAAGATGACAGTCTAGCGTCAGTGGCGTGATGAAAGTAAGTCGATGTAACCGTGGGCGCGGCCTCCTGTTGACCTGTTCCTGGAGCCTTGCACGACCGCTCCCACACACCACCACTGCCCGAGCTCTGCCAGGCGCAACGACACCCCGTTCAGAAGCCCATGCTGAAACTCACCACCACACCGTGGTCGCGGCCCTGATTGGACAATTGCCCCGAATACCCCACGCCCAACTTGCCGCTCTCGCCCACAGCCACGTCGAGGCCAGCCTCCACCACCGCCGCGTTGCGCGCGATCGCCACGCCTTCACTGCCGAAACTCGCACCCCCGCCGATGAAGCGCGACTTGGCCTCGGGCTGGGTATCACCGAAGGCATGTCGCCAACCGACCGAAAGCCGTGGGGTGACCTCACTGCCGTTGTCCAACGTGATGCGCTTACCGACGCGCACACCCACCGTGGAGAAGGTCACGTCCTGATCGACCTTGGCTTTCAAACGCCCCGCCCCGCCCTTCTCCCGCGCACTGTCGCTGTCGTGGTTGACATAGGCCAGTCCGGCGAATGGCTCTACCGCGATACCGCCCGCGTCCAGGGCGTAGCCCACCTCGCCGAACACCTGCGCGGTGCGCGCCTTGTACTTCGCCTTCAGGCGATCGTCGTAAGCGCCCGCCTGCACATCGCGCTTGGTGTCGATGTCATGCCAGGTGTAGCTGGCCCCCAGACGCGCAGCGAAGGCGTCCATCTGGTAACCCAGGTAGGTCGCCAGGTGGTAGCTGTCGACGCTGGCGTCCGAACGGCGGCGCTTCGCATCGATGCTGCTACGGGTGTAGCCCGCCGCGATGCCCACTTTCCACTGATCGTCCAGGGCACGATCGACCCCGAGCATGAAACCGGACAGGTCGCGGTCGACGCTGGCATGGTTGGCGCTGCCGTCGTAGTCGCCCCAGGCGCCAATGGCGCGAATCCAGCCGACCGGCTGACCCTGGCAACCTTCGCTGGTCAATTGCTGATTGGCGGTCGGGGCCAGGGTGCGACGTGGATCGTCGGCACGGCTGCAATCGGCCTGGCGCAGGCGGTCGTTGAGCGCCTCGCGCACGTGGCGGGTGTCCTCGATCAACACCGTGGCGGTGCTGGCGTGGATCTCGCCGGACAGGCTGTCGAACGCCGCCTGTGCCGAAGGCCGGTCCAGCGGCAGGATTTCATCGCGCAGCACGTTCGGCACCCCAGCGCTCTCTAGCGCAGTGGCCACGCCGCGCTGGTTGCCGGACACCGCAACCTCGGCGAGCGAGGTGTCGTTGCGGCTCACCGACAGGGTCACTTGGTTAGTGCCGTAGTCCAGCGAACTGGTGAGGAACGCCGAGTTCATCAGGTTGTTGCTGGCGAACACGCCATTGATACCGCCGTCGGCAGACAACAGCGTGTAGCGACCATTGCCACCGGACAAATTGGCCACGGTGAGGCTGCCGCCCAAGTTGGCGGTGCCGCCCACGTTGAGGTAGTTCACCGGTGCAGTCCCCAGGTCGATGACCAGGTTGCCGTCGCTGGCATTGGTGAAGTCGCCGCTGACATTCAGGTTGCCCGCCGGCCCCGGCAGCACCGTGCCGTGGTTGACCAGGCTGCCTAGCGTGCCATTGCCGGTCAGGCCGGCACCGTTGGCCACGTTCACACGCGCGGCCAGTAGACTGCGCGGGTTGGCGGCATCGCCCACTTGCAGCGTGCCCTGATCGACGTTGAACAGCCCGCTGAAGGGATGATTGCCCAGCAGCAACAGACGACCGAAGCCACGCTTGATGGTGGTGCCGGTGCCGCGCAACACGCCGTTGAAGGTGCCGTCGTTGGCTTGCGCGAACACCAGGTTGGCGTTGTTGGTCAGCGTGCCCTGCAGGCTGCTGGTGTTGCCTAACAGCGTGCCGCCACTGACCAGGGTGCCGCCGGTGTAGCGGTTGGCGCCACTGAGCACCAAGGTGCCGGCATCGAGCTTCTCGATACCGCCGCTGCCCACCAGCGGCACACTGATCTCGGCGCTGGCACCGGCATCGACACGCACTGGCGCCAGGCTGCCGTCGGCGCCATTGACCGGCGTCAGGCTGCCCTCGGCACCCGGCACCAGTTGGTAGCCATCGCTGAGGAATTGCAGGCCGCTGAATGACGGGTTGCCGACCACGGTGACGGTGCCGGGCTGACCACCGAACACGGCGTAGGCATCGCTCCAGGTTTCACCTGTGGTGCCGTTGGCATTGGTCCAGTTGGTGTTCGGCCCCCAGGTGCCACTGCCGCCGCCGATGCTGCCGTCGGGGTTGGTCTGGTTACCGTTCCAGAACTGCACCGGATCACCCGCACGCTGCACCACCAGGTTGATCTGCCGGGCGATGGCGGTCTGCAACGCCAGGTCGCCCAGGGCCACGCTGCCCGGCACGGCGCCGAAGGCCAGGCCGTTGTCGGTCAGCGCCCCGCCGTAGCTGAACAGTCGATAGACGCCGGTTGAGAATCCACCGACATCGGTGACATTCAAGGTGCCGTCGAGCACCAGGTTGCCCTCGACCTTGACCACCGTGCTGGCGGCATCCGGAGCGCCCAAGGCGAAGTCCAGGGTGCTGCCGGACGCCAGTTCGAGCCCGCCCAGGGTCAGCGGCGTGCTGCTCTGTCCGGCCACCAGGCTGGCGCCGTCGGCGAGCCGCACCTGCCCGGCGTAGACGCCACTGCCGCCCAGTCGCGCGCCGCGGGCGACCTGCACCCTGGCGCTGTCCAGGCGACCGTCGACACGCAGGCTGCCGGCATTCACCGAAGTAGTACCGGTCAGGCCATTGTTGCCTGTGAGCAGCAGCTCGCCGCTGCCGTTCTTGCTCAGGGTGCCGCTGCCAGTGAGATTGCCGGTGTAGCGGCCGTCGGCTGCCTGCTCGAAGGTCAACGCGGCATTGTTGAGGATCGCGCCTTGCAGGCTGTTGCTGTTGCCGATCAGGCTGCCGCCGTTGATCTGGGTGCCGCCGCTGTACACGTTGCTACCGGTGAGGGTGAGTGGCGCAGCGCCGTTCTTGATCAGGCCGCCCTCGCCGCTGACGCTACCCGCCAAGGTCAGCGCCGCGCTGCCGCCGAGGGTCAAGGCGCCTTCGAGCAGCACGGTATTGGCCAGGCTGACCGCCGTGTTGCTGTCCAGCAGGGTGCCCGCTGCGGCGGTAAGCAGGCCACTGCCCAGGGCGCCGTCGTTGCCCACCACCAAAGCGCCGCGATTGAGCGCGGTGCCGCCGCTGTAGCCGTTGGCCGTATTGAGCACCAGCGTGCCGCCATCCTGCTTGGCCAGAAGACCGGTGCCGTTGATCGGCACGCCGACCGTGGCGGTGGCGCCGCTGTCGACGCGCACGTTGGTGGTGCCGCTGGTCTGCAGTTCACCCGTGCCCGCGCTTTGCAGCGAATAGCCGTCGGTCATGAACTGCAGGCCGGTGATCGCCTGGCTGCCATCGAGGGTGACGGTGCCCGCCGGGCCTTGGAACACGGCGAAAGTGCTGTTCCAGGCGTTGTTGACCGCGCCGTTGGCATCGGTCCAGTTGCGGCTGACGGCGTCCCAGGTGCCGTTGCCGCCGTCGATCTGGCCATTGCCGGTGATGTCGGTGCCATCCCAGAACAGCACGTTGCTGGCACCGCCCACCACCAGGTTGACCTGGTTGGGCACGCTCGCTTGCAGCGCCACCTGAACATCGGGCAGCGGCGTGCTGCCGATGCTGATGCCGTTGTCAGTGAAGGCGCCGCCATACAGGAACAGCCGATGCACGCCGGCACCGAAGCCGCCGATGTCGACCACGTTCAGCGTGCCATGCAGGGTGAGGTCGTTGGCCACCTGGACCAGCGGCTGACCGTCAGGGTCCGGTGCCCCGAGCTGCGCCGTCACCACCGCATCAGGCTCCAGGCTCAGGCTGCCCACTTGCAAGGTCGAGCCGGTCACGGTGGACAGCGTCGCCCCATTGCTCACCGACACCGCGCCACCGAGGTTGCCGCTGCCCGACAGGGTCGCGCCACTGGCCACGGTCACGTTGCCGCTGTCCAGCGAGCCGTCCACTTGCAGTTCGCCGGCTTGCACGTTGGTATCGCCCACATGGGTGTTGACGCGGGTGAGTGCCAGGCGACGCACGCTCAGTTTGTTCAGGGTGCCGGTGCCGCTGATCTGGCCATCGAATACACCGCCCTGCACGTTCAAGCTGTTGCCCTGGGCGATCTGGATCGCCCCGGTGCCGCCGATGTCGCCCAGGGTAGTGCTGCCGTCGAGGTTGAGCCGGGCGCCGCTGCTGACATTGAGCGCGCTCTGAGTGCCGAGGGCGGTGGTGCCCAGGGTACTGAGGCTGCCGGAGAGGATGTTGAGGATACCGCTGAAGGTGTTGTTGCCCGACAGGGTCAGGTCGGCGGCGCCGTTCTTGTTCAGCACGCCGTTGCCGCTGAGCACGCCGGCCAGTTGCAGATCGTTGCTGCCTTCGACGTCGAGCGTACCGCTGACGTTGACCGGATTGGCCAGTCTGACCGCTTGGCTGCTGTCCAGGCTGGCCGCACCGGTGACGTCCAGTGAGCCGGTGCCGAGGGCGGCATCGTTACCCACCACCAGGGTGCCGCTGCGCAGTTCGGTGCCGCCGCTGAAGCGGTTGGCGCCCAGCAGGCTGAAACGCGCGAAGCCGGCCTTGAACACACGCCCCGCGCCGCTGACCGGACCGCCCAGGGCCAGGTCGTTGCCGCCGAGCACGGTGAGGTCGCCGGCCAGGTTGACGGCGTTGGCCAGCGTGACCGCCTGACTGCTGTCCAGGCTCGTGCCGTCAGCCGTGCTCAGCACGCCGCTGCCCAGCGCAGTGTCGGCGCCCACCACCAAGGTGCCGCCTTGCAGCGAGGTGCCACCGGCATAGCGGTTGTCGCCGGAGAGCGCCAGCGCCGCATCGCCCGCCTTGACCAGGCTGCCGGCCCCGGCGACGGTGCCGCTCAGGGTCAAGTCATTGCTACCGGCCACGGTGAGTGGCCCGGTCAGGTTGATTGCGTTGCCGATGTTCACCGCTTGATTGGCATCCAGCGTGGTACCGGCGACGGTATCCAGCGCACCGCTGCCCAACGCCGAGTCGCTGCCCAGCACCAGCATGCCGCCACCGAGCTGGGTGCCGCCGCTGTAGCGGTTGCTGCCACCGAGCACCAGGGTGCCGCTGTCGAGTTTGGTCAGCCTGCCGCTGCCCACCAGCGGCAGGTCGAGCGTCGCCGTCACGCCGCGATCCACCCGCACCGGCGTGTCACCGCGTTCGCCGTCGATCAGCTCCAACTGACCGGCGCTGCCGTCGATCACGCGGTAACCGTCGGCAGCGAACTGCAGGCCGGTGACGCGCTGGTTGCCTTCGACACTGACATCGCCCGACGTGCCCTGGAACACCGCGAAGGTGTCGCCCCAGGTGCTGTTGACGGTGCCGTCGAAGTCGGTCCAGTTGGTCGTGCTCGCGTTCCACACCCCGGCCCCGCCTTCGATCTGGCCGCTGGCTTGGGTCTGGCTGCCGTTCCAGAACAGGATGTTCAAGCCGCTGCCGCTGACCAGCAGGTTGACCTGATTGACCAGCGCGGTCTGTAGCGCCAGGTTACCCAGCGCCACGCCCAGCGGCAGGTTGCCGAAGGCCAGGCCGTTGTCGGTGAGCACGCCGCCGTAGTCGAACAGCCGGTACACACCGTTGCCGAAGCCGCCGATGTCGCTGATGTTCAGCGTACCGCCCAAGGTCAGGTCCCCGCCCACGGCGAACAGCGCCGCGCTGTTGATGCTCGGCGTGGCCAGCCCGACATCGACGTTGGCCGCGTTGTCCAGCACCAGTGAGCCAAGGCCCAGGGTGCTGCCGCTGTTGCCGATCAAGCGCCCGCTCGCACCGATGCCGACCGGCGCCGCAACCGTGCCGCTGCCGCTCAAGCTGGCGCCGCTGGCAACGTTAAGCCCGGCGCTGGATAGCGTGCCATCGACCTGCAAGGTGCCGCCATTGACCTGGGTGTTGCCGCCCAAGGCGCTGACGCCACTCAGGATCAGCCGCCCATTACCGACCTTGGCCAGGCTGCCGAGCCCGTTCAGCGCCCCGGCGAACGCCGTGTCGAGATCATTGCTGCCAAGGCTCAGGGTGGCGCCGCTGCCGAGGTTGGCCTGACCACTGCCACTCAGCGCGCCGAGGCTGGCGTCGCCGTTGAGGTTCAACTGCCCACCGGCAGCGAGGTCCAGAGTGCCGACATTGGCCAACACGCCGTTGCCCTGTGTGGTGAGCGAACCGGCCTGCACGGCGACGTTGCCGGTGAACGTCTTGCCGCCCACCAGGGTCACGTCGTCGGCGCCAGTCTTGATCAGGTTGCCGGTGCCGCTCAGGTCGCCCGTGAGGACCAGCGCGTTGTCGGCATCGAGCGTGAGCGTGGCGCCATTGCTCAGGGCGACAAGACTGCCCAGGGTCAGCGGCGCTGCAGTGCCGAGCGTGGCATCACCGGTCACGACCAGAGGCCCGCTGCCCAGCGCGCCACCATTGCCGAGGGTCAGGCGCCCGGCTTCGAGCTGAGTGCCGCCTTGGTAGCCATTGCTGGCGGAGAGGGTCAGGTTGCCGTCGCCTTGCTTGACCAGGGCGCCGGCGCCGTTTACCACGCCATTCAAGGTCAGGTCGTTGCTGCCCACGACGCTCAGGTCGGCATCGAGTGCCACATCGTTGGCCAGTGTGGTGGCGGCGCTACCACTGCTCAAGATCGAAGCGCCGGCGACGGTGAGACCGCCCAGGCCCAAGGCACTGTCGTCGCCGACCACCAACTGGCCGGCGCCCAGCGTGGTGCCCCCCAGATACGTATTGGCGCCGTTGAGGATCAGGGTGCTGGCACCCGACTTGTTCAGACCGCCGGCGCCGTCGATCACACCGTTCAAGGTGAAGTCGGCAGAGCCTGGCAGGGTGAGTACGCCACCCACTGTCAGGTTGTTGGCCAGACGAGTGTCGGTGTTGGCATCGAGCGCGGTGCCGTCGGCCGCGATCAGCGACCCGCTGCCCAGGGCGCTGTCGTTGCCGACGATCAGCGTGCCACCGTTGAGTTGGGTGGCGCCCCCGAAGGTGTTGGCGCCTGCGAGGGTCAGGCTGGCGCCGCCATTCTTGACCAGCGCACCGCCACCTGCGATCACGCCGTCGAGCACCAGATCCTGCGCGCCACCGAGGGTCAGGTTACCGCTGGTCAGGTTGATCGCATTGCTCACCGTCAGCGCCTGGCTGATGTCCAGCACGGCATCGTCGAGCACGCTCAACGCACCGCTGCCCAAGGCATTGGCGGTGCCCAGCAACAGGCTGCCGGCTTGCAGCAGCGTGCCGCCGGTGAAGCGGTTATCGCCCGCGAGTTGCAGTTGCCCGCTGCCCTGCTTGGTGAGGGTGCCGTCACCGCTGATCGCGCCCGACAGGGCCAGGTCCTGGCCGACGTCGAGGGTCAGGTTGGCGCCACCGGCCAGGCCGATGGCATTGGCGATTTGCAGCGCGGTGGTGCCGGACAGCGTGCCGTCGCCGATGACCGACAACGCACCGTTGCCCAACGCTGCATCGTCGCCCAGCGTCAGGCTGCCCGCGCCGAGGACCGCGCCACCGTCGAAGGTGTTGGCGCCCGCAAGGGTGAGGTTGCCCGGTCCGGCCTTGCTCAGGCCGCCGAGGCCAGTGATCGGCCCGGAGAGACTGAGGTCGTTGCTGCCGAGGAGCGCCAGCGTGCCCGCCAGGTTGACGGCGTTGTCGAGGTTGACGGCCACGCGGCTGTCGAGCTGAGTGCCGTCGGCGGTGTTCAGTGCACCCAGGCCGAGCGCCGTGTCGCTCTCCAGCAGCAGGGTGCCGCCGGCCAGGTTGGTATCGCCTTGATAGGTATTGCCGCCGCCCAGGGTCAAGGTGCCGCTTCCAGTCTTGGTCAGGCCGCCTGCGCCGCCGACGCTGCCGTTGAGCGCCAGGTCCTGCGCGCTGACCAAGGTCAGATCGCCCAGCAGTTCGAGGGTGTTGGCCAGGTTCACTTGAGCAGTCGCCGACAGGGTGGTGCCCGCCGCTGCCGTGAGCGTACCGCTGCCCAGCGCGGCATCACTGCCGACCTGCAGCGTGCCCGCGTCCAGACGCGTGCCGCCCTGATAGCTGTTGCTCCCGGAAAGGACGAGCGAGCCGCTGCCATTCTTGATCAGCCCAGCGCTGCCACTGAGCGTGCCATCCAGACGCAGGTCGCCCGTGCCGGGCAAGGTCAGGTTGGCGTTGAGGGTCACTGCGTTGGCCAGTGCGATCTGGCCAGGCGCCACGAGGCTGGACGCACCGCCCACGGTCAGGCTACCGCTGCCCAGCGCCAGATCGCTGCCCACCACGAGGCTACCGGCATTCAAGGTGGTGCCGCCGCTGTAGCGGTTGGCGTTGCCGAGGGTCAGCGTGCCAGCGCCATTCTTGACCAGGCTGCCGGCGCCCTGGATCACGCCGACCAGGCCAAGGTCGGCGCTGCCGTCCAAGGTCAGCGCGCCGCCGAGAGCGAAGTCGTTGCCAAGGGTGACCGCCGTGCGGCTGTCCAGCGCCGTGCCGCCTGCGGTCGTGACCGCGCCGCCACCGAGCGCGCGGTCGTTGCCGAGCACGATCCGGCCGCCTTGCAGCAAGGTGCCACCGGTGTAGCTGTTGACCCCGCCGAGCACCAGCGTGCCGCGGTCGAGCTTGGCCAGTCGGCCGCTGCCCGAAAGATCGACTTCCAGCGTGGCGTTCACGCCGGGATCGACCCGCACGGCGAACGCGCCGTTGGCGGCGTTGACCAGCTCCAGCCCGCCGCTGCCGATCAGGCGGTAGCCATCGGTGACGAACTGCATGCCGCTGGCCGCTTGGGTACCGACCAGGGTGACTTCGCCCGCTGCGCCCTGGAACACCGCGAACTCGCCGCCCCAGGCACTGTTGAGCGTACCGGCGAGGTTGGTCCAGTTGCCGGTGCTGACGTCCCAGGTGCCGCTGCCGCCGTCGATGGAACCGTTGGCCAGCGTCTCGAGACCGTCCCAGAACTGCACGCCACCAGCCGCGCCGCCGACCAACAGGTTGACTTGCGCGCCGACCGACGTCTGCACTTGCAGGTCGCTCGGCATCACGCTGCCGGGCAAGGTGCCCAAGGCCAGGCCGTTGTCGAGCAGTGCGCCGGTGTAGTCGAACAGGCGGTAGATACCGGTGCCGAACCCGCCAAGGTCGGTGACGTTGAGGGTGCCGTCTAGGGTGAGGTTGCCGTTGACGCTGACCAGTGCGTTGCTGCCGCTGACCGGCGCGCCGAGGCCGAAATCGAGGATCGAACCGCTGTGCAGGGTCAGCGCGCCGGTGCTCAGGGTGCTGCCGCTGTTGGCCAGCAGGTGCGCGCCATCGGCAATATCCACCGCGCCCGGCAGGCTGCCGCCACCACCGAGGCTGGCGCCCGCATTGACCTGCACGGAGACGCTGGCCAGCGAGCCGGTGACCTCAAGCAGCCCGGCGTTGACCGTGGTGGCGCCGGTCAGCCCGTTACTGCCGGTGAGTTGCAGGGTGCCGGGGCCTTGCTTGATCAGCCCGCCGCTGCCGCTCAAGGCGCCGCTGAAGAGGCTGTCCAGGCCATTGCCACCGACGCTCAGGTCGCTGCCCGCACCGAGGTTGACTGCTCCCGCTCCGTTGAGCCCACCCACGGCCGTGCTGGCGCCGAGCGCGAGACTGGCGCCGGCACCGACGTTCACCGCCGAGGCGTTGCCCAGTGCCGTCGCCGTTGCACTGGTGAGGGTGCCGCCGAGCAGATCGACCACGCCAGTGAAGCTATTGTTGCCGCTGAGGGTGAGGTTGGCTGGACCATTCTTGACCAGACCGCCGCTGCCGCTGATGGCGCCTGCCAGGCCGAGGTCGTTGCTGCCGCCCAAGGTCAGGTCGGCATTGAGCGTAATGGCGTTGCCCAGTGTGAGCGACGTGCTGTTGTCCAGGCGCGTCGCACCGGCAACGTTGAGGGCACCGCTGCCCAAGGCGGCGCCGTTGCCCACCACCAGAGCCCCGGCATTGAGCGTGGTGCCGCCAGCGTAGCTGTTCGCGCCGTTCAAGGTGAGCGTGGTCGCGCCGTTCTTGATCAACTGCCCTGCCCCGCTGATCACACCGGACAGGTCCAGGGCATTGCTGCCAGCGAGGGTAAGGTCGGCATTCAGCGCGATGTCGTTGCCCAGGTTGAGCGCCGCTGCGGTATCCAGCGTGGCCGTGCCGCCGACGTTCAATGCGCCACTGCCCATGGCGCTGGCGTTGTCCAAAAGCAAGGTTCCGGCATTGAGCAGCGTGCCGCCGATGAAGGTGTTCGGTGCGCCGAGCGCGAGGGTGCCGACACCGTTCTTGACCAGGCGACCGGTACCGTCGATCACACCGTCCAGACGCAGGTCGTTGCTGCCGAGCAGGGTCAGGTCGGCGTCGAGGGTGACCGCGTTGGCGACCGACAGCGCCACCGTGTTATCCAGGCTTCCAGCCCCGGTGACGGTCAAATTGCCGAGCCCCAACGCGTCGCCATTGCCCAGCACCAAGCCACCCGCTGCGAGGGTGGTGCCGCCCAGGTAAACGTTGGGGCCGGACAGGGTCAAGGTCGCAGCGCCCTGCTTGAGCAGGCTGCCGGCGCCACTGACCAGGCCGGCAAAGCCGAGGTCGGCGCTGCCATCGACGGTCAGGGCTCCGCCGAGGTTGACGGCATTGCCGAGGTTGACCGCCGTGCGGGTATCCAGGCGAGTGCCCGCGGCGGTATTGAGCACACCGCTGCCCAACGCGGCATCGTTGCCGAGCACGAGGCGCCCGGCATTGAGGTTGGTGGCGCCGACCTGGGTGTTGGCACCGTTGAGGGTCAGGGTGCTGGCGCCATTTTGGGTCAAGCCGCCCGCGCCGCTCAGGAGGCCGTTCAGGACAAGGTCGTTGCGGCCGGTCAGGTTCAGGTTGCCGCCCAGGTTCAGCGAATTGCTGAGGTTCAGCCCGGCCACCGTGCTGTCCAAGGTGGTGCCGGCCGCGGCGTTGAGGGCGCCGCTGCCCAGGGCGGCGGCACTGCCGAGCACCAGGGTGCCGGTGTTGAGCGTGGTGGCGCCAGTGTGGGCATTGACGCCACTGAGGGTAAGGGCGCCAGCGCCGTTCTTGACCAGGCCGCCGGCCCCGCTCAGGGTGCCGGCCAAGGTCAGGTCGTTGCTGCCGGTCAAGGCCAAGTTAGCGTCGAGGTTGACGTTGTTGCTCACGCTCAGCGCGGTGCTGTTGGCCAGGGTGGCGGCGCCGCCGACGGTGAGCGCGCCGCTGCCCAGGGCGGCGGCACTGGCCAAGGTCAGGGTGCCCGTGTTGAGCGTCAGACCGCCGCTGAAGGTGTTGCTGCCGCCGAGGGTGAGGTTGGCGGCGCCATTCTTGATCAACGCCCCGGTGCCGGCGATCGTCCCGTCCAGGCGCAGGTCGTTGCTGCCCGCCACGTTCAAAGTGTTGCTGCCCAGATCGACAGCGTTGGCCACACTGAGCGCTGCGCTGGCATCGAGACCGGCGTTGCCGCCAAGGGTCAATGCGCCCGTGCCCAGGGCGGTACTGCTGCCCAAGGTCAGCACACCGGCGTTGAGCGTGGTGCCACCGCTATAGCTGTTGTTGCCGTTGAGCGTCAGGCCGGCCGCGCCATTCTTGACCAGCGCCCCGCTGCCGCCGATGGCGCCACCGAGGGTCACAGCGTTGCTGCCGACGAGCGCGAGCGTGTTGCTCCCGAGGTTGATCGCATTGCTCAGGTTCAGTGCGGCGCTGGTGTCGAGCTGTGTGCTGGCCCCGAGGTTCAGCGCGCCGCCGCCCAGCGCAGTGCTGTTGCCCAGAATCAACGCGCCGCCATTGACGCTGGTGCCGCCGCTGAAGCTGTTGTTGCCGTTGAGGGTCAGGTTGGCCGCACCGTTTTTCACCAACGCGCCCGTGCCGCTGATCACGCCGCCCAAGGTGGTGGCGCTGGAACCGGCGAGCGCGAGTGTGCTGGCGCCGAGGTTGATGGCGTTGGCCAGGCTCACCGCCGCACCGGCGTCGAGCACCAGGCTCGCCCCCAGGTTCAGGGCGCCGCTGCCCAAGGCACTGCCGTTGCCCAGGGTCAACGCGCCGCCATTGACGGTGGTGCCGCCGCTGAAGCTGTTGTTGCCGTTGAGGGTCAGGTTGGCCGCACCGTTCTTGACCAGCCCACCGGTTCCAGCGATAGCGCCCGTGAGGGTCATGGCGTTGCTGCCAGGCAGGGTCAGGGTGTTGCCGGCCAGGTTGATCGCGGTGCCGAGGCTGATGGCAGTGCTGGCATCCAACGCCGCGTTACCGGTCAGGCCCAACGCACCACTGCCCAAGGCACCTGCGTTGCCCAACACCAGCGTGCCTGCGCCGAGGGTGGTGCCACCGGTGTAGGTGTTGCTGGCGTTGAGGGTCAGGCTGGCGCTGCCGCTTTTGACCAGCGCTCCCGTTCCGCTTACCGTGCCACCCAAGGTGACGGCGTTGGCGCCGGTCACGTTGAGTGCGGCGCCGTTGAGTTGCATGGCATTGGCCAGCACCAGCGGCGCGCTGCCCTGCAATCGGGACGCGCCGGTCACGTTCAGCGCACCGCCGCCCAGGCTCGCCGCGCTGCCCAGTTCGAGGCCTCCAGCGGTCAGGTTGATGCCGCCGCTGAAGGTGTTGTTACCGCTCAGCGTCAGCAGGCTGGCACCGCTCTTGATCAGCGCACCGCTACCTGACAGGACGCCGTTGAGACCCAGGGGGTTGCTGCCGGAAACCGTCAGGCCATTGCTGCCCAGGATCAGCGCATTGCTCAGGTTCACGCCAGCGCCGCCGCTTTGCAGTGCCCCGCCGTTGGCGGTGATCGCGCCGGAACCGAAGGCCGCGGAGTCGTCGACGCTGACCAGCCCGCCGTTGAGCGTGGTCGAACTGCTGCCGGTCAGCAGCGGCCCACCGAGGGTCCAGGTGCCGCTGTCGACGATCAGGCGGTTGAAGTTGACGTAGGTGCCCGCCGCGATCGTGCCACTGCCGGCCGTACCGCTGCCGCCGCCCACGGCGTTCTGCAATGCGAGGGTGTTGTTGCCGCCGGCGCCGCCATCGACCGTGCCGGTGGCGGCGAACGACAGGTTGGGATTGCTGACTACCAGCAATTGCAGGCCGGCGCCGCCGCCTTTGTTGACGCTGGAGCCGGTGATGGCGTTGAAACGGTTGGTCGAGCCGGCACCCATCGACAGGCTGCCGTTGAGGGTGCCGACGTTGGTGAAGGTGTTGCCGCTGCTGGAAGCCTGGAACGCCGCGCGACCGGTGATGGTGCCGGTGTTGGTCATGTTCACCGTGCCGCCGCCGCTGACGGCGACCACGGGCGTGTCTTCGCTGAGCACGCTGACGCTGAGTGCCGAAGAGCCGATGATCCCCGCATTGCTGATCACGGTGCTCCCGCCTGCACCGTTGGTGACCTCCAGCGCCGCGCCGTTGAGATTGGCCAGGTTGACGTCGAGAACGCCCCCGGTGCCTCTGAGCACGCCGGTGGCCAGGTTGTTGATCACCAGGGTGCTGGGGTTGGCATTGCCGATGCGCGTGCTGGTGCTCAGCAGGCTGACTGCGCCCAGTAGCGAAGGGTCAATCGTGCCGGCGTTGTTCAGCGTGATGTTGCTGCCGGACAGATTCAACGCCGTGCCGAGCAGGCCAAGCGCAACACCCAGGCTGGCGCCCTGCTGAACGTTGACCGTGAGATTGTTCGCGCTGCTGGCATAGGCCGGGGCCAGTGGACTGAGCGCGCCGGTGCAGGTGACCACGCCCCCACTGAGGCTACAAGCGGCCAGTGCCGACTGGCTGGTCAGACCGAACAGCAATCCGCCGACGGTGAGGCTTACGGCCAATGACAGGTGCGAGAGACGAGCGGGCGAAACGGCGATGAGACTTCTGTCCACGGAGAGCTCCTTCGTGGATCAGCTGATTCAGTCCTTGAATGCGTGCACAGCGCTGTTGCCGGTTGATTTCACACGCGCGACGAAACACCTGACCCTGGCGACAAATTTCCTTGTTGGGGAATGTGTGGTCGCAGAACAGGCAGTCAGGCGCGGCACAGGGACGGTCAAATCGGGTTAATACTTTGTCTAGGCAGCCCGGATTACGCGGGCTGCAGCGATTTCAAAAGTGGATCCAAGCGACGAACGGTGGTGTTCCGAGAGCGGATCAGGCCACCTCGGCCCCCTCGTCCGGCCAGTGCGGCTCGTTGGCGCCGGGCGGCGTCAGCGGTGGCAGACCGTAGGCGGCACGGGCCGCGTCGCAGCTCGGATTGTGCGTGCCATGCTCCCAGGACGCCTCGAATTCGCGGCACGGGCTGGAGCGTTGTTCGTAGAGCGTGCAGCCCACTGTGTTGCCGATTTCCCCCTCCAGACCGATGCAGCGGCAGGGTTTGGCATCGGTGCCGATCATCGCCACGCGGGTGGGGTTGATTTGCACCACCAGATCGTCGGGCACCGACCCGCCCGAGGATTGGCATTCACCCCAGAAGAAGGACACACGAAAGTAGCCGCAGCAAGCGCCGCAGGTCAGGCAAGGATTCTGTTCGGACATGATGGCCAGAAAGGGAGGTTATGGGGAGCGAGCGGACGCCCGCGCCGCCATTTGTAATCCAACCCCACGCCCCTGAACAGAGGCCCACGCAAAAAAAACCAGCCGCTGGTCGCGCCAGGCGCTAAGCGCCAGCTACAAGCTACAAGCTACAAGCTACAAGCTAGATCGCGGTGGCACTGACAACGCAGTTCTATCTTGCAGCTTGCCGCTTGCCGCTTGCCGCTTGCAGCTGCGGCTTGCCGCGTGCCGCTTACTTCCCGGCGCGGAACATGTGGCGGATGCCGCGGATGGCCTGGCGGATGCGGTCCTGGTTTTCGATCAGGGCAAAACGTACATGATCGTCGCCATACTCCCCGAAACCGATACCAGGGGACACGCAGACCTTGGCCTCGGCCAGCAGCTTCTTGGCGAATTCCAGCGAGCCCAGGTGTGCGTAGGCTTCCGGGATCTTGGCCCAGACGTACATCGAAGCCTTGGGGTTTTCCACCATCCAGCCCAGCTCATGCAGGCCCTTGACCAGCAGGTTGCGACGCTGGCGGTACTGCTCGGCGATGTCCCGCACGCATTGCTGATCGCCTTCCAGGGCAGCGATCGCCGCCACTTGCAGCGGCGTGAAGGTGCCGTAGTCGTGGTAACTCTTGATGCGCGCCAGGGCATTGACCAGCTCGGGATTACCCACCATGAAGCCGATCCGCCAGCCGGCCATGTTGTAGCTCTTGGACAGGGTGAAGAACTCCACCGCGATGTCCTTGGCCCCGGGGACCTGCATGATCGATGGCGCCTTCCAGCCGTCGTAGACGATGTCGGCATAGGCCAGGTCGTGAACCACCAGCACGTCGTACTGCTTGGCCAGGGCCACCACACGCTCGAAGAAGTCCAGCTCCACGCACTGCGCGGTGGGATTGGACGGGAAGCCCAGGATCATCATCTTCGGCTTGGGGATCGATTCGCGAATCGCCCGCTCCAGCTCATTGAAGAAGTCCACGCCCGGCACCAGCGGCACCGAACGCACCTGGGCGCCGGCAATCACGGCACCGTAGATGTGGATCGGGTAGCTGGGGTTGGGTACCAGCACCGTATCGCCCTGGTCGAGGGTGGCGAGCATCAGGTGCGCCAGGCCTTCTTTCGAGCCGATGGTGACGATGGCTTCGCTGTCCGGATCGATCTCGACCTCGTAGCGTTCGCGGTACCAGTTGGAAATGGCCCGGCGCAGGCGCGGAATGCCGCGTGAGGTGGAGTAACCGTGAGTGTCTTCGCGCTGGGCGACCTGTACCAGCTTCTGCACGATGTGCGGCGGGGTGGCGCCGTCGGGGTTGCCCATGCTCAGGTCGATGATGTCCTCGCCACGGCGACGGGCAGCCATCTTGAGTTCGGCAGTGATGTTGAAGACGTAGGGGGGTAGACGATCGATGCGCGCAAAGCGGCGCGGCGAACCGGAGTTGGCCATGATTTCCTCGAAGACGTAAGCGCCCGGAACCGTCCGAGCGACGTTGGCCACTGCGGTGGCCGAGGCAGACGATAAGCGCAGCGGTAATGTTTTGTAAAGTGAGGGCTGCCGAAGGCAACCCTCCCGCCCGATGATTCAGTGCAGCGACTGGTAGCTGTCGCAGGTCAGTTGCTGCAGGCCCAACCCTTCCTTGGTCTGCATGCCCTCGTTGGCCACCTTGCTGAACTCGGTCGGGTTCAGGCCATGATGAACGATGCGCTCCTGCTGGCTACCTTCGGTGATTGCCGTGTAGGACTGTTGACGCAGCGCCAGGTACTGGCTGTCGGCAGCGGCCATGGCCTGGTGGCAGGTCTCCAGCGCCTGGTCATCGAGCCCCTGGCATTTGTCCAACGCGGTGCCCCAGCGCTTGAGGCAGGTTTCGGCGAAATGCCGGACGATCATGCCCGGCTCGGGCAGCACCTTGCCTGCACTGGCGCCGTCGGCGGAGGCATTGCCCACCAGAGTGGCATGCCGGCCGGGGAGCGGGAAGATGCTCATGCGCGTGCCGAACGCGGTCACCGGCACCACGCAGGCGAAGCCCTTGGAGCGTTCGTCACGGGCGTAGAAACCGACATACTCCTTCACGTTCGCGCCCAACTGCACGCGATCAGCCTGGATGTTCCCCACACCCGGGACAGGATCAATGGCGAAGATGTTGACCGGTACGTCGCGCAGTTGCGGATCTGCAACCATGGCATTGGCCAGCATATGGCAACTGATCCCGCCACGGCTCCAGCCCACCAGATTGACCACGCTGGGAATCAATGGCTTGCGCATCTGCTTGATCAACTGTTCCTGCAACGCCTGCGGGGTCACGGCACGCTCGCCGTAATCGTAGGTGCGCCAGAACCACGAACCTGCGGCAGAGGCGTCGGGAATCGGAATGCCGGCCTGCTTGAGATGCTCGTATTGCTGCTCGGTCAGTTTGGTCCGTGCCCAGTTGCTCTTGCCCTTGATGACCTGCAACGCATGTTGCACATTTTCGTTCCAGCCTGTGCCGAACAGGGTGCCTGTCACCTTGAGGTGGTCGCCGTCATCGACGAACAAGGCATCGTCCTGCAGATTGCCACTGCCCGGACCATCGACCGCGATCCAGTCGACGAACTCTCTGCCGCCGGTATGGCTGGCCAGGGTGGCGATCAGTTCGCCGTTCCAGAAATTGGGATTACGGTCATCGAAGCGATGGGAGCCGGTGCCGCAGAAGTACACGGTGAACGCACTCATCTCGGTGCCTCCAGAAGGTTGGGGCATCGAAACTATGCGGTACGACCGTAGGCCAGCAGTCGGAAAATCTGCCGGGTTTCGGGCGCACCATGAAAAAACCCGGCGCTAGGCCGGGTTTTCAGTGAAGCGTGAAGCGGTTTCAGCGAGCGTAGGTCATCAGCACATCGGTCGCGGTCTGGCTGTCCACCGACATCATCAGGCTCAAGGCCATGACGGTGAGGATGGAGAAGCCGAACACTTTGCGCGCCCACTTGCTGTCGTCTTCGGCCTTGTAACCACCCCAAGCCATGTACAGCCAGTACAGGCCCATGGCAGCGGCGACGGCCAGGTAAGCCAGGCCAGCATAGCCACCGAGGGTGAGCATGACGGTGGCGAGCACGAAGGCCAGCACGTACAGCACGATCTGCTTCTTCGCTGCCAGGATACCGCGGGCCACCGGCAGGACCGGAATGTTGGCCGCGCTGTAGTCCTTGAAGCGGAAGATGGCGATGGCGAAGCTGTGCGGCATCTGCCACAGGCTGAACATCACCAGCAGCGTGACCGCTGCCAGGTCGAAGCTGTTGCTCACGGCGCAATAGCCGATTACCGGAGGCATGGCACCGGACAGGCTGCCAACCAAGGTGCCGTGCACCGATTTACGCTTGAGCCACAGGCTGTAGAAGCCCACGTAGACCACGAAGCCGATCAGCGCGCAGTACGCCGACAGCGGGTTGGCCTGGACGTACAGCAGGCTGAAACCCGCCACCCCGAGCAGGGTGGCGTAGATCAGCGCGAGGGGCAGCGACATGCCGCCCTGGACCATGACGCGGTTCTTGGTACGTTCCATCTTCTGGTCGATGTCACGGTCGATGCAGTTGTTGAACACGCAACCGGATGCGACCACCAGCGAAGTACCGACCACCACGGCCAGGAACAGGGCGAAGTCCACATGGCCCTTCGCGGCAAGGAAGAAACCGCCCGCCACGGAAAGCACGTTACCGAAAATGATCCCCGGTTTGGTGATTTGGATAAAGTGCTTCACGGACATGCAGTCTTACCTCACTTGGCCAGCATTTCGAAGTGGATGCTGAACATGATCCACAGCGACAAGCCGACCAGCAGTGCGATCACCAGGGTGGTGAACAGGAACGTCGACACGTTGGAGCTCTGCTCTTTCGAGCGATCCATGTGCAGGAAGTACACCAGGTGGACGACCACCTGGATAACGGCCATGGCGACGATGACCAGCACGGTCAGGTTCTTCGGCAGCATCGGCGACATCGCCAGCGCGAACGGAATCGCGGTGAGGATGATCGAGAGGACGAAGCCGATCATGTACGACTTCACGCTGCCGTGGTTGCCTTCGTGATGAGTGTCGTGTGCGTTAGCCATTACAGAACCCCCAGCAGGTAGACGACGGTGAATACGCAGATCCAGACCACGTCCAGGAAGTGCCAGAACAGGCTCAGGCAGCTCATGCGGGTCTTGGCGGTCGGCGTGATGCCCTTGGTCTGGATCTGGTACATCAGGATCGCCATCCAGATCAGGCCCGAGGTCACGTGCAGACCGTGGGTGCCGACCAGGGCGAAGAAGCCCGAGAGGAAACCACTGCGCTGCGGGCCGTAGCCCTCCATGATCAGGTGATGGAACTCATAGATTTCCATCGCGATGAAGCCTGCACCGAACAGGAAGGTCACTGCCAACCAGCCCAGTACACCTGCCTTGTTGCCGGCGAACATCTTCAGCATGGCGAAGCCGAAAGTGATCGAGGACAGCAGCAGGAACGCCGTTTCGACCAGCACGAAGTCGAGCTGGAAGATGTCATGACCCGACGGGCCGCCGGCAAAACTGCCGGACAGCACCGCGTAGGTGGCGAAGAGCGACGCAAACAGGATGCAGTCGGTCATCAGGTACAGCCAGAAACCGAAGACGGTCATCTGGCCCGAGTCGTGGTGGTGATCGTCGTGCCCATGGTCATGGCCATGGGCGTCACCGTGAATTACTTGACTGGACATTGATTACACCCGTTCAAACGTTTTCGACACGTGCGCCACCGGTAGGCACACCGGCAAGCTGCAGGGCCCGTTGGCGTTCACCTTCGATGCGCGCCACTTCTTCGGCAGGCACCATGTAGCCCTGGTCGTCACGCGCAGCGTGGCGAACGAAGACCGCGATGGTCGCTACCAGGCTCAGGCCTACCAGCCACCAGATGTGCCAGATGAAGGCGAAGCCGAACACGGTCAGGAACATACCCATGAACAGACCGGTAGAGGTGTTGCTCGGCATGTGGATCGCTTCGTACTTGGCTGGCGCCTTGTAGGCGACACCGGCGTCCTTGGCTTCTTGCCAGGCATCCAGACCGACTTTCTCGGGCATGTGGGCGAAGTTGTAGAACGGTGGTGGCGACGAAGTCGACCATTCCAGGGTACGGCCGCCCCATGGGTCGCCGGTCACGTCCATGTTCTGCTTGCGATCGCGGATCGACACGTAGAGCTGGATCAGCTGGCAGGCGATACCGAACAGGATCAGCACGGCACCGACCACGGCGACGTACAGGTAGGGTTCCCACAGCGGGTTGTCGGAGTGGTTCAGACGACGGGTCATGCCCATGAAGCCCAGGGCGTACAGCGGCATGAAGGCGACGTAGAAGCCCGAGATCCAGAACCAGAAGGCCGCCTTGCCCCACTTCTCGTTGAGGGTGAAGCCGAAGGCTTTCGGGAACCAGAAGGCGAAGCCGGCGATGTAGCCGAACACCGCACCACCGATGATCACGTTGTGGAAGTGGGCGATCACGAACAGGCTGTTGTGCAGCACGAAGTCAGCACCCGGAACGGCCAGCAGAACGCCGGTCATGCCACCGATGGAGAAGGTGACCATGAAACCCAGGGTCCAGAGAATCGGCGGGGTGAAGCGCAGACGGCCCTGGTAGATGGTGAACAGCCAGTTGAACAGCTTCACACCGGTCGGGATGGAGATCAGCATCGTCGCCAGGCCGAAGAAGGTGTTGACGCTGGCGCCGGCACCCATGGTGAAGAAGTGGTGCAGCCAGACCGCGAAGCCCAGGATGGCGATCGCACCCGATGCGTAGATCATCGCGTGGTGGCCGAACAGGCGCTTGCTGGCGAAGGTCGAGGTCACTTCCGAGAACACGCCGAAGGCCGGCAGGATCAGGATGTACACCTCGGGGTGACCCCAGGCCCAGAACAGGTTGACGTACATCATCGGGTTCCCACCAAGCTCGTTGGTGAAGATGTGGAAGTCCAGATAACGGTCAACGGTCAGCAGGGCCAGTGCAGCGGTCAGGATCGGGAAGGAAGCGACGATCAGCACGTTGGCCCAGGTGCAGGTCCAGGTGAAAATCGGCATATCCATCAGCTTCATGCCAGGTGCACGCATCTTCAGGACGGTGACCAGGAAGTTCACGCCCGTCAATGTCGTGCCTAGACCTGATAGCTGTAGCGCCCAGATATAGTAATCGACCCCCACGCCAGGGCTGTACTGGATACCCGCAAGCGGCGGATAGGCCACCCAGCCGGTCTTGGCGAATTCGCCGACGCCCAGCGAGATGTTCACCAGCAGCACGCCCGCCAGCAGCAGGTAGAAGCTCAGGGAGTTCAGGAACGGGAAGGCAACGTCACGTGCACCGATCTGCAGAGGCAGGGCCAGGTTCATCAGGCCGGTGAAGAACGGCATCGCCATGAAGATGATCATGATCACACCGTGGGCGGTGAAGATCTGGTCATAGTGTTCAGGCGGCAGGTAGCCTTCGGAGCCGCCGGTGGCGACGGCCAGCTGGGTACGCATCATGATGGCGTCGGCAAAGCCGCGCAGCAGCATGACCATCGCGACGATGATGTACATCACCCCGATCTTCTTGTGGTCGACCGTGGTCAGCCACTCGGTCCACAGGTAGGACCACTTGCGGAAATAGGTGATGGCACCAACGACGGCGATACCACCGAGCGCGATCATGGCAAGCGTCACCATGACTATCGGCTCGTGATAGGGTATCGCCTCCAGGCTTAATTTACCGAACATCTCTTACTCCTCTGCACCGGCAGCTGGTTGCATACTCGATTCCACACCCTTGGTAGTGGCCAGGTCTTTGCTGCCTGCTTCTTCATGGCTCGGACGACCGCGGTTCATGCCTTCGTACTTGTCGACGATGAGCTGGAACGTGTCAGGCGAAGCCTCGCTGTACAGCGCGACTGGGTTGTTTTCGCTTGGTTTGGCCAAGGCGTCGTATTCGGCCTTGTCCAGCTTCTTCGGCGACGCCTTCACTTGCGCGACCCAGGCATCGAAGTCGGCTTGCGAGGTGGCGGTTGCCTTGAATTTCATACCGGTGAAGCCCGCACCGCTGTAGTTCGCCGAGATACCGTCGAACTCGCCATTTTCGTTGGCGATCAGGTGCAGCTTGGTGGTCATGCCGGCCATCGCGTAGATCTGGCCACCCAGGCCAGGGATGAAGAACGAGTTCATCACGGCGTCGGAGGTCACGCGGAAGTTGACCGGGGTGTTGGCCGGGAAGACGATCTTGTTGACCGTGGCGATGCCTTGCTCCGGATAGATGAACAGCCATTTCCAGTCCAGGGCCACCACGTCGATCTGCACCGGTTTCACATCGGAATCCAGTGGACGGTAGGGGTCCAGTTTATGGGTGGACTTGTAGGTGACGTAGCCCAGCACGATGATGATCAGGATCGGGATGATCCACACCGCCGCCTCGATCTTGGTCGAGTGCGACCAGTCAGGCGTGTAGGTGGCCGCCGTGTTGGAAGCACGGTACTTCCAGGCGAAGACCAGGGTCATGATGATGACCGGGATCACCACCAGCAGCATCAGGCCGATCGCGATCAGGATCAGGTTCTTTTGCTCAATGCCGACCTGGCCCTTGGGGTCGAGCAGGGTCCAGTTGCACCCACTGAGTAAAAGCATGCCTAAAAAGGGCAATATGCCAAACAGTCTGGGGTAACGCTTTTTACTCATCTCACGACCTCTAGATCAGCTTGCTTCAATGCAATGTGTTTTGTTCGCCAACACTTCGTCCTGCCCAGCGTTAGCATTTTTAAGCCCGAACTCCCTCCGGCCTGTGATCCGACTGCAGGATCTGGGCGTTGGAAGTATGGTCGAGCTTGGGGTTTTTCGTAGGCTAAAGGCCTGTACTTCAGACCAAGTCCATTTGGTGCGGAAAACGCGGAGGGGTGTCCGCCCGGATCGCCGTTGGGCGAAACTTGTCGAAGTCAGCAAAAGGAGCGCTGGGGCTTCCTTCAATCCTGCGACTTGCAAGCAGTGCCGAACGGAAATTGGGGGCGATTGTAGATAGGTAGCCCCCCCTTTACTATGACTTATTGAGCAACAGTCCTTTACTGAATCGGTAACAATCAGCGCTCAAAAATCAACTTCGCGACAGTTTGTCGCACCCTCGGCTGTAGACCCGAAACCCGCATGCTGCAAGGGCTGGAACTTGATCTACATCAGCCGAGGACAGGTTTTCGATACCGATTAAGCTGCGCAATGGGCCTGCGTCATACAAGGACTTTTGTCTAAGCCCGACGGCGATTTCGGTAGATCCCCAGTGGCACCAGGAGGGCAGTGAGGACGAAGGCCACCAGCGCCCATTGCGCCAGCGACAGCCCCAGGATCGGCGGGTAGGGCGTGGTGCAGAAACCATCGACCTGGAACGCCAGCGGCCAGACCTGCGCCAGTGGCAGGTCGTCGACGATCGGTTGCAGCACATCGACGCCACAGCTGACGGCGGGGTTGGCGAGTATATACACATGGTTGCCGGCCGCAACGATTCCGCCAATGGCGCTGAGCACCACCAACGCTTCGAAGAAGGTCAGGCTGCGCCGCCCCGGCATGGCGGCTGCGATGAACGCGAACAGGGCGATCAACAGCAAGGCGTAGCGCTGCAGGATGCACAGCGGGCACGGTGCTTCGCCCAGCACCACCTGCATATAAAGAGCGCCGCCGATCAACGACAGGCAGATCAGCCCCAGCAGTACCAGAAAGCGCCGTTCCCGATTCAGGCGCAGGTTGTGTTCGTTCATGACCGGTTCCTTCGTTGGAGAGTTGCAGGCCTGCTGCCCTATGGCCCATGCCCAAAGCCCGCCAGTCTACACGGCGCGGGCACCCGGCGATGGATGAAAAGGTGACAGTGCGGTGCGGCCCGGGCTTTCCATGGGAAGCTCAGACCGACAGTCTGCAGGTCGGTTCACCCATCCGATGACAAAGACGTGGGTGAGCGAAAGTGAAGGATACGGCGATTAACGGTGGGTTAAAAACACTGCACTACTTGTAGAGAAACCGAGCCGAGCGTGGCCCGGCCCGGTCTCTGACCCGCTACTCCAAGGCCGCAGCCGGTCCGAAGAACTCGAAGTGGCTCTGCGTTGGCGGCACGCCCAAATGGTTCAAGGACCGCCGGATCGCCGCCATGAAGCCCTTGGGTCCGAGGAAGTAGACGTCCATGTCGCGCTCACGGGGCAACCACTCGGCCAGCAAGTCCTCACTCAGCAGACCCACGGCATCGACGGACCGACTGCCGTCGTGCTCGTCGTAGCAGTAGAAGCGCTGCAGTTGCGGGTGGCGCTCGGCCAACTCATCGACCCATTCGCGAAATGCATGCACCGCGCCATTGCGCGCGCAGTGGATGAAGCGTATCGGACGCTGGGTCTGCAGCGCTGCTTCGAGCATGGCCAGAGTCGGGGTGATCCCTACCCCACCGCTGATCAGCACCAAGGGCTTGTCGCTGGCCTGCAAAGTAAAATCGCCCGCAGGCGGAAACAGTGTGACGGTAGTGTCGACTTGCAGATGATCGTGCAGGTAATTGGAGACCACACCCCCGTCCTCGCGTTTGACGCTGATGCGGTACTGCCGGCCATCGCTGAGCGACGACAGCGAATAGTTGCGGCGCTGCTCGCGGCCCTCGATGAACAACTGCACACCGATGTACTGCCCAGGCTCAGCCTTGAGCACCGCCGCGCCATCGACCGGCTCGAAGTAGAACGAGACGATTTCCGCGCTCTCTTGCTCGCGGCGCACCAGACGGAACGCCCGCCCGCCCCGCCAGCCGCCCTCGGCTTGCTCCTTGGCCTGGTACAACTGCTCTTCGGCGCCGATGAGAATCTCGGCCAATTGCCCGTAAGCCGCCGCCCAGGCTTCGATCACCGCCGGCGTGGCGATCTCGCTGCCCAGCACCTCTTCGATGGCACGCAGCAGGCAGCGGCCGACGATGGGGTAGTGCTCGGGCAGAATCTGCAGGGCCACGTGCTTGTTGATGATCTGTCCTACTAGACCGCCCAGGGCGTCGAGCCGGTCGATGTGCTTGGCGTACATCAGCACGCCGTTGGCCAGCGCGCGCGGTTGGTCGCCGCTGGCCTGGTGCGCCTGGTTGAACAGCGGACGCACTTCGGGGTACTCGCTGAGCATCATCTTGTAGAAGTGGGTGGTCAGTGCCTCGCCCCCGCTTTCGAGCAGGGGGACGGTGGCCTTGATGATTGCACGGTGTTCGGCATTGAGCATTGCTGCGACTCCTGAGCCTTGGGCTTCGAATGATTACACCGGTCGTTTCACCAATCGTGCCAACTGGCAGGCCCTGCGAAATCAAGCCCTGGAGCGGATTAATGTCATATTGACCAGTGTCCGCGTATAGTCAGGATGACCAACAGGAGTCCAAATGACTGCAAAACCCCTGCTCACCGCCCTCCTCCCTTTGGTCAGCGATCTGTCGCGCGACCTGCCCGATCAAGAGCGCTATCGGCGCCTGCTACAAGCCCTGCGCACGCTGCTGCCCTGCGATGCCGCCGCGCTGCTGCGTCTGAAGGGCGACTGGCTGGTGCCACTGGCGATCGACGGGCTGGCCACCGATACCCTCGGCCGGCGCTTCAAGGTCAGTGATCATCCGCGTTTCCAGGTGCTGCTCAGCCGCCCGCAACCGACCCGCTTCGCCAGCGACTCCCCATTGCCCGATCCGTACGACGGCCTGGTCGAAGCCACCGATGTCGATCTACAAGTGCACGACTGCATGGGCTGTCCTTTGATGATCGAAGAGCGCCCGTGGGGACTGCTGACCCTCGATGCGTTGACCCCCGGGCAGTTCCAGAGCCTGGAACTCGACGCGCTGGAAGCCTTCGCCAGCCTTGCCGCAGCCACCGTCACCGTGGCCGAACGCATCGACCAGTTGGCGCTGCGCGTGCAGGACGAGCAACGTCGGGCCGACCTTTTCCGCCAGGCCACTGACCGCAGCCAGGAGTTGATCGGCCAGAGTCCGGCGCACAAGCGCCTGCTCGAGGAGTTGCGTCTGGTCGCCGGCAGCGATCTCACCGTCTTGATCACGGGCGAAACCGGGGTGGGCAAGGAGTTGGTCGCCCAAGCCCTGCACCAGGCCAGCCACCGCGCCGACAAACCGATGATCAGCCTCAACTGTGCCGCCCTGCCCGACACTCTGGTGGAAAGCGAGCTGTTCGGGCATGTGCGTGGTGCGTTCACCGGTGCCCACGGCGAACGGCGCGGCAAGTTCGAGCTGGCCGATGGCGGCACGCTGTTTCTCGATGAAGTGGGTGAATTGCCGTTGGCCGTACAGGCCAAACTGCTGCGCGTGTTGCAGAGTGGGCAACTGCAGCGATTGGGTTCGGACCGGGAACACCGGGTGGATGTGCGGCTGATCGCCGCCACCAACCGCGACCTGGCCGCCAGCGTGCGCGCGGGTCAATTCCGTGCCGATCTTTATCACCGTTTGAGCGTCTATCCGCTGCCGGTGCCTGCGCTGCGCGAGCGGGGCCGCGACGTGTTGTTGCTCGCGGGTTTTTTTCTCGAGCAGAATCGATCGCGCCTGGGGCTCGACAGCCTGCGCTTGACCAAGGCGGCCGAAGCGGCGTTGCTGGCCTACGACTGGCCGGGGAACGTGCGTGAGCTCGAGCACCTCATCGGTCGTTGCGCACTCAAAGCGCTGGGGCGTGGCAGGCCCGCCTCGCGACTGCTGGCGCTGGACGCCATCGATCTGGAACTGACCCCCATCACCCGGCACGAACCCGAAGCGGATAGGCCGTCGCTGCACTACCCGGCAGTATACGAGGGCGGTTTGCGGGAGGCACTGGATGGGTATCAACGCCACGTGATCAAGCAATGCCTGCAACGTCACGGCCACAACTGGGCAGCCGCAGCGCGGGAGCTGGGAATCGACCGCGCCAACCTCGGGCGGTTGGCGCGTCGATTGGGGATTCATGGACAGCAACAAGTGCCAGGCGCCCGGCCTTGAGCAAGGCCCGACCTGAAATCAGGTCGGGCAATCGCCAACGCTTGGTGTCAGCCGGCACTCTCGCTCAAACTGACGGGAATACCGACCACTGTCGACAACTCCCCGCCGTTGACGCGATAACCGAAGTACGCACGTTTGTTGTTGACCTTCAACAAATCGATCCGCCTGAACGACACGACGAGTACATTCGATGGATCGTCGACCGTATAGGTCGGACTTACAAAGTCTCCTGAACTTCGACTTTCGCCTACCCACAACTCGACAACATCGCCCTGTTCGCTGCCGAAGAACGGATCAACTTCCGCTGACAGCTCATCATTCTCCAGCGTTTGATCATTGATTTCATGACGCTGATCGTCGGTAAAAGCAATCGGCGGCAGGGATAATTTCTTTGCGTCTGCTTTCATGTTCAAATCCTCAAGAAAAGTTTCTGCTGCATTGATAGGTGCAGGCGCGATCAAGTCGATGGCACGTCACAACTACCGCCGCCCCGGTTCAATGCAAAATACACATAGCCTCGATCTTGAGGAGAACTCGCGCCGGCATCATTAGACAGCGAATATTCAGCGAACCCCCCATTACGGCATATGTAATAGGTTTTGCTATAAGGCAGCAGCACATCTACATAGCCCCGATCAATATCCGCTTGGACCAAGGCCTGCTCACCCGTGATTCGAGAATCCTCGATGGGATCGACTTGGCCCGTTGGTGGAGTATATTGACCCAGCGGCACCCGCACGCCATGGAAGTCGTAGCTCACGCGTGGGTTTCTGGACAGTTCGATGTTCTTCACACCACTCAGAGGGATACGGAAACGGGTACCCGCCATGCCAACCGCTCTGATGATGATGTTGCGTGCGTTCGCATCCGGGAAAGTAGCGGGCGCAAGAGGGTCTTCACCACCTGGAACTTGCGATCCAGCCGACACCTTCACCAACTGGGTCGGTGACGAAACGTGGACAGGGATGGGCGCAGGATTGGCACCCAGCAGACGGGTAACCGTGAAGTACACATCGTATTCACCTGTGCCCGTCGCCTTGATCACCGGATCGAATGGGATGGGGTAGCGGATGTCCGCAGAGCCGTTGGCCGCATTGACGTGAATCGGCTGCAAGCCCGGATCACCCTGGCCATGCCAATACAGTTGGATGATATCGCCCTCCACCCAGATTGGGTTGCCATCCTTGCCCAGCCTGGGGATCAACGCCTCGGCATCTTTGCCGAAATCGCGCGCTTCAATGGTGTTGTCCGGGCTGGTACCGCATTTGACGACCGGCGGTTGAATGTTGCCGTGCACTGGATTTTCGGGGTCTGGATCAGGATCAGGACCGCCGGGGGTTCTGAGGTTGACCTGGACTTGGGTGATAGGGGCATTGACAGGGGCACGGTTACCGCGTCGCAACGTGTAGGTGACGTCCACTGGCCCGTTACCTTGCGCCAGCGCACTGGCGAAGGGGACAGGAAGGGTGACCAGTATCGGCGCATTGCCGACGTCTTGAACGGTCAGCCTGTAGGGAGGCATCGTCTGCCCCCCCCAGGTCACAACAATCTCGTCGCCCACGGATGCACCAGGATAGGCGGGAATCTGGACATCCACCTCGGGATAGGCATCGTTGTAGGTGATCAGTCCATCATCGGCTTCAGGGATCAGTGGAGCCTGGAGCGCTGGCAATTGGATGAACACGTCAATGGCCACCGGCGACGAAGGCGCGCTGACATTGCCTGCCCAGTCGGTCACCCGGTAAGCGAAGAAGCGACGCCCATCACCCATCGACTCCAGCTCAGCGCGCGTGATGAAGCCGGCAGTAGAAAGCGACGGGTTGGTGACATCGAAGGACTGAGGTAACCAGGTGCCCGAGCCGATGTCCTCGCGCGAGCCGATCCAAAACTCGATCTTGTCTTCGGCCTCACCCTGATAATACGGATTGATCAGCACTGGCAGCGCGTCATTGATCAGATCGGCATCGGTAATGCCGTCCAACTGTTCGTCCGTGAAAGCGATCGGTGGCGGTCTGACACCGGCAGGCGCAAGTTGGTCGAAACGCGTGCGCAACGGGTACCCCGCGGCTTCACCGTCTTCGGAGTCAGGATCGTAAATACCATAATCGAGGGCGATGACTACATCGGTGCCCTTGGCGGGAAACTCATCCATGCGAAACAACATTGTGAATTCTGTAAGAGCAGGGTCGTCCAGTTCGGCCTGGGTGATGACCTTCTCATCGCCGAAAAACACGCCGTCCCGGATGAGTTTAATCGTGTCGAAGGGGCGCAAGTCGGGGCTCTTGGGAACTTTAATTTCGAGATCACGCTGCAGTTCAGCGACCGGCACGATGGTGCGTGTCGGATCTCGAGCAGGAATACGCATCTGCGGCAACTGAAGAATGGAATTTTGCACCAGGCCTGCACTGTTTCTTTGTTGACTAGCGTTCATTGAACAGTCCTCGGGATCGTGGAAGTGGAAGACGAACCTGACCAGAAACTTTCAAGCTCCTTTTATTCACGCTTACCCTCGGCAGCCACGGCTCGACGAGAGCGTCGTTGTCTTGATGCCCATCCGCAGCATCAAGTTAGAGCAGCCCCGTCGCGCCTGTAACCTAGCATTTTTATCAGGTGCGCTATTTCAATGCCGCTCTATAGTCAGGCGTGCAACAAAATCCGTGTTGGAAGAACTCTATGAAATCAACAGGAGTCGCGCTGATGTCCGGATGCCGTTTTACATTCATTCTAATGAAGCGTTCACCCACACTCGTGGCGCTGTGCGCGCTTACCCCTTTCGCATTGGCGGCCAATCTGGGTCCCGGAGACAGCGCTACCGTCAACCCAGGCACCGCTCCTGAGACCTGGACGCTCGAGTCGGCCAGCCTCAGCGTGCTCGCAGGCGCAGAAACGTTGGGGATCAACGCCAGAGCCGGGTCCACAGTGTCGTTGGACGGTGTGTCGGTCAACTCAGGCGCCCAGCCAGGCGTATCCATGATCGGCTCGAACGCCACGATCCGTAACTCGACCATATCCTCGACTTCCGCGACCGGTCTGCAGGCTGTTCGCGCCTTGCAGGCAGGCGCATCAGGCTCCCTCGTCGAGGTGTCGAACAGCACGATTTCAGGGATCGGACGCGGCGTCACCGTGTCCTCGGGCAGCACGGTGACGCTCACCGACTCGACCATCACCGGCCTGGGTGCACAAGGCACGTCGATTGCCGGTAGTGGCCTTGGGGTATCGATCACTGGCGGCGAAGCGATCCTGCGCGGCAGTAATGCCACGGGCAGCCGCTGGGGGGCGGGTCTGTTCGCGCTCAACAGCGATGAAGCCGCACCGCGTCTGGTCCTGGACAACGCCGGCCTGACCTCCCAGGAGGGCAGCGCTATCGTGGTCGGCAACTTGCGCGGCGAGGCCATGCAGGCCGACATCGTCATCGCCAACGGATCACAACTCAACGCTGCGAATCAGACCTTGATCGAAGTCGGCTTGCCGTCCGATCCGGCCGGAGCCATCGCCCAGGCGCGGGTTTTGATCGATGCCAGCAGCCTCACCGGCAACATCAACGCAGCGACTGGTGCCGTGGCCGACGTGACCCTGGCAAACGCGGCAGCCCTGACGGGAGACCTCAACAACCTCAACAGCCTGGCCCTGGACGCCAGTACAGTGGTGGGCAATCTCAATCAACCGCTGGGGTCCAGCGCGACCGCCACGCTGAGCAACGGTTCGCGATTCACCGGCAACTTCAACAATGTCGGCACGCTCACGGCAGACGCCAGCGCCATTGAGGGCAATGTACTGTCCGCCGCTGGCAGCAGCACCCGCGTGGCGCTGGGCAATGCCTCGTCCCTGGACGGCAATGTAACCAACGCCGCCAGCCTGTCCCTGGACAACAGCCGCATGACCGGCGACATGACCCAGGACGTGCCGGGCAGCGGCGCGCTGAACCTGGCCAACGGTGCCGAATTCAACGGCACTGCACGCAATGTCGGCAGCACCACCCTGACCACGGGCTCACGCCTGACCGGCGATGTGGTCGATGGCGGCACGCTGTCGCTCGATGCCAGCAGCCTGCAAGGCAATGTGCTCTCGGCTGCTGGCAGCGGCACCCGCGTGGCGCTGGGCAATGCCTCGTCCCTGGACGGCAATGTAACCAACGCCGCCAGCCTGTCCCTGGACAACAGCCGCATGACCGGCGACATGACCCAGGACGTGCCGGGCAGCGGCGCGCTGAACCTGGCCAACAGTGCCGAATTCAATGGCACTGCACGCAATGTCGGCAGCACCACCCTGACCACGGGCTCACGCCTGACCGGCGATGTGGTCGATGGCGGCACGCTGTCGCTCGATGCCAGCAGCCTGCAAGGCAATGTGCTCTCGGGCACCGGCAGCACCACGGCGATCCGCCTGAACAACGCCTCGACCCTGGACGGTAACGTGAACAACGTCGCCAGCCTGTCCCTGGACAACAGCCGCATGACCGGCGACATGACCCAGGACGTACCAGGTAGCGGCGCGCTGAGCCTGAGCAACGGTTCACTGTTCACTGGAACCGTGCGCAACGTCGGCGCCACCGCCATCGCCAGCAACGCTCGCCTGAACATGATCAACGACTCGAGCGTCGGCGCCCTCAGCCTCGACGGCGGTACGGTCGACCTGCGGGCCGGTCAGGCCGGGTTCCGCACCTTGACCGCGACCAGCCTCCAAGGTGCGGGCACGTTCGTGCTGGGCACCGATCTGGCCGCCCATCAGAGCGATCTGGTGAACATCGAAGGCCAGGCGCAGGGCCAGCATGGCCTTCTCATCCAGAACACCGGCGCAGAACCGCTGTCGGGGGATCAGCCACAGCGGGTCGTGCACACCGAAGGCGGCCCCGCGCAGTTCAGCCTGATCAGCGAAACCGGCACGGTGGATGTGGGCGCTTACTCCTACTTGCTGCAACAACGCGATACGGACTGGTACCTGGCCCAAGCCGAGATCCCGATCATCTCGCCCAGTGCGACCACCGCCATCGCCGTGTTCAGCGCCGCACCCAGCGTGTGGTACGGCGAGTTGACCACTCTACGCAGCCGCATGGGCGAACTGCGTGACGGCGGCGCCGGCCAGGGCGGGGTGTGGGCGCGCACCTACGCCAATCGCTATCGGGTTTCGACCGCTGACCAAGTCGACTACCAACAGACCCAACAAGGTATCTCCTTCGGTATCGACACCGCATTACCCGCCGAAAGCGGACAGTGGCTGGTCGGGGTCATGGGCGGCTACAGCGACTCGGAGCTGAACATGCGCCTGGGCAGCAATGGCCGCGTCGACAGCTACTACCTGGGCCTGTACAGCACCTGGCTGACCGACAGCGGCTATTACCTCGATGCCGTGATCAAGGCCAACCGCTTCGACAACAAAGCCGATGTGCGCATGAGCGACGGGAACAAGGCCAAAGGTGATTATTCCAACTATGGCGTGGGCGGCCAGGTCGAGGCCGGCCGACACATCAAGCTGGATGACGGTTGGTTCATAGAGCCTTACGCGCAAGTCGCCGCTTTGTGGGTGGAGGGCGAGAACTATCGACTGGACAACGATCTTCGAGCCAGCAGTAACAAGGCGGACTCCTTGCTCGGCAAGGTCGGTACACACCTTGGCCGGACCATCCCCCTGCAATCGGGTGGCTTCGTGCAGCCCTACGTGAAAGTCGCCGCCGCCCGCGAATTCGCGCGCAACAATGAAGTCAAGGTGAACGACAACACCTTCCATGACGACCTCTCCGGCGCCCGCGCCGAGTTCGGCGGGGGCGTGGTCGCCAAGATCAGCGGCACGTTGCAGGCCCATGTCGATGTCGACTACAGCACTGGCAAGCATATCGAACAGCCTTGGGGCGTGAACGTCGGCGTACGTTTTAGCTGGTAATTTGAAAGCCAATGCGGCAGCAGGTGTAGGTTTTTTCCTGCTGCCCTTGGGAATCCTCCTACATCATCAGGAAGGCTTTCAGGATTGAATCTCGCCGTCATTTTTTTACGGTCGAATCCAATCATGAAATCTACCTTACTCGCCCAGCACCTGGTGGCGCTGGGCTTTATCGCTGTGCCGATAGCGGTCGACGCCGCGACGATCGTCGTGCCCGAGGGACGCACGCTCGCCGTGGAACCGTCATCGCCGCTCAACGACTACAACCTCAAAGCCGGCGCAACGCTCAATGTCAGGCCCGGAGCGGCCACCCAGCACATACTGGCCAACGGCGCCAAGGTGAACATCAACAACGCCGAGGTCAGCGCCCAGGGCAAGAACGGCATCGCGCTCTACAACAGTCACGCGGTCATCGATAGCAGCCGGATCGTAGCCACGCTCGACCCGGCCCGGCCTGATGAACAGGCTTTCGGCATTCGTCTGTCCGGTTTCCAGGAAGCATCCAGCGCCTTCATCTCCAACAGTTTCGTCTCCGGGATCGCCCGGGGCATCAACGCCGCCAACAGCGCACTGGTGGACCTGACCAACACCGAGGTTCATGGCGTGGCGGGTACGCCGGGCGTCGATCGGCTGCCGGGTGGTGTCGGTGTGGTCGTAGCTGGCGCCAGTGTCCGGATTCGTGAGAACAGCCGGATAATCGGCGACAACAACGGTGTCGTGACCTTCGGCGGCGCGCGAGGCCCTGGGGATCACAACGCTCACCTGCTGATCGACAACTCCACCGTCGAGGGGCGCGAGGGCAGCGCCATCAGGGTTTACACCCCTCCGCTTGTGGACACGCAGGTCAACATTCATGTCGCCAATGGATCGCGCCTGGTGGGCGGCAACGGCATCATTCTGGAAGTCCAGGACGATGCCAAGGTCGACTTCTCGGTGAGCGACAGCCGCCTGACTGGCGACATCGTGGCCAGCGAAGACGCCACGGTCGACTTGACCCTGGCGGACAACGCCAGCCTGACCGGCACCATCAGCAACGCCAGCTCGCTGAACATCGACGGCTCTTCGCTGTGGACCCTCACCGGCGACTCGAATCTGGACCGCCTGAATCTCGATCAGGGCACGGTGAGCCTGCGCGGTGAACCGGCCAACGCAGGCTTCACCCGCTTGCAACTGGGCGAACTGTCCGGCAGTGGCACCTTCATGCTCGGCGCCGACCTGACCACCGGACAGGGCGACTTCGTCGACGTCAGCGGCAAGGCCAGCGGCGATCACCGCCTGTTGGTGGAGAACACCGGTACCGATCCCAATGCGGCGGTATCCGCTCATCACGTGGTGCACACCGGCGAAGGCAGCAGTTCACGCTTCGACCTGGTCGGCGGGCAGGTCGACTTCGGCACCTATGCCTACGACCTCGAGCAGCGCGGCGACGACTGGTTCCTGGTGCGCAAAAGCAACACCACGACCCCCGGCACCCGCTCGGTGACGGGCCTGTTCAGCGCGGCGCCAACCGTCTGGTACGGCGAGTCCTCCACCCTGCGTACCCGCATGGGCGAGTTGCGCAACGGTCAGGACCAGGGCGGCGGCTGGCTGCGCAGCTACGGCAACAAGCACAAAGTCAGCGCCGGCGCCGGTGCCGCCTACGATCAGACCCAGCAAGGCATCGCCTTCGGTGCCGACATGCCGATCGCCAGCAGCGATGGCCAGTGGCTGATCGGCCTGATGGGCGGCTACAGCCGCTCGAACCTGGACCTGTCCGGCGGGACCTCGGGCAAGGTCGACAGCTTCCACGTGGGTGCCTACAGCACCTGGCTGGCCGATGACGGCCTGTACATCGATGCGTTGATCAAGGCCAACCGCTTCCAGAACAGCTCTGACGTGCGCATGAGCGATGGCCGCAAAGCCAAGGGCGACTACAGCAACAACGGGGTCGGTGCCACGGTTGAGGTGGGCAAGCACTTCAAGCTCAAGGACGGCTGGTTCGTCGAACCGTACACCCAACTTTCGACGCTGTGGATCGATGGCGCCGACTACACCCTGGACAACGGCATGCGCGCCAATGCCAACAGCGCCAGTTCAGTACTGGGCAAGGTCGGCAGTCATGTCGGGCGCAACTTCCCGCTCAAAGACGGTGGCTTCGTACAGCCTTACGTGAAGGTCGCCGCTGCCCATGAATTCGCCCGCGACAACCAGGTGCGGGTCAACGGCAACAAGTTTGCCAATGACCTCTCCGGCAGCCGCATCGAACTGGGCACCGGGATCTCGGCACAAGTGTCAGACACGCTGCAGGTTCAGGCCGGCTTCGACTACATGAAGGGCAAGCACATCGAGCAGCCCTGGGGCGTGAGTGTCGGCGTGCGCTACAACTGGTGACGCGCCAGTCCGAGGAGTGCGGGTTCACCCGCGCTCCCGATCCTCGGGCGCGGGCAACGCCACTTCGATACTGATTCATCGCGGGCCACCGCCTGGTCTTCAAGGCCGCGGCCCGCATTTATTTTTCGCCCCCTCAAGCCTGGCCGCGCCAGGCCGATAAGCTGGGTATCCTCCCGTTTCGATACTCCCGAAGGTTGCCCATGGCCACGCCCAATGCCCGCGCGGACGCATTGTCCCTGCTGCTGTTCACCCTGCGAAGCGGCAAGCTGATGGCGATCAATCTGCTCAAAGTGAGCGAAATCATCCCCTGCCCGTCGCTGACCAAGCTTCCCGAATCCCACCCCCACGTCAAAGGCGTGGCCACCCTGCGCGGGCAGTCGCTGTCGGTGATCGACCTGTCCCGGGCGATCGGCGAGCAACCGCTGGCCGACCCGGACGGCGGCTGCCTGATCGTCACCGACATCAGCCGCTCGCGCCAGGGGCTGCACGTCCAGGCGGTAAGCCGCATCGTGCATTGCCTGAGCACCGACATCAAACCGCCACCTTATGGTTCCGGCAACCGTTCCTACATCACCGGCGTCACCCGCGTGGACAACGCGCTGGTGCAGGTGCTCGATATCGAAAAGGTCATCCACGGCATCGCGCCACCGCCGCCCGAAGCCCCTTCCGGCCAGCTCGCCGAGGAAGATGCCAGCCTGCTCGCGGCGGCCAACATCCTGGTGGTGGACGACAGCCAGGTGGCCCTGCAACAGTCCGTGCACACCCTGCGCCACCTCGGGCTGGAATGCCACACCGCACGCAGCGCCAAGGACGCGATCAACGTGCTGCTGGAACAGCAGGGCACCGGGCAGGAAATCAACATCGTGGTGTCCGACATCGAGATGTCGGAAATGGATGGCTACGCCTTCACCCGGACGCTACGCGAGACACCCGACTTCCAGCACCTCTATGTCCTGCTGCACACCTCGCTGGACAGCGCGATGAGCGCCGAAAAGGCCAAGCTCGCCGGTGCCAACGCAATCCTCACCAAGTTTTCCTCGCCCGAGCTGACCGACTGCCTGGTGGTGGCGGCGCGCGCGGTGCATGCGGAAAAACGCTGATACAGTTGGCGGCCTAGTGCCTTCACTTGATGAAGGGTAGGACTCGGGCATACTTCCTACCCTTCCGAGTCTATTTGTCGGTATCGCCATGACACTTCTTCGTACTGCCCTGATCGCGCTGGCCATGACCGCCGGCGCGGCCCATGCCTCCAGTTCCGACGCCTGGAACCAGTACCGCCAGCAGATGGTCAAGAGTTGCCTGGCCGCCAGCCAGTTCAAGGATGCCCATGCCCTGGGCAAGCCTGCCGAGTTCGACGACCGTACCGCCTACAGCGCACTGCTGATCGAAGGGGTCTACAAACCCAAGCACATGAAAAACCGGGCCGGCACCGAACTGTGCCTGTACGATCGCGCCCAGCACCAGGCCTACGTCACCGAATGGAAGCCGGGCGCGAAGTGAGCGAGGGCCTGCGCTTCGCCTGCACCGGCTGTGGCAAGTGCTGCAGCGGTCACCATGTGCCGCTGACGCTTGCCGAATCGCACCAGTGGGCCCGTGACGGTGGCCAGGTGGTGGTGCTGATCGAAGGGTTCGTCGCCGATGGCCCCGGCATGCCGCCCGAACAGCGCGACCACGTGCTACGCCGCTCGCTGGCCGTGCCCTGCGGCAATGCACAACTGCACGTTTCGGTCACCTTCGCCGCCTTCAACCCCGGCCGCTGCCGTCATCTTGATGCCGACAACCTGTGCGGCATCTATGAAACTCGGCCGCTGGTGTGCCGTATCTACCCGGCGGAAATCAATCCGCACCTGCCGCTGCGCCCAGACGCCAAGGACTGCCCGCCCGAAGCCTGGCAGCAAGGCCCGCAACTGATCGTTGGCAATCGCCCTGCCGATCCACACCTCGCCGCCCTGATCGACGCATCGCGCCAGGCCGACCGCGACGACATCGCCGCCAAGGTCGCGGTCTGTCAGAGGCTGGGCATGACCACCAGCGCGCTCAAAGGCAATGGTTTCACCGCCTGGCTGCCTGACATGCCGGCCTTCCTGACGGCGCTGGAAAGCAGGCAGCAGGCACCCGCCGCCGCGTGGTCGGTGCACTTGGAAGACTCCGACCTGACGCAAGATCTGCAACAGCACGGGCTGCTGACCACCGCCCAAGCGCCGGTGTACTACGCCTTCATCGGGTTCTGACGCACCCACCCTGAAGGATCTTCAGCGGCTGCGGCGCCAGAACTCGTCGGCCAGCCGCCGCAGCTCCTGGGCCAGCGCGGCCACATCCGCGGCGCTACCGTGGCTGCGTTGACCCACCGTCACGGTCGCTTCGCTGGCTTGGCGGATGCTGACGATGTTGCGGTTGATGGCCTCGCTCACCTGGCTCTGCTGCTCCACCGCGGCCGCGATCTGCAGGCTCATCTCGTTGATCTGGTTGACCCGCACGCTGATGCCGTCCAGCGCCTCGCTAGCCAGACGCGCCTGCTCGACGCTGTGCCCGGCATGCGCACTACTCTGGCGCATCACCTGCACTGCCGCGCGAGTACCTCCCTGTACGGCGCCGATCATGCGCTGAATCTCATGGGTTGACTGAGCGGTGCGCTGGGCCAGCCCCCGCACCTCATCGGCCACCACTGCGAAACCGCGGCCCTGCTCACCGGCGCGGGCGGCCTCGATGGCGGCATTGAGCGCGAGCAGGTTGGTCTGTTCGGCGATGCCGCGAATTACATCGAGCACACTGGAGATCTCGCCGCTGTCGCTCTCCAGGCGCTGGATCACCTCGCTCGCCTCCACCAGCGAGCCGGCCAGGTCCTGGATCGCGCAGCGATTGCGCTCGACCATGCGATGCCCGCACTGGGTCTCGTCCTCGGCCTGATCGGCCGCCAGCGCTGCCATCTGCGCACTGCTGGCCACCTGGGCGACGCTGGCGCTCATCTGGTGGATGGCGGTCGCGACCTGATCCGCCTGGCTCTGCTGTTCAAGACTGTTGGCGTGGCTGGCCTCGGTGGCCTCGACCAACGAACCAGAGTGCCCAGCCAGGCGCGTCGACGTATCGCCAATGCGCCCAACCACCGCGCCCAGTTGCGCCTTGAGCATGCACAGGGCGAAGTCGATTTGACCGATGTCGTCACGCCGACCGGTGTACAACTGCTGGCTCAAGGGGTTGTTGGCCAGCGCTCGCGCTTGGCTGCGCAGGCGCTCGAAAGGGCGCAGCAGTGCCCAGGTCGCCAGGCTGGCCAACGCGACGGCCGCAGTCCATTGAAACAGCGCCTCGTACCAACGCAGTGACGTCCAGCCCTGGCCAACACCCATCACCAGCGCCAGCACCATCGCCATGCTCAGCGACAGCCGCGCTTGCAGCCCCGGTACCGGCAAGCGCTCCCACCAGCGCTGCCGCCCGTTGCGCAGACGCGCATAGCACTGCTCGGCGGCGGCGATCTGTTCGTCGGTGGGGCGTGTGCGTACCGACTGGTACTCGACCGTGCTTCCCGCGCTGCTGATCGGCGTGACGAAGGCACTGACCCAGTAATGGTCGCCATTACGGCAGCGGTTCTTCACCAAGCCCATCCACGAACGTCCAGACTTCAGCGCTCGCCACATCTGTTCGAACGCGCGCGCCGGCATGTCAGGATGGCGCACCACATGGTGCGGTTGGCCAAGCAGTTCGTCGCGGGAAAAACCACTGATGCGTACGAAGTCGTCATTGGCGTAGGTAATGACGCTGTCCAGGTCGGTGGTCGAAAGAATGTTGGCATCGGCCGGATAATCCACGGCTCGACCGGTTATGGGCACATTGCACTTCATCGCAGGCTCTCAGCATCGTGGGGACAATCGGCAGGGTGCTCGACTCTAGGGGCAACCGCTGCGGGAACATTGATCCACGGCAACCAACTGGCAAGTGGCCACCCACGGCATTGGCGCCTACGCGCAGGGAAATGAAGGCAGGCGCTCAACCAAGACGTTTTCAGCGATGTTGGCGAAGATATCGCGACTTATAGTTACGTTTAATACAAGAGTGATTCTCTTGTTGAGCGCTGTTTCAACGGCCTGCACAGGACTAACTTAGCGCTGTCCCAATTCACACTTGCCACGCAAGAAGGTAGTTTCAAATGTCCAACAGTATGGGTATTGCCAGCGTCTTCGTCCTGTCGTCCCTGTTGTTGTCGCCCCTGGCCATGGCTGAAGAATCGCCGGCCTTCGTCGCCCGTAACGCCGAGATCGCAGCGAGCCTGCAGCAGTCACAGGACGCCTACGCCGCGCAGCAGCATGACGCCGGAAAAGATGCGCAACAGACCGCTTCGAAGACGCTCGAAGGGGATCAGGCCGATAGCTGATCGGTCACTCAATAGGCGCTTGTGCCTTGATGGCTAGGTATTTAACAGTGCCCATGCCAGTGTGTTAGCCTCCATTAGCCGCTGCGCATCAGCGGCTTTTTTTTGCGCTTGAACATGACGTTGGCGCAGTACGTCCGATGTGTGGACGCTTTCAATTCGAACCTTGAAATGGCGCTCCACCGTTCAACCAAAGGAGCATTGACTGGTGTCCTTCGCTGTCCGTCTCACGCCGCTATTCGTTGCGCTTTCTGCAATGATGTCTTCCACAACCCATGCCGAAGAGAAGGCTGAGGGTTTCGTCGAGGGTTCATCGCTGAACCTGCACTTTCGCAATGCCTATTTCTACCGCAACCAACTCGCGCATGACGTACGCGACAACCGCGAGTGGGGACAGGGGGCGGTCGCGCGCTTCGAGTCCGGCTATACGCCCGGCGCACTCGGTGTGGGCATCGATGCCTACGGCATGCTAGGCCTGAAGCTCGACGGCGGCGGCGGACACGCCGGCACCAGCCTGCTGCCCACTCACCAGAAAAACGAAGATGCCCTGGGCGCAGCGCCCACTAGCTTCTCCAGCGCGGGTGCCGCCGTGAAACTCAAGGGCTTCGACACCGAACTCAAAGCAGGCGACCTGTTTCTCACCAACCCGGTAATCGCCGGCGGCGAGACCCGCATGCTGCCGCAGACCTTCCGGGGCGTAGCCCTGCGCAATACCCATTTCGACGGGTTGCTGCTCGAAGGCGGTCAGGTCAGCTTCACCAAGCCCTACAACCAGAGCGGCCATCGGCGTATCGATACCTACTACAGCCAGCGTACGGACGATCAGCGCAGCAAGCATTTGTCCTGGGCCGGCGCGGCCTGGAGCGGCTTGCCGAACATTACTGCCAACCTCTACGCCGCCGAGCTCAAGGACATCTGGAACCAGTACTACGCCGACTTCGACTACACCTATGTGGTCAACGACGGCCTCAGCCTGAACCCAGGCGTGCACGTCTATCACACTCAGGACACCGGCCAGGCCAAACTGGGCAAGATCGACAACAACACCTACAGCCTGCATTTCACCGTGGCGGCCGGCCACCACAGCGTCACCACCGCCTACCAGCGGGTCAACGGCAACACACCTTTCGACTACATCAACCTGGGCGACAGCATTTACCTGGACAACTCGCGCATGTACTCGGACTTCAACGGACCGGGCGAGCGGTCGTGGAAGCTGCAATATGGCTATGACTTTTCCGGGCTCGGCATCGCCGGATTGAGCACGTCCCTGTCGTACTCGCGGGGCAAACTTGACCTGACCCGAGCCGATCCAGACAGCGCCGGCTACGGTCAGTGGTACAGCGCCGGGGGCAAGGATGCGCGCCACTGGGAGCGCGACCTGGACGTGAAATACGTCTTCCAGGAAGGGCAGTTCAAGGACCTCTCGCTGCTGCTGCGCTATGCCAGCCACCGGGGCAGCCGAGGCTACTCGGCGGTGGACAACGACAACGACGAGATCCGTCTGATCGTCGATTACCCGCTCGCGGTGTTCTGAGCGGCAACCGTCCACTCTCCGAACGGGCAGCCTTCTGCCCGTTTGCCCAGCACCGCTCGCCTGGCGCGCATGAGGCGCGCATTTGCGACAGACTGTCTTGTCCGACAATAGCCACTTGCCTACACTGTCGCCGCCGCTTGATAGCCCGACCCTCACGGCAAGAGGGGCTTATGCAGTCGCGAGCCTGATGTCGCACACTCGAATCCCGCGCCCCACCCTCTCCAGGCCTCACCCCGAACTGATCCTCAATCTGGGCAGTTGCCTCGCCGTGCTCGCGATAGTCGGCATCGTCAGTTACCTGCTGGGCCGTGAACGGGACAACGTCGAGCAATCGTCGATCCGCGCGTCGAGCAACATCGTCCAGTTGATCGAGAGCGATATCCTCAATAACGCGGAGCTCTACGACCAGTCGCTCAAGGAGCTCATCTGGGCGGTGGGGCGCAAGGACCTGGCGCAAGTGCCGAGTACCATGCGGCATCGGCTGCTGTTCAACCCGGCGCTGGTCGATCAGAGCCGTGGCGATGTGCTGTGGCTGGACGGGCAAGGCAATGTGGTCGGAGACTCTACCAGCCTGGTCCCGCGCAAAGCCAATTTCGCTGATACCGGCGTGTTCAAGGCGCATCGCGACCACCCCAACCTCGGGCTGCTCATCGGGCCGCCGTTCAAGGCCAGGCTGGGCGATCTGGATTGGTGCATCAGTTTCAGCCGACGCATTTCAGGCGCCAATGGCGAGTTCGCGGGCCTGGCGACCGGCGCTCTGCGCCTGTCGTACTTCAGCGAATTGTTCCAGCGCCTGGACATCGGCGAGCACAGCAGCATCAACCTGCTCAACACCAGCGGCCACTTGCTTGCACGAGAGCCCCTGGGGCCTGGACAACCGGCCATCGGCGGCGACTTCAGCCAGCAACCGAATTTCCAGCGCATCCTGCAAGAGCACAGCGGCAGCTTCAGCGCCCATTCGGAATTGTTCGACGAACAGCGCATGTACACCTTCGCCCGTGTAGGCGATCTGCCCTTGATCGTACTGGTGGCGCACTCCTCCAGCGAAGTCTTCCAGGCCTGGCGACGTACGGCGATCATCGTCGGCTTGGCCACCGGCGTGCTGTGCCTGGGCATTCTCTGGCTCACGCTGCTGCTAGGACGCGAATTGCGCCGCCGCCATCATGCCGAGCAAGGCCTTGCTACCCTGGCCGCCACCGATAGCTTGACCGGCCTGGCCAACCGCAGGCGGCTGGATCAGGTGCTGCGTCAGGAATGGGCTCGTGCCCAGCGCAACCGCACGCCGTTGGCGGTGCTGATGGTCGATGTGGATCATTTCAAGGCGTTCAACCAGCGCCATGGTCACGCCGGTGGCGACCATGCCCTGCGTGAGGTGGCGCGCACTATAGAGTTGAGCATCCGCCGTCCGGCAGACCTGGCAGCACGGTATGGGGGTGAGGAGTTTCAGGTGGTGTTGCCGGAGACCGAGTTGGCCGGCGCTCGGCTGTTGGCAGAGCGTATCCGCCTGAGCGTCGAAGCATTGCCGCCGTTCGGAGGGGATGAGCGACCGATCACCGTGAGTATCGGCATCGGGCTGCATGAAGCAGGCACCCAGCACGACCTGACCAGGGTGCTGGGTGCCGCCGATGAAGCGCTCTACCGGGCCAAAGCCAACGGCCGTAACCGCGTAGAGGGACCCGCTATTTAAGACTTGGCGCGGGCAGCATTGCGCAGAGTCTTGACTTGGTCGTGGTTACGCTGCACGCCTTGCAACTGGCCGTCGACCAAAGTCAACGCATTGTGTGCGTTGGCATTGTTGAGCTTGACCAGCTTTTCACGGGCTTCTTTGTAAGCCTTGAGCGCATGGTCCTCGCCCTCTTCGACGGTGTTCAGCACGGCTTCTTCGTCTTTGCCGGTGAACATCGATTTCAGGTTCAGCCAGCCACGGTGAAGGTCGCCGCTGAAGCTGGTGGAGGTTTCCGGATCGCCGCCCAGATGGCGCACTTCAGCTTGCAGTTCACGTGCGGCTTGGGCGCAGTCGATTGCACGTTGCTCGAAGAATGCCTTCAGTTGAGGATTCTTGACATCATCGGCCGATTCCTTGAAACCCTTCTCGCCGTCTTTGCTGTACTCGATCAGGTTGTTCAGTACGTCGATCACGTCTTTGTTCGGGTTGCTCATGGCGTAACTCCTTGGCAGGTGATAGTCCCCCAAGAAGAGAGCAGCCTTCGTGCCAAGTCGAAGGATAAAAATAAATCCTTTAATTTCAATAAGTTGAAATTAGACGCTAATTGCATGACTGCAGCGTTCTGCATGATCGCCGCTTAGGGGCTCGTGCAGATTGCAGGGTGGACCGAATGCTGTATGGTCGGCTTTCAACGCAAAGGACCGTAAGAAAGATGAAACCCGAGCTCTTGCAACTGCTGGTCACTCGCTCCATGCCCTTCGGAAAGTATCAAGGCCGACTCATCGCCGACCTGCCGGGTGACTACCTGGCCTGGTTCGCCCGCAAAGGCTTCCCGCCCGGAGAACTGGGCGGGCTGCTGGCCTTGATGCACGAGATCGACCACAACGGCCTGGGCGATCTGTTGACGCCGTTGCGCGCCAAACGGCGCGGTTGAATGTCGGTCAGTTGACCGACGCAGGCGCCACCACCAACTCCGCTTGTTCACGCTTCTTGAGCAGTGCATAGACCACGGCCGTCACCACACTGCCGGCCACGATCGCCAGCAGGTACAGCAGGGCATGGTTAATGGCGTTGGGAATCAGCAGCACGAACAACCCGCCGTGCGGCGCCATGAGCTTGCAGCCGAAGTACATCGACAGCGCACCGGTCAGCGCGCCGCCGGCGATGCTCGCCGGGATCACCCGCAACGGGTCTTTGGCCGCGAACGGGATCGCCCCTTCGGAAATGAAGCACAACCCCAGAACCAACGCCGCCTTGCCCGCCTCGCGCTCGCTCTGGGCGAACTTGCGACGCGCCAGGAAGGTCGCCAGGCCCAGGCCGATCGGCGGCACCATGCCCGCCGCCATGGTCGCGGCCATTGGTGCGTAGCTGGACGACGCCAACAGCCCGACCGAGAAGGCATAGGCCGCTTTGTTGATCGGCCCGCCCAAGTCCACGCACATCATGCCGCCCAGCAGCAGGCCGAGCAGGATGGCATTGGTGGTGCCCATGCTGTCGAGAAAGCGCGTCAGCCCTTCGAGCATTGCCGCCACCGGATGACCGACCACGTAGATCATCACCAGGCCTGTGAACAGGCTGGCCAGCAACGGAATGATCAGAATCGGTTTGAGCGCTTCCAGGCTGCTGGGCAGGCGCGCCCAGCGACTGATCGCCTTGGCGCTGTAACCGGCCAGGAAGCCGGCGACGATACCGCCGATGAAGCCCGCGCCCAAGGTGCTGGCCAGCAGCCCACCGATCATGCCCGGCGCCAGGCCCGGACGGTCGGCGATGGACCAGGCAATGTAGCCGGCCAGCATCGGCACCATCAGCTTGAACGCCGCTTCGCCGCCGATCTGCATCAGCGCGGCAGGCAAGGTGCCTGCCTCTTTGTAGGCTTCGATGCCGAAGACGAACGACAAGGCGATCAACAGACCACCGGCCACCACCATCGGCAGCATGAACGACACGCCCGTCAGCAAGTGCTTGTACACCCCAGCCTTCTCGCCCTTGGCCGGCGCCTGGGCGCTGGCGGCGTCAGCCGTTTCGACACGTCCCTCGGCCAATGCTCTGTCCAGCGAGGCGCGTGCCTGCTTCAAGGCGATACCGGTGCCGCAGCGATAGATGCGCTTGCCGGCAAAGCGCGCGGTGGGCACTTCGATGTCGGCGGCCAACAGCACCACGTCGGCCTGGGCGATGGCCTCGGCCGACAGCGGATTGCGTGCACCGACCGAGCCCTGGGTCTCGACATCGAAGTCGTAGCCCAGGTCGCGCGCCGCTTGCTGCAGCGCTTCGGCGGCCATGAAGGTGTGCGCCACGCCAGTCGGGCAGGCGGTGACGGCGACGATACGCGGCACGGCATGGACGTGCGCAGGCTCGGCAGCGACGCTGTGCTCCAGCACCTGGGCCTTGGCCGCCGCGTCGTCGAGGAAGTTTTCCCGGTCGGCCAAGGCCTGGGCCGGCGTGCTCTGGAACAGGCGCTTGCCGACGAAGCGGCTGAGGTCCACGGTCCCGGTGCTGACCACCAGCACCCAGTCAGCCTCGGCGATCTGCGCCGCACTCAGGCGTCGCTCGGGATGGTCGGCATCCCACACCTCGACGCTGGTGCTCCAGCCTCGACGCTGCGCTGCCGCCGCCAGCAGGCGCGCACTCAATACACTCGACACCTGGCCATTCGGGCAGGCGGTGACGATCGCGATGTTCATCGGCGAGCCTCTTGTTGTTGTTCGGTCAGTTGCACGGCGGCCTCCAACTGCGCGAGTTGCTCGCGATCAGTGATCCCGAAGCCAACCTGGGTCACCGCCTGGGCGGCGATGGCGGTGGCGCGGCACAGGGTCTGGCCGGCGTCTTCGCCCAGTAACAGCCCGTGCACCATACCGGCGACCAGCGAGTCGCCCGCGCCCACGGTACTGGCGACGCTGACCTTGGGCGGCTGGGCATGCAGGGTGCGCTCGGCGCTGAACCAGTTCACGCCCTGGGCACCCTGGGACACCACCACATGGCCGACGCCGCTGTCGAGCAGACGCTGGGCCGCCGTCTGCTGAGCGGTGAAGTCTTCGACGCCGCTGCCCGTCAGTTCAGCCAGCTCGTCGGTGTTGGGCTTGATCAGCCAGGGCGCTGCCTGAAGACCAGCACGCAGTGCCTCGCCGCTGGTGTCCAGCACCACCTTCAGCCCTTGCGACTTCAGTTGCTCCAGCAGGTGAGTGAACCACTGCGGGCTGATACCGCGCGGCAGACTGCCCGCCACCACCACCAGCGCATGTTCGCCCGCCAGCGCAGCCAGTCGTTCGAGCAGCTCGGCCTGGGCAGCGGCATCCACCTGCGGTCCTTGCCCATTGACGTCGGTGACTTGCCCGTGCGCTTCGACCAACTTGAGGTTGGTGCGGGTTTCACCGTCCACGCGTACGAACGCGTCGACAAAACCGCGCTGGGCAATCAGCGCCTCGAAAGGCTGCGGATTGTCGCGCCCGAGAAAGCCGGCGACGGTGATCTGGTGGCCGAGATCAGCCAGCACCTGGGCCACGTTCAGGCCCTTGCCAGCGGCGTGGCAACGCTGCTCCACGGCGCGATTGACCGCACCGATACGCAGGCGCTCGACGCTGACGGTGAGGTCCAGCGCCGGGTTGAGGGTCAGGGTGAGAATCTTGGCCATTCAATAACGCTCCACCAGCGCCCGTACTGCCTCGGCGCTGTCTTGTTGCAAGGCCTCGCGCGCCAGGGCGCAGGCCGTCGAGTAATCGGCCTGGCGGACCAGGGCCTTGACTTCGGCGATGCTGCGCGGCGAAACGCTGAGTTCATCGACCGCCAGCCCCAGCAGCACCGACACCGCTTGCGGGTCGGCGGCCAGCTCGCCGCACACGCCCACCCACCTGCCTTCGGCATGGGCGGCGCGCACGGTCATGTCGATCAGTTGCAGCACGGCCGGGTGCAGGCCATCGGCCTGGGCCGACAGGCTCGAATGGCCACGGTCGATGGCCAGGGTGTACTGGGTCAGGTCGTTGGTGCCGATGCTGAAGAAGTCCACTTCGCGGGCCAGTTGCGGGGCCAGCAGCGCCGCCGAGGGCACTTCGATCATGATGCCCACCTGCAGGTCGGCCACTGGGATGTCCTGGCGCAGGCGCTCGACCATGGCCTTGGCCGCTCGCCATTCGTGCATCTGCCCGACCATCGGGAACATGATGCGCAGCGGTCGGTCGTCGGCGGCCTGCAGCAGTGCGCGCAACTGGTCTTCCATCACCTGCGGACGCTGCAGGGTCAAGCGCACCCCGCGCACGCCTAGAAACGGATTGTCCTCGGCGGCGATGGGCCAGTACGGCAGCGGCTTGTCGCCCCCCACATCGAGGGTGCGCACCACCAGGGGACGCCCTTGCAGGCCATCGAGCACACGGCGGTACTCGGCTTCCTGGGTGGCCACGTCCGGCACCTGCGGATGGGCCATGAAGATCAGTTCGGTGCGCAGCAGACCGACGCCTTCGGCGCCCTGTTCGACCACTTTGTCGATGCCGCTGCTGTCGCCGATGTTGGCGAACACTTCGAGGGCATGGCCGTCACGGGTCACGGCCGGCGCGTGACGCTGACTCCAGGCCGCCTGCAAGCGTTGTTCGCGCTGGTCGCGCTCGGCCAGCGCACGCTGCAACTCGTCGGCCGGCGGCGCCACGCTGACCTTGCCGCGCTGGCCATCGAGGAGCAACGCCGTGCCGGGCTCGAGCAACAGGATCGCTGCGCCCGCACCGACCACGGCGGGAATGCCCAAGGCGCGGGCGACAATGGCGCTGTGGGCGGTGGCGCCGCCATGGGCGGTGACGATACCGGCGACCCGCTGCGGGTCCAGGCGCGCCACGTCGGACGGCCCGACTTCGGCCATGACCAGCACGTAGGGCTGCTGCGGCTCAGCCTGCTCGGTCACGCCGCACAACTGGGCCAACACCCGCCGGCCGACATCGCGCAGGTCGGCAGCGCGCTCGGCCAGCAACGCATCGCGCAGCGCTTCCTGCTGGCTGGCGGCAGCCTCGATCACCGTCATCCAGGCCGCTGCGGCGCTTTCACCCTGGGTCAGGCGCTGATCCACTTCGTCGGTCAGGGCCGGATCGGCGAGCATTTCCTGGTGGGTGACGAAAATCTCCGCGATGGCCTTGTCGCTGCGCTGTACCAGCGCCTGCAACTCATCGTTAACCGCAGCCAAGGCAGCGCGCAGACGCGCGCGCTCCTGGGCGCAGGATTCGCCGCGCAGTGGGTAGTCGATCTCGCGTTCGACGCGCACGTGGGCCGGGCCACTGGCGATACCCGGCGCCGCACCGACACCCTGCACTTGAGTGCCCGGCAGCGGCGCCTGGAGGGTTTCGGGTACGGGCTGCGGGGCAAGCTCAGGCGTGCTCGGCAGCGGCTCGACGTCCTCACCCAGGCCTTGCTCGATGGCCGCCAGCAGCACCGGCAGCGCGTCGGCGGCAATGCTCGGCTCGGCGATCAGCTCCAGTTCCTGTCCCCGGCGGGCGCCCAGGGACAACAGGCGGCTCAGGCTCTTGACCGAAACGGCAGCCTGACCGCTGTCGGTCACACGGATACGGATCTCGCCGTCGAACCCTTTGGCCAACTGCGCCAGTACCTTGGCGGGGCGCGCATGCAAACCGTGAGGGTTGGCCAGCATGACCCGGACACTGGGCCAATCGGCTGGCACCTCGCCGCCCAGCACCTGAAGCACATCGCGGCTGCTGGTGGCCTGGTAGAGGGTCTGACCCCGACCTTCGATGAGCACCTGGCACAGGCGCTCGAGCAACGCCTGGTGTGCAGCGCCCAGGCTGGCCAGGCAGAACAGGCCATTGAGCGGCTGGTCGCGGTGGCGCAAGGGCTGCTGCGGGGTCACGAAGGCCAGCCCTGGTTGCAGCACCTCGCGCTCGCTGTGCAACCACCACAAGCCCTCGCCCAGCGGCAGCGGCTCGGCCTGTTGCAGCAGCGCGGCAAAGCCACTGTCCACACACCCTGCGCGTTGCAGCAGGCGAGCGCCGCGCCAGGCCAGTTCGTCGAAGTCGTCGGCGGGCAGGTTCAGGCTGATCAGTTGGGCGTCCAGTTCCAGTTCGCGTGGTGCGCCCTGCAACAGCTTGAGCAGCGCGTCGGCGGAACTGGCGCGTCGCAGCGCCTCGGCCAGGTCGGTTTCACCCAGGGCACGGGTGAGCAGTTGCAGCAGGCGCAAGTGCTCGTCCGAGCGCGCGGCGATGCCGATGGCAAGGTAGACGATCTGACCGTCGCCCCAGTCGACGCCGTCGGGGAACTGCAAGAGACGTACACCGGTGGCGAACACCAGGTCGCGGGTCTGCGGCGTGCCATGGGGAATGGCGATGCCCTGACCGAGAAAGGTGGAACCTTGCGCCTCGCGGGCCTGCAACCCGTCGAGGTATCCCTCGGCGACCAGACCATCGGCGACCAACCGGTCCGCGAGCAGGCGCAGCGCCGACGCTTTGTCGACGGCCACCTGGCCCATGGCTATCTGCTCATTGGCGAGCTCGAGCATGACCCTCTCCTTTTGCAGTACCCGCAGTCGGGAACTGAGGTTATTGTTGTGGGATTCAACGTATTTTTCATCCTGGGGCTTTCAGGGCAGACCCCAATTGATGGATGCTGAAACGTTTAATCTGACGAGGCCGCCACGTTACTCGATAATCTGCGTAGGAAAAAGCCCCAGTTTGTCGGAACAATTGCGACAATGGTCGCCTGCACTTGGACACAATTGCGGGTAAGACTCCCTCACCACGCGTCTCCGACTGCCTCGGTAATAACAAGGAAAATGCGGTGAAACTCAGCGATATCGCACGTCTGGCCGGTGTCTCCGTGACCACTGCCAGCTATGTCATCAACGGCAAGGCCGAACAGCAGCGCATCAGCAGCGCCACCGTCGAGCGGGTGCGCGCCGTCGTGGCAGCCCATGATTTCACACCCAATCCCCAGGCTGCCGGCCTGCGCAGCCGTCACACGCGGACCCTCGGCTTCATCTTGCCGGACCTGGAAAACCCCAGCTATGCGCGCATCGCCAAGCAACTGGAGCAAGGCGCGCGTGCCCGTGGCTATCAGTTGCTGATTGCCAGTAGCGACGACCAGCCCGAAAGCGAACGTCAGTTGCAGCAGTTGTTCCGCGCCCGCCGCTGCGACGCGCTGTTCGTCGCCAGTTGCCTGCCGGCCGAGGACGACAGCTACCGCGAGATGCAGGCCAAGGGCCTGCCGGTGATCGCCATCGACCGCTGCCTGGACCCCGAGCATTTCTGCTCGGTGATCAGCGACGACCACAATGCCAGCCGCCAGCTCACCGACAGCTTGCTGCTCACCGCGCCGCGCAGCATCGCGCTGATCGGCGCACGCCCGGAACTGTCGGTGAGTCAGGCCCGTGCGGCAGGCTTCGACGACGCCTTGCAGGGCTTCGCGGGCGAGGTGCGACGCCAAGAGGGCGAGGCGTTCAGCCGCGCCTGCGGTCAGCGACTGATGCAGGCGCTGCTGGACGAATTGGGCGGCCTGCCCGACGCCTTGATCACCACCTCGTACGTGCTGCTGCAGGGCGTGTTCGATGCCCTTCAGGCACGCGGCAGCGAAGCCCGGCAATTGCAGTTGGGCACCTTTGGCGACAACCAGTTGCTGGACTTCCTGCCGCTGCCGGTCAACGCCATGGCGCAGCAGCACGGGCAGATCGCCGCCACTGCCCTGGAACTGGCGCTGGCCGCCATCGAGCAGAAGCGCTATGCGCCAGGGGTGCACGCGGTGGCGCGGACCTTCAAGCAGCGCATTGCGGTCTGAGCATGCGCCTGATCGACACCCACACCCACCTGGACTTTCCCGACTTCGACGACGACCGCGAGCGCCTGCTGGCCACCGCGACGGCGCGCGGCGTCGAGCGCATGGTGGTACTGGGGGTTGATCAGCAAAACTGGCAACGGGTGTGGAACCTGGCCTGCCATGACACGCGCCTGCCCGCGGCGCTGGGTCTGCATCCGGTGTACCTCGCCCAGCATCGCCCGGAACACCTGACGCAACTGCGCCAATGGCTGGAGCGCCTGCACGGCGATCCGCGCCTGTGCGCCGTCGGCGAATTCGGGCTGGACTATTACCTTCCAGCGCTGGACAAGGCGCGCCAGCAGTCGCTGTTCGAAGCGCAGTTGCAGATGGCCTGCGATTTCGACCTGCCCGCCTTGCTGCACGTGCGCCGCAGCCACGCCCAGGTGATCGCCACCCTCAAACGCTACAGACCGTCACGCGCGGGCATCGTCCATGCCTTCGCCGGCAGCGCCGAGGAGGCGCGTGAGTACATCAAGCTCGGCTTCAAGCTGGGCCTCGGCGGCGCCGCCACCTGGCCCCAGGCGCTGCGCTTGCGCAAGACACTGATGCGTCTGCCGCTGGAGAGTCTGGTCCTGGAAACGGACGCGCCGGACATGGCACCGGCCATGCACCCAGGCGTGCGCAACAGCCCTGAGCACCTGCCGGACATCGCCCGCGCCTTGGCCGACATCATGGGCGTCGAGGCGCAGGTGCTGGCCGACGCTACCCGCCGCAACACCTGCGAGCTGTTCGGCTGGCCGCACGACGACTGACCGGCGTCGCCCCAGTGCTCACAGCAGCACCGTCCACAAGGCGAACCCGGCATACCACAACACCGCACTGCGCAGCAGCAGTTCCCACAGACTGTCCAGACGCGCCAGTGCGCTCTGCGCCTCTTCTTGCTCAGGAATATCGTCGGCCACCCTGCCTACGCGAGCGATCAGTTGCCCGGCACTGAGGTGCCAGTTGAGCAACTCGTGCAGCATCACCCGGGTCACCGCTACGAAGTTGCCGACCAGCGCGAAACTCAGCGCCAGCACCCGCACTGGTAGCCAGTCCATGAGGTGACGCAATTGCACCGCACGCGCTTTGAGCGCGGGCTGATGAGCGTGGGCGGCGCTCAGGGCGAGCAACCGGTAGCCGAGCGCCGCGGCCGGCCCCAGCAGGACATACCAGAAGATCACCGCGAAGAAGCTCTGGTAGGCCTGCCACAGCAGGTTGCCCTGCACCCGGACCAGAAGGTCGCGCGGGTCGTCCGCGGCCAGGCCCAGGTCGCGCTCGGCCACATGCAGGGCGGCCTGTTCGTCGCCGCGACGCCAGGCATCGCGAAACGGTCCGAGGGCCGCCTTGGCATCGCCGCGGCCGAGGCTGTAGAGCAGGACCAGCAGGTGCACTGGCAGCGCCAGCAAGCCATAGGCCACTGGCTGCAGCACATACAGCAGCAATGCCAGCAGCAGCACGGGCGCCAGCACCAGCAGCACCAGACTCCAGTCGGCCGACACGCGCCCTCGGCGCTCCAGACGCGCCAGCTCGGCGAGGAAAAAGCCGTCTCGCTGCAGACGATGGCGCCACGCCGAGAACTGCTCGACCCAGAGGATCAGGACCAATACCAGAAAACTCATACCGCATCCTCGTTCAGCGCGGCGCGGTAACGCCGCCAGTCGAAAGCCGGGCCGGGGTCGGTCTTGCGCCCCGGCGCAATGTCGCTGTGACCCTGGATGCGCTCCAGATCGATCGCCGGCCATTGCTGGCGGATCTGGCGCGAGAGCTGGACCAGAGCGTCGTACTGGGCATCGGTGTAGGCCAGCGCATCGGTGCCCTCCAGCTCGATGCCGATGGAAAAGTCGTTGCAGCCTTCACGGCCGTCGAAACGTGACACCCCGGCATGCCAGGCGCGGTCGAGCAGCGACACGAACTGGGTCACGGCGCCGTCGCGTTCGACGAACAGGTGTGCCGATACGGTCAGGTGCGCGATGCTGTCGAAATAAGGATGCTCGGCCGGATCGAGGCGATTCTGGAAGAACTGTTGGACTTTGCCGGTGCCGAAACAGGCTGGCGGCAAGCTGATGTTGTGAATCACCAGCAGGGAGATCGCCTCGCCGAGGGGACGGGCGTTGAAATTGGGCGAGGGGCAGTGAGTGACACCGCTGAACCAGCCGCTGGCGCGGTCCAATTGCATGAGGCAGATCCTGAAAGACGCCGGGAACAAGGCATCAGTATGCCCCGGCCAGATGACGCGTGCATGTGAATGATAGCCCCGGCTCAACGCACTTCGGCTGAACGCAGCTCCTCCAGCACGGCCTCCAATGCACGCTCGAACAGCAAGCCGTCATCCAGCACCCGCGCCTCGCCTCGGCGCAGCGCCAGGGCCAGGCCGGCGCTGCTCCATTCGCGCACTTTCATGCCGGTGCGATTGGCGAAGACCAGCCGATCGCTCCCTTCGACGCGTGCCACCAACTTGCAGCGCAGCGGCTCGTCTTCATCATGCAACTCGACCCACGTGCCCAGGCGCAGGCGCCTGACCTGCTGCAACTGCAGGCTGTGCGCCGCCAACGGCGATACGCAACTGCCGGCCGGCTCCTCGGCGATGGCCAGGATGATCGGCTCACGTATCCGGACCTCGTCGATCTCGCCCTGCCATTGATCGGGCTCGGCGCAAGCGCGCAGGTGCAGACGCTCCAACTCCATGAAGAACGCCCGTTGTACGGCCGAGTCCAGCACCACCCCAGCCAGGCCATCGCGCAAGGCCTTGAGCAGGCCGGGCAACTGCTCGATCAAACGTTGGCGCGCCGGGGGCTGGGGCCGCACGGTGATGCTCTCGAGCAAGGCGTCCAGTGTCGCCAGACCGTGCTCCCAGGCTTGCGAGCCTTCCCCATGCTTGAGCCAGGCGAGCAACAACACCTGACTCCAGCACTCCATCAGCATGCTCTGCACCACACGTGGCACCAGGCGCCCGCGCAAGCGGCGGTCGAGTTCCAACTGGACCTGCCGACGCGCCTGCAACGCACGCGCCCGCCCCTGCTCGGCGTCACGGGTGCGCTGCTCCAGCAACTCGCTGCGCCGACGCTCTTCTGCGCTGAACTGCAGGAACTCCTCGAGCACATCGTTAACGACCTGCAGGTCGTCGTCGAAATCGCTGAGCAGGCGCTGGATGACACGTTCCATCCGCGCATGCAGCGCCTCGCCGGCGCCCTCCCAGTCGATGGCCATGGCGGCGATTTCGTTGAGCAGCCGACGCGCGGGATGACTGGTGCGGCTGAACAGACTTTTGTCCAGCAAGGCCACCTTGAGCAGGGGAAGGTGCAGACGGACCAGCAGCGCCCGCAGGGCTTTGGGCAGGTTGTCGTCGCGACGGACATGATCGAACAACAGTCCGATGAGGTTGATCAAGTCTTCATCGTCCGTGGCCAGGCGCCGCCGGGTGCCACTGCGTACGCCAATGCGCAGCAGCAGTTGCTCCAGTTGCTGGCCGAGATCGAAATCGTCGGCCTCGACCGGTTCCGGCAGGTAGTGCTGCAAGTGCGTGATCAGGCGCAACAAGTCCGCAGTACCGATCGCCTGTGCCGCCGCCACGCTCTGTACGCGTGGGGCGAGGCGACCGCGACGGGGTGCCAGCAGGTCCTGCAGCGACGCGAAGAAGGCCTGTCCGGCGCGGTCGGCATCCAGGTCAGGCCCGCCAATCAAAGAGGTCGGACCGCAGCGTCCGACCAGCGCCCGATCCTCGACGCGCCGACGCGGCCCCGGCGCCAGATGCCCAAGCACGCCGGCGGCGGCCAGCAATTGGTTGGCCTGGGCGTACAGCACATCGACATCGCGCAGCACGTAACGCTCGAACAATTGCAGCAGGATCAGTTTGACCCGCTGGCCCACGCCCAGCTCGCGGCCCGCATCGAGAAAATAGCGGCACAGACAGGCAGGCCCGAGGGGATTGCCGTGCACCTGCACGGGCCGGTCGAGCAGCGCGGTGAAACGCTGGCTCAGTTGTTCCAGGGCGAACCCATCGCGCGCCAGCACGCGCTCGACCATCGCCCCCACTGCCAAGGTGCGCTCGCGCGAAGGTTTGCCGATGGCCAGGTCGAAGTTTCCCAGCGGGTCGATCTGACCGAGTTGCAGGAAGGTGTCGTGAAGGGTGTCGAGAAAGGCCCGCTCGATACTTTTACGCTTGAGCCGAAGATCGCGCATGGCTTCGAAATACAGGTGCTGCGGATCGCCACCGCCGGCCTTGTCGGCCATCTCGAAGAGGGTGTCGTCGGCGTTGTCGAACAACGCCTGGAGCCCCTGGCGCAAGTGCAACGCAGCTTTGTCACGCACTTGCAGGAGGACCATGGGAAGGCCAGGCAAGGGCGCTGGCCGCCTGCTGTCGAGGGTCACCCCGAAGGGGCCCACCCTGCCTTCATCGCGCATCCCGAACTCCTTGCTGGGTATTGATCGACAGTCGAATTCGATTCGTCAAAGCGATGACGTCAAATACAAGGCGTCATTATTGATGAAAAAGATGACAGCTGCCAACACGCCCTGCCGAGTACGCGACCCGGTGCACAGTTATCGACATCGGCTTGCACGGCTGTAAAGCGTGGTCCCCTGCCCTATAATCGGCGCCACTTTGCTTGTGGAGCCGACCATGCCGAACCTACGTCTCGCCGACCTCACCGCCGAAATCGAAGCCAACGTGCGCCGCGCACTGCTCGAAGACGTCGGCAGCGGCGACATCACCGCCCAGCTGATCCCTGCCGAGCGGTTGGCCAAGGCCACCGTCATCACCCGCGAGCGCTGCGTGATCGCCGGTACCGCCTGGGTCGACGCGGTGTTCCGCCAGCTCGATCCGCGCGTAGCCGTACACTGGCGCGTGGTCGACGGTGAGCAGGCTGAAGCCGACCAGGCGCTGTTTCACCTCGAAGGACCGGCGCGATCGCTGCTCACTGGCGAGCGTTCGGCGTTGAATTTCCTGCAAATGCTCTCAGGCGTGGCGACCCGCGCACGCTTTCTGGCCAACCTGGTCGAAGGCACCCAGGTGCGGCTGCTCGATACCCGCAAGACCCTGCCCGGCCTACGCCTGGCACAGAAATACGCCGTGACCTGCGGCGGTTGCGACAACCATCGCATCGGCCTGTTCGACGCCTTCCTGATCAAGGAGAACCACATTGCAGCCTGTGGCGGCGTGGCCGAAGCCGTTGCAGCCGCACGGCGCATTGCGCCCGGCAAGCCGGTGGAAATCGAGGTGGAAAGCCTGGACGAACTGCATCAGGCGCTGGCGGCGGGCGCAGATATCGTGATGCTCGACGAGCTGAGCCTGGACGAGATGCGTGAAGCCGTTCGCCTGAACGCAGGCAAAGCCAAGCTGGAGGCCAGCGGCGGGGTCAACGAAAGTACACTGCGGGTGATCGCTGAAACCGGCGTGGACTACATCTCCATCGGCGCGATGACCAAGGATGTGAAGGCGGTGGATCTGTCGATGCGATTGAGCCTGTAACTGCGGCCCGTTCAGGTGGATCGCCGGGCTGCTGTCGTGGCCCAGCGATCACAAACGCGGCGCGTTGCGCGCCGCGCCTTCTATCAGAACGACGCGTTGGCCAAGCCGTCCAGATAACGCTCCACATCCAGCGCGGCCATGCAGCCGGCACCCGCCGACGTGATGGCCTGACGGTACACATGGTCAGCCACGTCGCCCGCCGCGAACACACCGGCGACATTGGTGGCAGTGGCATTGCCTTCGCGACCGCCGCTGACCACCAGGTAACCATCCTTGAGCGTCAGTTGCCCTTCGAACAGCGACGTGTTCGGGGTATGACCGATGGCGATGAACACGCCATCGACCTTGATCTCGTCGCTGCTGCCATCGTTGTTCTTCAGGCGCGCGCCGGTCACGCCCATGTTGTCGCCGAGCACTTCGTCCAGGGTGGCGTTGAGCTTGAGTTCGATCTTGCCCTCGGCCACACGAGCGTGCAGCTTGTCGATCAGGATCTTCTCGGCGCGGAAGGTATCGCGGCGGTGCACCAGGGTTACTTTGCTGGCGATGTTGGCCAGGTACAGTGCCTCTTCCACCGCGGTGTTGCCGCCACCGACCACGGCGACCGGCTTGTTGCGATAGAAGAAACCGTCGCAGGTCGCGCAGGCCGACACGCCCTTGCCCATGAAGGTTTCTTCCGACGGCAGGCCCAGATAGCGCGCGCTGGCGCCGGTGGCGACGATCAGCGCGTCGCACGTGTAGGTGCCGCTGTCACCGCGCAGGGTGAACGGCTTGTTGGCCAGGTCGACGGCATTGATGTGATCGAAAACGATCTCGGTCTCGAAGCGTTCCGCGTGCTCCTGCATGCGCTGCATCAGCGCAGGGCCGGTCAGGCCATGGGGGTCGCCCGGCCAGTTGTCGACTTCGGTGGTGGTGGTCAGCTGGCCGCCGGCCTGCATGCCGGTGATCAGCAGCGGCTTGAGGTTGGCACGGGCCGCGTACACCGCAGCACTGTAACCGGCAGGACCGGAACCGAGGATGATGACGCGGGAATGACGAACTTCGGACATGGCGTGCTCCTGTCGAGCCGGCCTGAACAGGCCGACACCGCTGTGCCGGCAAAGCCGGCTGGAAATGAAAAAGGACCTGCGCAGCACTTGGGGAAGGCTACTACGCGCAGGTCCGAAAACCTGGGGGCCACCTCCCACAGAGGGCTCGCGGCGTTTCGTGGCGTAAAGAAAGTGAACGCACTGTAGCGAGGTGGCAAAGAGTAAGGAAATATCCTTCGACAATCCACCTCATAGGCAGGCTCTATCCGCACGCGCCGTCGTTGCCGGTACTGTCGCTCGGCTTTGTTACAGAGGGTGTCGCGTCTTTCGCCAACGCCGCAAACTCGGTAAGGTCAGCGCGTTTTCCCTTCCGTGGAGCCTTTCGATGCAAGCCCCCGTCCTGTCCGGCCCGCAGTACCTGCGCGAAGGCCTGAAGCTGGTCCTGAGCCCCAGCCTGCGCCTGTTCGTGCTGCTGCCGCTGGCGATCAACATCCTGCTGTTCGGCGGCCTGATCTACTTCGCCGGCCATCAGTTCAGCCTGTGGGTCGACACACTGATGCCGACCCTGCCCAGTTGGCTGAGCTTTCTCACCTACATTCTCTGGCCACTGTTCGTCGTGCTGGTGGTCCTGATGGTGTTCTTCACCTTCACCCTGCTGGCCAACATCATCGCTGCACCGTTCAACGGCTTCCTGGCCGAGAAGGTGGAAGTGGTGGTACGCGGCGAAGACCACTTTCCGGCGTTCAGTTGGGGCGAGCTAATGGCCATGGTGCCGCGCACGCTTGGCCGCGAGATGCGCAAGCTCGGCTACTTCCTGCCACGGGCCATCGGACTGTTCATCCTGTCGCTGATTCCAGTGGTAAACGTGGTCGCCGCGCCGCTGTGGCTGGTATTCGGTGTGTGGATGATGGCCATCCAGTACATCGACTACCCGGCGGACAACAACAAGATGAGCTGGCAGGACATGCTCGCCTGGTTGCGCCAGAAGCGCTGGCAGAGCCTGGGTTTTGGCGGCATCACCTACCTGGCGCTGTTGATTCCCGGGGTGAACGTGCTGATGATGCCGGCGGCGGTGGCGGGGGCGACGGTGTTCTGGGTGCGCGAGCGCGGTCCGAAGGCGGTGACTGGCGCTTGAGGGCAAACAGCACCCGCCGGGGCAGAATGATATCAATGAGCCACTTATCCGTGTAAAGTTGCGCGCCGCGACGCAGGTTGCGCGCTAGAAACGTACTTACACTCAGGAAAAGTTGGATGTCCACAGTTAGAAATTTGACCGCTGCCGCGCTGATTGCCATGACCACCGGCTGTGCATCGGGCCTGAACTCGGCCCAGGAAGCGGAGCTGGACGGCTATCGCGCCCGCAACCTTGCGGTCGAAGAAAAGAAACCCGGTCTTGCTGCCGGTCTGGGCCTGCTGCCAGGCGGGGGTTCATTCTACGGCCGGGCCTATGGTTATGGCGTGGTCAACCTGCTGTTCTGGCCTCTGTCGATTTTGTGGGACCCGGTCAGTGGCTACGATGCGGCAGAAGCCATCAACTACCAAGCGACCAAAACCCGTGTCTCGGCATTGAAAAAACAAGAGATGGAGCGGTTGGATGCTCAACTCGAGTCCGACGCCATCGACTTGAAGCAGTACACGCTCGACAAACGCAAAGTCGAAGACAAGTACAACCTCTGAAGCCAGCTCTTACCCGGCCGCTCGGCTGGGTGCCCGGCGCGGGGTCCGCCCCCGCGCCAGGCGGTCAGTGGGTCAGTGGCTCAACTGATTGGAAAACTGCCCCACCGCGCTGACCACTTGCCGCGCCCCATCCTGAATCTCCACGATCACCTGGCCGGTCTCATCGGCCAGTGTCAGGCCTTGCTCGGCCTGACGCTTGCTGGTGTCGATGATGTCCACCGCCGCCTGGGCCAACTGCTCGTTCTGCTGCACCACGCGGGCGATTTCCTCGGTGGCGCTGCTGGTACGCGAGGCCAGTTGGCGGACCTCGTCGGCGACCACGGCAAAGCCCCTGCCCTGCTCGCCAGCGCGCGCAGCTTCGATTGCCGCGTTGAGCGCCAACAGGTTGGTCTGCCCGGCGATGTCGCTGATGGTCTTGATGATCGAACCGATCACCTTCGACTGCTTGTCCAGCGCCTGAATGCCTTCGGCCGCCTCCTGCATGGAGCGCTCCAGGCCACGCATCACCTCGACGGTCTGGGTCACCACCTCGGTCGCCTTGCGCGCGGCGGCATCGGTGTCCTGGGAGGTGCCGTAGGCCATGTCGGCGGCCCGCGCCACGGCCATCTCCTGATTCACCTGATCGGTGATCACGGTGGCGAACTTGACCACCTTGTACAGCACATCATGGGCATCGATGATCGGGTTGTAAGACGCCTCCAGCCAGACCACCCGCCCGTGGGCGTCGATGCGCTTGAAGCGCTCGACCACGAATTCACCGCGGCGCAGCTTGTCCCAGAATTGCTGGTAGGCCGCCGAATTGGCTTCCTCGGGTTCGCAGAACAGGCGGTGATGCTTGCCGCGGATCTGCTCGAGGCTGTAGCCCATTGCGTGCAGGAAACGGTCGTTGGCAGTGAGCACGATGCCGTCGAGATTGAACTCGATCACTGCCGTGGAGCGCATCAATGCCTTGATCAGGCTTTCGTGCTCACGCGACGTCTTGATGGTACGCGTCAGGTCGCTCGAATGCAGGCTGAAGCACTGGATGCGCCCGTCAGTGCCCTTGACCGGTTGCAGGATCGAGCGCAGCCAGGCCTCCTCACCGTTGCCACGCAGCAGACGGAAGGCGCCGTTCAGGTGCTCGCCACGGGTGATGGCGGTCTTCATGCGCTGATAGAAATCCAGCGACTTCACATGCTCGGGAACGATGTCCTCGATGTTGCGGCCGATCAGGCGATCGCGGGTGTAGAGCATCTCCTTCTCGAAATTGCCGTTGGCCGACTCGATGCGCCCTTTGGGGTCGAGTTGCAGCACGAGCATTTCGCTGTCGAGGCTGTTCTTGATCTGCTCGACGGATTGCAGCTCCTCGCGCAGTTGCTGGATTTCTTGCTTCAGTTTGCTATTGAACATCACCGCTCTCCCCGAGCGTACCCACCCGTCGATGGCATCTTCATCGGCTGAAACCAAACAGTCTTGAACCGCCCAAAAATAAATAATGGTGGATGGAAAAGTGCCGGAAAACAGGCGTCATAAGGCCATCATTTTTGTGTCACATGACGGCAATCAAGCAGGCGGAAAATTTTTCACATGAATACACCGCCGCTACGCGTCACCCTGGTCAGCGAGACCTTTCCACCCGAGATAAACGGCGTGGCCAACACCCTGGGCCGGCTCAGCGATGGCCTGCGTCTGCGCGGGCATCTGGTCGAGGTGGTGCGTCCGCGCCAGGCCGGCGAAATGGCCACCAACGCCGACGATAGCCTGCTGCTGTGCCGTGGCTGGCCGCTACCGGGCTACCCGGGACTGCAATGGGGCGAAGTGTCGATGCACAAATTGTGGCGGCGCTGGCGGCGGCAGCGTCCGGACGTGCTGTACATCGCCACCGAAGGCCCACTGGGCCTTAGCGCCCTGCGTGCGGCCCGACGCCTGGGCATCGCCGTGGTCAGCGGCTTCCACACCAATTTCCCGCAGTATTCCGGACAATACGGCCTGGGCCTGCTGGCCCGCCTGCTCACGCATTACCTGCGCTGGTTCCATCGGCGCACGGCCACCACCCTGGTGCCCAGCGCCAGCCAGCGCCTGGAGCTGGAACGGCGCGGCTTCGAGCGTCTGTCCTTGATGGCTCGCGGCGTCGATGGACAATTGTTCAATCCGGCAAAGCGCGATCAAGCGCTGCGCGATCACTGGGGGTTAGCGGCGGACGATATCGCGGTGCTGCATGTCGGCCGGCTGGCGGCGGAAAAGAACCTGGCCCTGCTGCAACCCTGCCTGCGCGCCCTGCAACAGGCCCATCCACAGCGACGCCTGCGCCTGATCGTGGTGGGCGACGGGCCGCAGCGTGCGCAGTTGCAACAGCAGATGCCCGAGGCGATCTTCTGCGGCGCGCAACGCGGCGAAGTGCTGGCTCAGCATTACGCCAGTGGCGACCTGTTCCTGTTTCCCAGCCTGACTGAAACCTTCGGCAACGTGGTGCTCGAAGCGCTGGCCTCGGGCCTGGCGGTGGTTGCCTACGACGAAGCCGCCGCGGCTCAGCATATTCGACACGGTCATAGCGGCGCGCTGGCCATGCCAGGCGATCAACCGGCGTTCATCGACGCCGCCTGCTGGCTGCTCGAGGACGACGAAACCCTGCGACGCGTGCGCCTCAATGCGCGCCAGCACGCTAGCCGCCAAGGGTGGCAGACGATCGTCGAGCAATTCGAAGGTCATCTGTATGCCGCCTGCGCGGCGAGCACCACCCACGATGCCCAGGCAATCAAGCCGCTGGCAATAAAGCCGGGCTCGACTGCCTCGAACAACTGAGCGTCAACCTGGTCGGCGCGCGATCAGCCCAGCGCCTTCTCGATCGCCTGCAGCACGCTCGGCTCGTCCGGCGCGATGCGCGGGGCGAAACGCGCCAGCACACGGCCGTCCTTGCCGACCAGAAACTTCTCGAAATTCCAGGTGATGTCACCCGGAAACTCGGCGCCCTCGCCCGCCAGTAGCCGGTACAGCGGGTGACGCTCGGGCCCATTGACCTCAAGCTTGGCACTGAGCGGGAAACTGACCCCGTAGTTCAGGCTGCAGAACGCCTGGATCTCCTGCGCCGACCCTGGCTCCTGCCCGGCAAACTGGTTGCAGGGCAAGCCGAGCACAGCAAAGCCTCGATCCTTGAACTGCTGGTACAGCTTCTCCAGTGTCGCGTACTGGGGCGTCAGGCCGCACTTGGAGGCGACGTTCACCACCAGCACGACCTGCCCCTTGAACGGCGCCAGAGGCAAGTCCTCGCCGTCGAGCGACTCCAGCGTCAGGCCGTGAAATGCACTCATGTTGATTCCCCTCTCAGGTGACCGATGGTCGCTGGGGCGAATGGCGCCCACTAAAAAGGCGCTCGGCCAAGCCGTTCACCCTCCCTTGATGGGCGGGTCGGCTTGCCCGAGCGCCTGACGACTCTCAGAGCTTAGCTGAGAAATCAGTGCTGATGGCCACCTTCGCCATGCACGTGGCCATGGGCGAGTTCTTCCTCGCTGGCATCACGCACATTGACCACCTTGACCTTGAAGTTCAGGCGCTGGCCGGCCAGCGGGTGGTTGCCATCGACGGTGACGTCGTCGCCGTCGAGGTCACGGATGGTGACGATCTGCATCTGGCCATCCGGCGCCGAAGCGTGGAACTGCATGCCGACTTCCAGTTGGTCGACGCCTTCGAACATGCTGCGGTTCAGGGTGCTGACCAGCTCGGCCATGTACTCGCCGTAGGCCTCTTCCGGCTCGATGGCAACGGTGAGTTCATCACCAGCCTGCTTGCCTTCCAGCGCCTTTTCCAGGCCCGGAATGATGTTGGCGGCACCGTGCAGGTAGACCAGCGGCGCGCCACCGGCGGAGCTGTCGATGGTCTCCCCGGCGTCGTTGGTCAGGGTATAGTCGATGGAGACTGCCTTGTTGGCGGCGATCAGCATGGGGCAAGACCTTTTGCAAAAGAATGTAGAGCGGACAAGTGTAACGAAGGGTTCGCCCGAATGCGAACGCGCAGCCGAGGGGGAACCCCCCATCAGTCGGATCGTCGGCTTCCAGCAAGACGAGAACGGCCATTGGGTGGTGGCACTGTCCTGCGGCCATACCCAGCACCTGCGCCATCAGCCGCCCTGGCAGAACCGAGCCTGGGTGCTCGACCCAGAGCAGCGCGCCGCCCGTGTCGGCCAGGTCTTCACCTGCGGCTGGTGCGCGAGAGGGGCTGATGGCGCTACCCTTGACCGTTGATTCCTTGCACTGCTCATTCGAGACGCCACGCATGCAGACATTTTTCATCGCGCCGACCGACTTCGGGGTCGGCCTGACCTCCATCAGCCTGGGCCTGGTGCGCACGCTCGAGCGCGGCGGGCTCAAGGTCGGGTTCTTCAAGCCGATCGCCCAGCCCCACCCCGGGGACACCGGCCCGGAACGCTCCACCGAACTGGTTGCCCGCACCCACGGCATCAAGCCACCGACGCCGCTGAGCTTGGCCCAGGTCGAGCGTATGCTCGGCGACGGCCAGCTCGACGAACTGCTCGAGCAGATCATCCGCCTGTACCAGCAGGCTTGCGTCGGCAACGACGTGGTGGTGGTCGAAGGCATGGTGCCGACTCGCCACGCCAGCTACGCGGCGCGGGTCAACCTGCACTTGGCCAAGAGCCTGGACGCTGAGGTGATCCTGGTATCGGCTCCGGAAAACGAAGTGCTCAGCGAGCTCTCGGGGCGGGTCGAATTGCAGGCGCAGATGTACGGCGGCCCGCGCGACCCGAAAGTGCTCGGGGTCATTCTCAACAAGGTGCGTACCGACGAGAGCATGAGCGACTTCGCCACTCGCCTGCGCGAGCATTCGCCGCTGCTGCGCGGCGACGACTTCCGCCTGCTCGGCTGCATTCCCTATCAACCCGAGTTGAACGCGCCACGTACCCGTGACGTGGCCGAGCTGCTGGGTGCCCAGGTGCTCAATGCAGGCGACTACGAACAGCGGCGCATGAACAAGATCATTATCTGCGCGCGCACAGTGGCCAATACCGTGCCGCTGCTGACGTCCGGCACCTTGGTGGTGACCCCCGGCGATCGCGACGACATCATCCTCGCGGTGAGCCTGGCGGCGATCAATGGCGTGCCGCTGGCCGGGCTGCTGCTGACCAGCGACAGCAAACCGGACGCGCGCATTCTCGGCCTGTGCCGCGGTGCGCTGCAGGCCGGCCTGCCGATTCTGTCGGTGAGCACCGGCTCCTACGACACCGCCAACCTGCTGAACTCGCTGAACCGGGAAATCCCGGTGGACGATCGCGACCGCGCCGAGTTCATCACCGACTTCATCGCCAGTCGCCTGGACGCCGCCTGGCTGCACCAGCGCTGCGGCACGCCCCGTGAACTGCGGCTGTCGCCGGCGGTGTTCCGCTATCAGTTGATCCAGCGCGCACAGCAGGCCAACAAGCGCATCGTCCTGCCCGAAGGCGCCGAACCGTTGCTGGTGCAGGCTGCAGCCATCTGCCAGGCCCGTGGCATCGCCCGCTGCGTCCTGCTGGCCAAGCCCGAAGACGTCGAGGCCGTAGCCCGCGCCCAGGGCATCAGCCTGCCGGCAGACTTGGAAATACTCGATCCCGAGTTGATTCGCGCGCGCTACGTGCAGCCGATGGTCGACCTGCGCAAAAGCAAGAACCTCAATGCGCCGATGGCCGAGCAACAACTGGAAGATCCGGTGGTGATCGGCACCATGATGCTCGCCCTGGACGAGGTCGATGGCCTGGTGTCGGGCCTGGTGCACTCCACGGCCAACACCATTCGCCCGGCCCTGCAACTGATCAAGACCGCGCCCGGCGCCAGCCTGGTGTCCTCGGTGTTCTTCATGCTGTTTCCCGAGCAGGTGCTGGTGTACGGCGACTGCGTGATGAACCCGCACCCCAATGCCAGCGAGCTGGCCGAGATCGCCCGGCAGAGCGCCGAATCGGCGCAGGCCTTCGGCATCGCTCCACGGGTGGCGATGATCAGCTATTCGAGCGATTCGGCGAGCGATGAAGAAGTGGAGAAAGTGCGGGAGGCCACGCGCCTGGCCCAGGATACCGAACAGGGGCTGCTGATCGACGGCCCGCTGCAATACGACGCAGCGGCCAACCCGCAGGTCGCCCGCCAGCTCGCGCCCAACAGCGCGGTGGCCGGGCGCGCGACGGTGTTCGTGTTCCCCGACCTGAACACCGGCAACACCACCCACAAAGCCGTGCAGCGCAGCACGGACGGGGTCAGCCTGGGGCCCATGCTGCAGGGGTTGCGCAAGCCGGTGAACGATTTGCCGCGCGGCGCACAGGTGGATGACATCGTACACACCATCGCCCTGACCGCCATCCAGGCCAGTCAGGTGCGATGATCAGACATCGGGGCCGCAGTGCGGCCCCTTCCTGGGATCAGGGATACTGCTGGACAGTGCCCTGCTGGCCGGCGCCCTGTTGGTCATACTGCTGACCCGGAATCGGCTTGAGGTTGACCTCGACGCGACGGTTCTGCGCACGGCCATTGGCGTCGGCGTTGCTGGCAATCGGCTGGTCCGGGCCCATGCCACGCACGCTCACGCGCGAAGCATCCACGCCTTGGGACGTCAGGTAGGTGCTGACCGCTTGGGCACGACGCTGGGACAGGTCCATGTTGTGCTGGCGGCTGCCGGTGCTGTCGGTGAAGCCGACCACTTCGATGGTGTTCTGGTTGAACTGCTTGAACGAGTTGGCGAGGTTGTTCAGCGGGGTGTAGAAGCTAGGGGCGATGTTCGCGGAGTCGGTGGCGAAGGTGATGTTACCCGGCATGATCAGCTTGATCTGATCGCCCTGGCGCTGCACCTCGACGCCCGTATTGGCCATCTGCGCGCGCAGCTCGGCTTCCTGCTTGTCGGCATAGTAGCCATAGCCGGCGGCGGCGGCGCCCACGGCGGCAGCACCGATCAGCGCGCCCTTGCCACGGTGGTTGTGGTCGATGGCGGCACCGGCCAGCGCACCGGCCAAGGCGCCCAGACCACCATACTTGGCGGTCTTGCTCATCCCGGAACCGTCACCCTGGGCCTGCCCTTGGTTGTCGTAGGGGTTCTGCCCGGCACAGCCGGTCATCAGGGCAGCGGTAGTAGCGACGATAATCAGACGGCGCATGTTGAACATGGACAAGCTCCTGGTGAAGTTCGGAAAGTGCGGCGGATCGCAGGCAGGTTTCTGCTGGGATTGGATCACAGCGAAGCGCAAAGATTCCATGAAATGCCGTTCATAGAGCGGGCGCGACCGGATATCCAGAACGCGCCTACCTTCACTCAGGAAAGCACACTCACCGCAACAGACCACTCAGGGCAAGTACAAGCGGAACAAACCACCACCCAATGCACCGCCATTGGCCAACTCGATCCGCCCACCCACGCCGTCACGCTCATGCAGCGCGGCGATCCTGGCGGCGAAGTACAGGCCCAGTCCGGTACTGCCGCTGCGCCCATCGATGCCCTGGATGTAATCGTGCTGACGTTCGAGCATGTAGGGCGGGTATCCGGCGCCATCGTCGTTGACGCTGATCACCAGTTGTTCGCCCTGCTGCTCGACGCCGATCAGCAAGGCATGCCCGGCATGGCGAATGGCGTTGGTCAGCACGTTGCCCACCACCGAGGCGACCAGTTCGCGGTCGAAGAAACCCAACGGGCTTTCGCTGTCGATGCGCCAGGTGGCCAGCAGGTCGCGATGGCGAATGACCTCCTGCTGCTGCGCCAACTGCGCTTCGACGAAGTCCTCGAGCTCGTGATAGTCGGGACAGATCGGCAATTGGTTGATGCCCAATTTGTACAGCCCCAGCATCTGCACCAGCATGCCGTTCAGATGGCGGAACTCATGCTCGATCACCCCTTGTTCGCTCCCGCTGCGCGCCTCTTCGGGCAGGCGCGCCAGCCACTGGTCATGGGCCTGGATCAGCGCCGACAGCGAGTTCTTCATGTCATGGACGGTGGAGGCGATCACCGTCGAGAAGTCCAGCCCCTGTTCATCCTGGCTCATGCCCCGAACACCCGTACATGCAGTTTGCGGTAGCGATCGAAGCGGTTGTCGCTGGCCGGAATGCCGGCCACGCTGTTCAGGCAGTTGCGGCATTCCTGCATGATCGCCTCCGGCGGGCTTTCACCGCCCACGCGCAGCAGCGCCTGGGCGGTGTTGAGCGCGATACTGATGTTTTTCGGCTGCAGCGAGAGTGCCCTGCGGAACATCTCCAAGGCCTCGTTCAATTGACCGCCCTGGTAGCTGCGTACCCCTTGGCGGTTGAGATCGACGGCTTCGGTCACAGCGCCGAGCACAGTGGGATCGTCAGTGACCTTGGCCACGCTCTGCATCACCTTCGGATCGTCACCATAGGTTTCCACGCAGCCTTTGAGAATGGAGGTGCCGGCCGATGCCTGGCCCAGCGCATTGAGCTGGCTGGCCACGGTCAGCGCAGCATCGACCGAGAAGAATTGGTCCATCTTCTCCAGCCGCTGCATGGCCTGCTCGGTCAGCTTGGCGGCGGTCTGCGCATCGCCCGCCTGCTGCAGACTGGCGGCCTTCATCAGGCGCGCCCGCACCTGCAAGCCCTGGTCCTCGGTATTCTCTTTGGCCACTTCGCTGAGCACGCTGTTGATTTCCACGCGGGTGCGCGCATCCAGGCCATTACCGACGTTCTTGTTCATCAGCGCCTGGGCCAGGCCGAGGTTGCTCTCGGCATCCTTGTAGCGCGAGCTCTGCCCCTGACTGACCGCATGTCGGTAAGCCTTGGAGGCGCCTTCGAAGTCCTCGTTGTCCAGCGCCAGCTTGCCCAGCGCCGCCTGACGCCGAACAGCCAAGGGCGACAGGCGCACGGCTTCTTCAAGCATGGTCTGGGCACGCTTGGTCTCGCCCTTGGCCACCAGCACCTCGGCCATGCCGTCGTACAAGGCAGGCATGATCGGGAAGGCCTTCAGGGCCTGCTCGTACACGCCCTGGGCCTGGTCCTGCTGACCGCGCTTGTGCAGCAGACTGCCCAGGGCAGCATAGGCCCAGGGCTGCGGGCGGCTGGCCAGGATACTGGTGAGGAACTTCTCCAATTCTTCGAAGCGGTTGAGCTCGCGCAGCGCGTCTGCCCGATAGCGCAGGCACAGCGGGGCGAAGCGCGGATCCTGCTTGCACAACTGCGCACAGGCGGCCAGCACTTCGGCCGGCCGTCCCCGGTCCAGGGCCTGGAGGATCGGCTTGAGCAGCGTCTTGCGCTGAGTCAGTTTCTCCAGGCGCTGGGCCAGCCCCACACGGTTGAACGGTTTGGTCAGGTAAGCATCGGGCTCGTGCTCCAGCGCACTGAGCACAATGGACTGACTGCTCTCGGCCGTGACCATGATGAACACGCACTCATGGCTGATGAGCTTGTCCAGCAGCAGGTCTTCGAGCACTTGCTGGCCATTCTTCTTGCCATCGCCCAGGTGGAAGTCCTGGAGGACGAAGTCGTAGCGCTTCTGCGCGCACATGCGCAGGGCCTGCTCGCCACTGTCGGCGGTGTCCACCTCGCGCACGCCAAGTTCGCGCAGCATCGAGCGCGTGGAGGTACGAAAGTCGGTGTAGTCGTCGACGATCAGAAAGCTTTTTTGCCCGTACTGCAGCATCGACACGACCTGTATTGGGGAATGGGAAATTGACTGCGGCGCTTTGCTGTATCGGCCGTGCGTCGGAAAAGATGAGGCGAGGATGACGCCAACAGGATAGCTATTAGCCATCATCCTAACGGGCCGCGCGCACCTAGGCCAGCAAGCCCAGCGATTTGGCCCTGGCCACCGCCTGGGTACGCCGCTCCACGCCCAACTTGCTGTTGATGTGACTGGCGTGGGTTTTGACCGTGTGCAAGGAAATGAACAGGCGCTCGCTGATCTGCTGGTTGGAACAGCCCTGGGCGATCAGTTCCAGAACCGCCAATTCGCGACCGCTGAGGGTCTCGCTGGCGACCGCACCCAGAACAGGCGTCTGCGGCAGGCGCGCCAACAGCCCTCGCTGAACGGGGCATGCCGGCAGTTTATCGAGCAGCTCGCGCAGCCAGGCCGGGTGCTCGTCGAGCAGCGCCTGAAAGGGATAGAGCGCACCGCCGCGGGCCGCCAGCAGGGCGTGACCGGCCACCTCGGACGCCTCCTGCCCACGCCCTTGCCCCAATAACACGCTGATCAACTGGCACCCGGCACTGAGCACCAGCATCAAGCCGCCGGTGTCCTGACCTTGTCTCATCAGCGCCCGCAGGCGTTGCTCCGCCACATCGGTACGCCCAAGGGTGGCGTCGAGCAACGCCTGTTGCAGGTCGATGTGCAGCGCCAGCAAGGGGTGAAATTCCGGCGCTGCCGCCGCCTGTTCACCGCCGTAGGTCTGCCCCAGGCGTTGCAGCCAGGACTCGGCCAGGTCGGTGCGGCCCTGGGCCTGCCACAGCTCGCATTTGATCAGGGTGATCATCGCCAGGTAGAAGATCGGTGGGACGTCCCAGATATGCATCAGCCGCTCGGCCTCAGCCAGTTCGGCAAAGGCCTCGGTGAATCGACCCTCCCGCCCCTCAAGCGAAGCGATCATGCAATGGCCGATCAACACGCTGATATCGCGACAGGCGCGCGCCTCGGCGATCCCGGCGCGCAAGCGCACACGGCCCTGCTCAGGCTGCAGCCGCGATGCCTGCAGATAGCCCTCGTAGAGCACCAGTCGAGCACGCACCGCATACAGACGCTGACTCGACAACCCCTGCAGTCGCTTCAAGCCGCTCTGCACCTCGTCCAACGCCCGCAGCACCTGGCCGCGGGCATGCAGCACACGGGCGCGGTCGTAGTGCGCCAGCGCCTCGAACAAGGGATTGCCGACGCGCTGGGCCAGCTCCAACGCCTCACGGTTCCAGCCCCGCGCCCGCCAGAAGTCGCCATCGGCAATGGCCAGGTTGGACAACGTCGACAGGCACACCAGGCGCTGCCCATAGCGTTTGCAGGGCAGGCTGTGCAGCGCTTCTTCACAGTACGCCAGCGTGCGCTGACGATCTCCGCGACCACGCGCGATGACACCGCTGAGCGCCAGCCACTGGGCGAGCATGGACCGTTGCGCAGTGGCTGACGGCGCCGGCAGAAAACGACTGAGATGGGCTGCCAGCTCCTCGGCGGCATCGAGCTGGCAAGCCAGACCCAGCGCCCAGCTGTACAGCACGATCAGCCGCGGCGTGCTGATCAGCAGGCTGTCGGGCAGGTCCATCTTCCAGCGCAGCAACATACCGACGTTCTGCTCGGCCAGCAGTTGCTCCTCGGAAAGGCTCTGCACCAGCTCGGCGGCGGCCTCCAGCGACCCCGCACGCAGCGCCTGCTCCACGGCTTCGTCGAGCAGCCCCTGGCGCTCGAACCAGCGACAGGCGCGCAGGTGCGAGGCGCTCGAAGGGTCGCTGACCTGCCGGCTACGCAGCAGGTCGGAGAACAGGTGGTGGTAGCGAAACCAGCGTCCGTGCTCATCCAATGGCACCAGAAACACCTGGTGGGCCTGGAGGTAGCTGAGGATCTGGGCGCTGTCCTGGCGCTCGCGCAGGGCATCGCACAGGTCGCTGCAAAAGCGCTCCTGACACGCGGTGTCGTAGAGAAAGGCCTGAACCTGCGCAGGCAGAATCTCGATCACCTCCTCTAGCAGGTAGTCGCGAATCAGGCCCTGGGCGCCATGCAAGGCCTGGGGCAGCGCCTGTTCCTCGCCTGCCTCGCTGGCCGCCAGTTGCCAGAAGCGCAGGCCGGCGACCCAGCCATCGCTGCGCTGGATCAGGTTGTCCAAGGCTTGCCCGCGCAGACCGGTGGGCTGCCGCCCAATCACCGCCAGGGCTTCGTCAGGGGTCAGGCGCAGGTCCTGTTCGTTGAGTTCGACCAACTGCCGCGACAGGCGCAGCCGGGCCAGATGCCAATCCGGCCGCTGACGGCTGGTGACCAGCAGCGTCAAGCCCGACGGCAGATGATTGAGCAGAAATTGCAGGCAGCGGTCGAGCACCGGCCCTTGTGCCAGGTGATAGTCATCCAGCACCAGCAGCAACGGCGTCTCGGCATCGAGGTGCAAGGCCAGTTCGTCAAGCAGGCCGTCCAGCCACGCTTCATAGGCAAACGGCTGATGGCGCTGGCGCATGCGCAGCAGACCCATGGCCTGACCGCCGACCGCCGGACAGCACTGCTGCAGGCCTTCGAGCAGGCGCTCGAGAAACCGGCCAGGCTCGGCATCGCGCGCACTCAGACCCAGCCATAGACTGCGCCAGCGCTGCGGCAGGCGCTCGCAGAATTCGATCGCCAACGAGCTCTTGCCAAAACCGGCCGGCGCATTCACCAGCAGCAGACGCCCCTGCAACCCGGCCTGCAACCGCTGGCACAGACGGCCACGCAGCACATGCCCCTCCGGTAGCGGTGGGCGAAAGAAACGCCCATCCCGCAGACCCTGGGCCTCGCTGGCGACTCCATGCATGCGGGACAGATCTGTCATGGCCGACTCGTTCGAATGGGAAGGTAACGGCGCGGATGTGCTGCGAGACTAGCGACAATTCCCCCGCGTTTGAAGCAGACGAACGCGCTTGCTGGGAAAAAGACTACGACAAAAAGCAACAAGACTCACAGGCATCAGTGAGATCTATGGCGAGTCATAGAACAGCGGGTGCATGACTCAACGCAGTCAGCGAGCAGCCAACCAGACCAACGAAGCGAAACGCCCGCCTTGAGGGGTACGGCGATAGGAGAAGAAGCGGGGGTCGTTAACCGTGCAGAAACCACCGCCATATACGGCAGTGACGCCGCAGGCGGCCAAGCGAATGCGCGCCAGCGCGTAGATATCGGCCATCAGTTTGTCTGGGCGCTGGCCTGGCACGAAGGCACTGGCCGCGTGCGGATGGAGGTCGGTAAACGCATCGCGCACCTCCAGACCGACTTCGAAGGCGTGTGGACCGATTGCCGGCCCGAGCCACACCAGCACCTCCTCAGGCGCCAACCCCAGACGCTCGAGGGTGGCTTCCAGCACGCCGCCAGCCAAGCCACGCCAGCCGGCGTGGGCGGCGGCGACACGGGTACCGGCACGGTCGCAGAACAGCACCGGCAGACAGTCGGCAGTCATCACGCAGCAGGCGATGCCCGGCTGATCGGTCCAACTGGCATCGGCCTGCGCCACGTGAGCGGGGTCGGCGTCGGCCACGTGCGTACCGTGCACTTGCTGGAGCCAGGCGGGTTGGGTATCCAGCGTGTCGCGCAGACGCCGACGGTTTTCGGCAACCGCTGCCGGATCGTCACCGACGTGATCGCCCAGATTGAAGGTGGCATAGGGCGGCAGACTGACGCCGCCATCGCGGGTAGTGACGCAAGCGCGAACCGAGGCCGGGGCCGGCCAGTCGGGATTGATCAGCGAGTGCGTCAGCTCACTCATCCGATGAAGCTCTCGCGGTCCTGGTCCAGCAGCGACAGCAGCCACATGAAGTCATCCGGCAGTGGCGACTTCCACTCCATGCGCTCACCCGTGGCCGGATGGTCCAGCGCCAGGAAGCGCGCATGCAGGGCCTGGCGAGGGAAATGCTTGACCGCCTCGACCATCGCCACACTGGCCGCCGGCGGAATGCGGAAGCGACCGCCGTAAGTCTGGTCGCCCACCAACGGGAAACCGACATGGGCCATGTGCACGCGGATCTGGTGGGTACGCCCGGTTTCCAGCTTGACCCGCACATGGGTGTGCGAGCGGAAGCGCTTGAGCACGCGATAGTGGCTGACCGCCGGTTTGCCACCGTCGGTGACCGCCATGCGCTGGCGCATGCCGCCATGACGACCGATGGGGGCGTCGATCTTGCCGCCGGCGGTGACCACGCCGACCACGATGCATTCGTAGATGCGGCTCACCGAGCGCTTCTGCAACTGATCGACCAGGTTGGTCTGCGCCTGCAGGGTCTTGGCCACCACCATTAGACCGGTGGTGTCCTTGTCCAGACGATGAACGATGCCGGCGCGCGGCACATTGACGATGTCCGGCACGTGGTGCAGCAAGGCGTTGAGCAAGGTGCCACTGGCATGCCCGGCGGCCGGATGAACCACCAGCCCGGCCGGTTTGTTGATCACCAGGATCTGATCGTCTTCATAGACGATGTCCAGCGCAATGTCCTCGGCCTCCCACTCGCCCTGGGCTTCCTGTTCAGCCTCGAGCGCCAGGACCGAGCCACTGTGGACGGTGTCGCGCGGGCGCAGTACCGCACCATCGACGGTCAAGCGACCTTCCTTGATCCACGAAGTCAGGCGCGAACGCGAGTACTCGTCGAACAATTGGGCGGCGACTTGGTCGAGGCGTTGCCCCCCCAGTTCGGACGGGACCTCTGCACTTAATTGAATGATCTCGGACATGCTCGAATCGATGGGCTTACAGCCTTTGGTTTCGGCTGCGTGCTTGTGGTTAAATACGGCTTCTTTTGCCCCGGGGTTCGCCGGGGGCGCTCATCATAACAGGACGGCACCGCCCAAGACAGCGGCCGTCAAAGGACGCAAGCCGCCATGCAAGTGAAACACCTGCTGCTGATCGCCATCCTCGGGCTCACCGCTGCCTGTTCCTCGAACAAGGAAGTCATTGACGAGAACCTCAGCGAAGCCGAGTTGTACCAGCAGGCGCAGGCCGACCTGGACAACCACAGCTTCACCAGCGCCGTGAACAAGCTCAAGGCCCTGGAATCGCGCTACCCGTTCGGCCGTTACGCCGACCAGGCCCAGCTCGAACTGATCTACGCCAACTACAAGAACACCGAGCCGGAAGCCGCCAAGTCGGCCGCCGAGCGCTTCATTCGCCTGCACCCCCAGCACCCGAACGTCGACTACGCCTACTACCTCAAGGGCCTGACCTCGTTCGACCAGGATCGTGGCCTGCTGGCGCGCTTCCTGCCGCTGGACATGACCAAGCGTGACCCGGGCGCGGCCCGCGACTCCTACAACGAGTTCGCCCAGCTCACCAGCCGTTTCCCCAACAGCCGCTACGCCCCGGACGCCAAGCAGCGCATGATCTACCTGCGCAACCTGCTGGCCTCCTACGAGATCCATGTCGCCGACTACTACCTGAGCCGCGAGGCCTACGTCGCTGCCGCCAACCGTGGCCGCTACGTGGTGGAAAACTTCCAGGAAACCCCTTCCGTGGGCGATGGTCTGGCCGTGATGACCGAGGCCTACCAGAAGATGCACCTGGACGAGTTGGCTGCCACCAGCCTGGAAACCCTCAAGCTCAACTACCCGAATCACCCGAGCCTGGTCGATGGCCAGTTCGTGCCGCAGCAAAAAGACGATGACGACCGCTCCTGGCTGTCCAAGGCCACCCTGGGCCTGATCGAGACCGACACCCCGCTGCCGCCGGGCGAAACCCGCGCCAACCAGGATGTGGTGCGTCAGTTCAAGGACGCCCGTTCGGAAATGCCAGCCGAACTGCTGCCCAAGGACGAGAACGGCGACCCGATCCTGCCAGCAGGTCCGAAGGATGCCGACGAAGATCGCTCCTGGTTCAGCTATCTGACCTTCGGTCTGTTCGACTGACCGCTCGCGTAACGACAGAAAGGGAGACCCGCAGGTCTCCCTTTTTTCATGGCCGCAGCCTAGACTGTGGCCTCTTCAATTCACGACAAGCTGGACACCATGGTTCGTCTACTCTTCTGGTTCGCCCTGATCGCCGCCGCGTTCTGGCTGTGGCGCAAATTCAAGATCAGCCAGCAATCGCGCCCAGAGCAACGCCTCGAAGATCCCCTGACCATGGTGCGCTGCGCCCACTGCGGCGTGCACTTGCCTAACGACCGGGCGCTGCGCCTGGGCAGTGACTGGTACTGCAGCCAGGCGCATCTGGAGCAGGGGCCTGGTCGGCAAGGCTGACCTCGATCGTCATCGACCCCATTGCGCTGACGAAACGTTCAATCGACCCGTCCTGCTGGCGCATAGGGAGCAGGATCAATGAGCGGCCTGGCGCCGCTCATCAGGTCGACCAACAGCTTGCACGAGGCCGGAGCAAGCACCAGTCCATTGCGATAATGGCCACAGTTCAGCCATAGCCCTGCATGCCCCGGCACCGGTCCTATATAGGGAACGCCTTCTGGCGACCCAGGCCGCAGTCCCGCCCAATGCGCCACCACTGGCGCCTGCGCCAACTGCGGCAACAACTCGATCGCCGATGCCCGCAGGCTGTTCAGCGCCACCTCGGTCGGGGTCTTGTCGTAGCCTTCGTGCTCCAGGGTGCTACCCACCAGAATGTGCCCATCCCGACGCGGAATCGCATACCGCCCTTTGGCCAGCACCATACTCGGCAGAAAATCGGCGGCGCACTTGAACAGGATCATCTGCCCTTTAACCGGCTCCACTGGCAGCTCCAGACCCAGCGTGCGCAACAAGTCGCCGCTCCAGGCGCCAGCGCTGAGTACGACCTCGTCGGCACTGAGCACACCCTCCTGCGTGACCACACCGCTGATGCGCTCGTGCGTGCGCACAAAGCCGCTGATCTGGCAGTGTTCGCGCAAGCTCACATTCGGCAGCGCCAGCAATGCTGCTTTCAGCGACTTCACCAAGCGGGGATTACGCACATTGGCCACCCCAGGCATATACAGGGCTCGCTCGTAGCCAGGACCCAGCGCCGACACCGCCGCATAAGCGGCCGAAATGGCCACCTCACTCAGCGGCCGCTGCTCACGCGCGGCCCAGGCCAAGGCCTGATCCTGGTCCTCCAGGTCGAGCCAGTACAATCCAGTGGTGTGAACCTGCGGGTCGATACCCGTACGGGCGAACAGATGGTCGCCCAACTGTGGATAGAAATCCTGCGACCAGTGCGCCAGCGCAGTCACTGCCGGGCTGTAGCGCCACGGGTACAACGGCGAGACGATGCCCCCTCCTGCCCAGGACGACTCTCGCCCCACGGCCCCCTGATCGCACACCACCACCTGCTCGGCGTTCGCCGCCAAGTTGTAGGCCGTCAGCAGGCCGATCACGCCACCACCGACAATTACTACGCGCTTGCTCATCTGTCGTTCCACTGCCTGAAGGGAAATGCCTCACCAGCACGCTGTCGCGTCCTGAGCACCGGGGTTGTCGCGCACGCCTGCCTGATCGAGAAGATAATCACCGCAACGATCATCGGCCATCAGTCCACCGGGTAGACGTACAGCCAGCAAACGATAGCGATCCGCCTCTCGCCAGGCGTGCAGGCGATAGAACCGGCTGCCTTCTGGTAGCGTCGTGTGCAACGGGTCGTTGTCGGCATACTGGCCAGTGCGCGCATGATGATACTCCAGGCGCTGCGCAGCATCGTGCAATAGACCGACCACCTCACTACGAGCTGCACGCCGCAAGGAGTCGCTGTAGCTGGGATAGGCGACGCCCGCCAGGATGCCGAGCACCGCCAGCACAAGCAACAGCTCCATTAGGCTAAGGCCGCGCTGCATCGCTGCTCTCCCTGAAACGCTGGCGCCAGACGATACGCTGTGGCGGGTGGGCCTCGACGCTGTCCTGCGCATAGATCGCCTCGATCACTTGACGCGCACGCGCCTCGCGACTCACGGCGGTGACACGGTACAGCGTCACAGGCGTACCCTGCGGCACGTGTACCGCTCGGGTCGTGACGCCAAGACGCTGCACGAGAAAGAAGCCGTGCTCGCTGGCTTGCCAATCCCCTTGATCAGCGATCAGATTGTGAGGATCGGCAGGCGGCACACAGGCGCTGCACGCTTGCAGCGGTGTGTGTGCAAGCGCTTGGGCACCAGCCAGCAGACTCGCCTCCGCCTGCTCCAGCGCGCGGGCGGACGCCAGCACATTGCCGGCCAACGTGGACTGCAGCAAGGCTTCTCGCAGTGCCGAGGTTGCGAACAGTCCAAGCAACAGGCTCGACATCAGCGCCAGCAGCAGCACCATGCCTCGTTGACGACTCATGACGGGGGCAACCGATTGCGCAGGGCCACACTCAGGGCATAGGTGCGCTCCACCTGCCCCTCCAGGTCGTCCAGGATCAGCTGTAAATCGAGCCGTGTGCCCTGCCCGGCCTCAACGCGCGTCACCCGGAAATCACGCACGTTGTCGATCAGCGACGCATTGAATCCGCCGCTGGCAAGCATCAGGCTGCCGCCCTGGAGCCTATAGGTATGGCGGCGCAAGCCAATCGACAGCGGTGCACCCGGGAGCGAGTGACGCTTTCCATGCACTTGCGCCCATTCCAGGCAGTCGGTGTGCAAGGTCCAGTCCGGTGAGCTCGCCGTACCGGACAGCTCGGCCGTGACGAGACTGAGCCTGGCCAGGCGGCCATCGCTGAGGTGCTCAATGTGCAAGGGGTGGGCGAACGCCTGCCGCGCGCTGGCATCGTGGAACTCGACGGCCTCCGGGGACAGACAGCCAAAGCTTGCAGTCATGCGAATGTCCAGAGCCAGCCGTTGCAGCACCAGCATGGCATCCTCCTGCAGGCGCGCCAGAGCGCCTTGCACACGCCATAACTGCTGGCCCGAGAACAGCACCTGGCCCGCTGCGGCCAGTACCATCAAACCCAACGCCAGTGCCAGCAGAGCCTCCATGAGCCCGAAGCCGCGCTGCCGAGCGCTCATGGCAAGACCCAACCCTGCAACTGGATGGTCTGAGGCTGGGCACCGCGCGCATCCTGCCAGCAGGTTTCCAGACGCAGCCACTGACCCGCTACCACCGCCTGCCCCCGACCGGAACTCCCCAACAGCGCCTCCAGGCGCGCTCGCCAGTCATGCAACGCGGCGGGCTGAAGCTGCCCGGCACTACGCGTCTGCTCGATGAGGCTCTGCCCCAACTGCACCACCTGGGCATCACGCCGTGCGCCCTCGGCCGCGTGCAGCGCGCGCATCTGCAGCGACGCCGAGGTGAACAGCCCCACCCCCAGTACCAGTACCGCCACCACCACCTCCAGCAAGGTCATGCCCTGCTCCCTGAGCTTCATCATTCGCCTCCTGCGAAATTTCCCGCCTGACGTGATCGGTTCGGCCGATTGGACCTCCTGGCCCCAGACCTCGAAGCTACAGAGAAGCACTTCCAGGGAGGAATGCACGATGCGGCAACAGGGAGTAACACTGATGCAACTGCTGGGCGTCCTGGCCCTGCTCGGTGTTCTGACACAACTCGGCGCGCCGGCCTACGCCGACTGGCGCGAACGCGTCTATCAGGCTGCCGTCGCACGGGAGTTGGCACAGAGCCTGCGCAGCGCCCGCAGCCAGGCACTGCTGCACAGCCAGGCCATGGTTGTGCGACCTATCGAGCAAGAGTGGGGACGGGGGTGGCGCGCAGTGCTGGAAGCCAGCGGGCAGGTGGTGCGTGAACACCGATTGCGGCGTCAGTCGAGCATCGCCGCCAACCTGGCCGAAGTGAGGTTCGATGCCCTGGGGATACCGAGGCGCGACAACGGCGCTTTCGTCGAGGGAACGTTGCAGATCTGCACAGAGGCTCGAGGCCTCAGCCAGCACCGTGTGGTACTGGCGCCCAGCGGGCGTGTCAGTGTGCGCAGCGAGGCTATGCAGACACCACGCTGCGCAGAGCCCTGATCAGATCAGAGTACGCACGCGCAGCTCTTTGGGCATGGAGAAGGTGATGTTCTCCTCGCGCCCATCGAGTTCCTCGGCGCCACTCGCGCCCCAGGCCCTGAGCTGATCGATCACGCCACGCACCAGCACTTCGGGCGCCGATGCACCAGCGGTGATGCCGATTCGCTGAACACCGTCGAACCAGCTGCGCTGCAGGTCCTCGGCGCCGTCGATCAGATAAGCTGGCGTGCTCATGCGCTCGGCCAGCTCACGCAGGCGATTGGAGTTGGAACTGTTCGGGCTGCCGACCACCAGCACCACATCGCACTCGTCGGCCAGTTGCTTGACGGCATCCTGGCGATTCTGGGTGGCATAGCAGATATCGTCCTTGCGCGGCCCGCCAATGTTCGGAAAGCGTGCTCGCAAGGCGTCGATGACGCGACTGGTGTCATCCATCGACAAGGTGGTCTGGGTGACGAACGCCAGATGCTCCGGGTCGCGCACCTGCAAGGTGGCAACATCCTTCTCGTCCTCGACCAGGTAGATCGCACCGCCATTGCTGGCATCGTACTGACCCATGGTGCCTTCGACTTCCGGGTGCCCGGCATGGCCGATGAGAATGCACTCACGACCATCACGGCTGTACTTGGCCACCTCGATGTGCACCTTGGTCACCAACGGACAAGTGGCATCGAATACCTTCAGTCCGCGCCCCGCCGCTTCTTGACGCACAGCCTGGGACACGCCATGGGCGCTGAAGATGACGATGACATCGTCTGGCACCTGGTCCAGTTCTTCGACGAACACCGCACCACGGTTACGCAGGTCTTCCACCACGAACTTGTTGTGCACCACTTCATGACGCACATAGATCGGCGGACCGAAGACTTCCAGCGCACGGTTGACGATCTCGATCGCCCGGTCAACGCCCGCGCAAAAGCCGCGCGGGTTGGCGAGTTTGATTTGCATGCTCGGCTCCAGACTCACAGGGCCTTCACGTCGAGGATCTTGACCTCGAAGCTCAAGGTCTTGCCAGCCAGCGGATGGTTGAAATCGATGGTCACCTGGTTATCGTCGAAGGCCTTGACCACGCCCGGAAGCTCGGTATTGGCAGCATCGTTGAAAATCACCAGCAGACCGTCGGACAGTTCCATACCTTCGAATTGCGTACGCGGCATCACCTGGACATTCTGTGGGTTCGGCTGACCAAAGGCGTTTTCCGGGGCAATGCTCAAGGTGCGCTCGTCGCCGGCCTTGAAGCCGAACAGCGCATTCTCGAAGCCCGGCAACAGGTTGCCATCACCTACCTTGAACGTGGCCGGCGCCTTGTCGAAGGTACTGTCGACTGTGTCGCCGTTTTCCAGATGCAACGCGAAGTGCAGGGTGACTTCGGTGTTCTGGCCGATACGGGTGTCAGTCATGCACGGCCTCCTCGGACTTCTTGCTCTTGAACATGTCCAGCGCCAACATTACCGCACCCACCGTAATTGCGCTGTCGGCCAGGTTGAAGGCGGGGAAATGGTGCGTATTGCGCCAGTGGACCAGGATGAAGTCGACCACATGGCCAAGCACTACCCGGTCCCACAGGTTGCCGATGGCGCCGCCCAGCACCAAGGCCAGCGCGACAGCCAGCCAGGTCTCGTTGCGCCCCAGGCGCTTGAGCCAGACCACCAGCACGGCGCTGACCACGACCGCGATCAGCGCGAACAGCCAGCGCTGCCAGCCCGAGCTGTCGGCCAGGAAACTGAAGGCCGCGCCTGTGTTGTAGGCCAGCGTCCAGCTGAAATAGTCGGGAATCACCACGATCTGCTGGTACATGGTCAGGGCGTTGTCGAAGTACAGCTTGGTGGCCTGGTCGAGGACCAGGACCAGCAAGCTCAGCCATAGCCAGGCCAGCCGGCCGAAGCGCCCTGCGGCAGGATTAGGCATAGTGGCGCACCTCGCCCTTGCCGCTGATGTTGTCGACGCAACGCCCGCAGATCTCCGGGTGCTCCGGATGGCTGCCGACGTCGGCGCGGAAGTGCCAGCAACGACCGCACTTGGCGTGACCGGACTTGACCACCTTGAGCTTCAGGCCCTCCACTTCGGTTGCCACCGCCTCGGCCGGGGCCTGGGCGAATGGGGCCAAACTGGCGGCCGACGTGATGAGCACGAAGCGCAGTTCGTCGCCCAGTTTGGCCAGGTCGGCGCTCAGGCCCTCTTCAGCGAACAGACTCACTTCGGCCTGCAGGTTGCCGCCGATGACCTTGGCTGTGCGCTGGTTCTCCAGCTCTTTGTTGACCGCCGCCTTGACCGCCATGATGCGGTCCCAGTACGCGCGATCCAGCTCACTGTCCTGCGGCAGCTCGGTCAGGCCCTGATACCACTCGTTGAGCATCACCGACTCATTGCGCTCACCGGGCAGGTACTGCCAAATCTCATCGGCGGTGAAGGACAGGATCGGCGCAATCCAGCGCACCAAGGCCTCGCTGATGTGGTACAGCGCGGTCTGGCAGGAGCGGCGGGCGACGCTGTTGGCGCCAGTGGTGTACTGACGGTCCTTGATGATGTCGAGGTAGAAGCCGCCCAACTCCTGCACGCAGAAGTTGTGCACCTTGGAATAGACGTTCCAGAAGCGATACTCGCCGTAGTGCTCCTGCAGCTCGCGTTGCAGCAGCAACGTGCGGTCGACCGCCCAGCGGTCGAGCGCCAGCATGTCTTCGGCCGGCAGCAGATCGCGGGCCGGGTCGAAACCGGACAGGTTGGAAAGCAGGAAGCGTGCAGTGTTGCGGATGCGCCGGTAGGCATCGGCGCTGCGCTGCAGGATCTGCTCGGAAACGGCCATCTCGCCGGAGTAGTCGGTCGCGGCCACCCAAAGACGCAGGATATCGGCGCCCAGGGAGTTGTTGACCTTTTCAGGCTCAATGGTGTTGCCCAGCGACTTGGACATCTTGCGGCCGTTCTCGTCGACGGTGAAGCCGTGGGTCAGCAGCTCCCGGTAGGGGGCATGACCATCGATGGCGCAGCCGGTGAGCAACGAGGAATGGAACCAGCCGCGGTGCTGGTCGGAGCCTTCCAGATACAGGTCGGCGCGAGGCCCCGTGGCATGACCGATGTCATGCGAGCCGCGCAGCACGTGCCAATGAGTGGTGCCAGAGTCGAACCAGACGTCCAGGGTGTCGGCGATCTTCTCGTACTGCGCGGCCTCATCACCCAGCAGTTCGGCAGCGTCGAGCTTGAACCAGGCTTCGATACCCTGCTGCTCGACGCGTTTGGCTACCGCCTCCATCAATTCGACGGTGCGCGGATGCAATTCACCGGTCTGTTTGTCGAGGAAGAACGGGATTGGCACGCCCCAGTTGCGTTGACGCGAGATGCACCAGTCCGGACGGGTGGCGATCATCGCATGCAGGCGCGCCTGGCCCCACGCCGGGACGAACTGGGTGTCCTCGATGGCCTTGAGCGCGCGCTCACGCAGGTTCTCACCGCTGGCAGGCTGCTTGTCCATGCCGACGAACCATTGCGCCGTGGCGCGATAGATCAGCGGGGACTTGTGGCGCCAGCAATGCATGTAGCTGTGGGTGATGGTTTCTGTGTGCAGCAGCGCGTCGACTTCCTGCAGCTTCTCGACGATGGCCGGATTGGCCTTCCAGATGAACTGGCCACCGAAGAATTCCAGTGAAGGCGCGTACACGCCGTTGCTTTGCACAGGCGTGAGAATTTCATCGTTTTGCATGCCGTAGCGCTTGCAGGTGATGAAGTCGTCCTCACCATAGGACGGCGCAGTATGGACGATACCAGTGCCCGCGCTGAGCTCCACGTAGTCGGCCAGATAGATCGGCGAGTTACGGTCGTAGAAGGGATGACGGAAGTTGATCAGTTCCAGGGCCGCACCCGGCGTGCGCGCGATGATCTGACCCTCACGGCCGTAACGATCGAGACAGGCTGCCACCAGCTCCTCAGCCAGCACGAGCAGGCGGTCGCCCACATCCACCAAGGCGTAGCTGAAATCGGCATGGACACTCAACGCCTGGTTGGCAGGAATCGTCCAGGCCGTTGTGGTCCAGATCACGATGGAAGCAGGCTTGGGCAGCGTGTCCATGCCGAACGCTGCCGCCAGCTTGCCGGTGTCGGAAGGGCTGATGGGGAACGCGACGTCCAGCGTCTGGGACTTCTTGTCCGCATACTCGACCTCGGCCTCAGCCAATGCCGAGCCGCAATCGAAGCACCAGTTCACTGGTTTGAGGCCCTTGAACACGAACCCTTGCTTGACCATCTCGGCCAGCGCGCGGATTTCACCGGCTTCGTTGGCGAAGTCCATGGTCTTGTAGGGATTGTCCCAGTCGCCCAGCACACCCAGGCGAATGAACTCGGCCTTCTGCCCTTCGATCTGCTCGGCGGCGTAGGCGCGGCACAGCTCGCGGGTCTGGTCGGGGCTCAGGTGCTTGCCGTGGGTGACCTCGATCTTGTGCTCGATCGGCAGGCCGTGGCAGTCCCAGCCTGGCACATACGGCGCGTCGAAGCCGGACAGGGTCTTCGAACGCACGATCATGTCCTTCAGGATCTTGTTCAGTGCATGACCGATGTGGATCTTGCCGTTGGCATAGGGCGGGCCGTCGTGCAGGACGAACTTCGGACGGTCCTTGCCAATCTCGCGCAACTTCCGGTACAGGCCAATGCTGTCCCAGCGCTGCAGGATCTGCGGTTCGCGCTGAGGCAGGCCGGCCTTCATGGGGAAGGCGGTGTCCGGGAGGTTAAGCGTGGCTTTGTAGTCGGTCATTTCAGGCTCTTGGTTAGCGGTTGAGCGTGCCAGTGGGCACGTGCGGCGGCGATGTCCGCGTCGATCGCCGACTTCAGCGCCTCCAGGGAGGCGAATCGCTGCTCCTCGCGCAGCTTGTGGTGGAATTCCACCGTCAGGCGCCGGCCATACAGATCGCCGGCGTAATCCAGCAGATGAATCTCCAGGTGGGGACGGCCGTCACCGGCGACGGTGGGCCGAACCCCGATATTGGCGATGCCTGGCCAAACCTTGCCGTCGATCTCGGCGCTGGTCAGGTACACGCCGGACAACGGTATACGGCGACGCTTGAGCTGGACGTTGGCGGTCGGCGTGCCCAGCTGGCGAGCCAGTTTCTGACCGTGCAGGACGCGTCCGCTGATGGTGTAGGGACGGCCCAGCAGGTGCGCAGCCAAGGCGAAGTCAGCATTGGCCAAGGCCGTGCGCACTTGCGTGCTGCTGACCCGCAGACCGTCCTGAACCACGGTTTGCGCGGCCTCGACGGTAAATCCATGGCGCTTGCCAGCCTCGACCAGAAAGGCGAAGTCGCCGGCGCGATCGCAGCCGAAGCGGAAATCGTCGCCCACTTCGAGATGACGCACACCGAGGCCGTCGACCAGGATCGTCTCGACGAACCGCTCGGCACTCAGCTCGCTCAAGCGCTGGTTGAACGCCATGCACAGCACTCGGTCGATGCCCTCGGCGGCCAGCAACTCGACCTTGTCGCGCAAACGCGCCAGGCGGGCCGGCGCGGTATCCGGCGCGAAGTACTCGCGCGGCTGGGGCTCGAAGATCACCACGCACGTCGGCAGCCCGAGCGCTTGTCCGCGCTCGCGCAGGCGCGCCAGGATGGCCTGGTGGCCCCGGTGCACTCCGTCGAAGTTGCCAATGGTGGCGACACAGCCCCGGTACTCGGGGCGCAGGTTGTGAAGACCTCGAACCAGCTGCATAACGCGCTTCTTGCTCATAAAGTGGTCGATTATAACCACACCAGGGCGCTGGTGACAGGCAGCAACGCCTTGGCGGGCCATGGAGTTGGAAAAATCGATGCCAGGGCGACGGCGGGCCTCAGTGCAGCGCCTTGCGGGCAAAATGCCGTGGCCGGAAGCCGCACAGCAGCAGGCAGCCGAAGTAAGTCACCACGCCAGCGACGATCAACGCCCCCAGGCGCAGGAAGCGCGCGGGCATGTTGCCCTGCTCCCAGGCCGGCATAACGTGCATGCCCAGCAACAGTACCGCCGACATCAGCGTCACCGCCAGCACCAGTTTGGCGAGGAACAGCATCCAGCCAGGCTGTGGCTGGAACAACTGATGGCTGCGCAGCTTCCAGAACAGCAGTCCGGCATTCAGGCACGCGCCCAGACTGATGGCCAGGGCCAGGCCCGCATGCTGCAGCGGGCCGACCAGCGCCAGGTTGAACAACTGGGTGCAGACCAGCGTGAAGATCGCGATCCTGACCGGGGTACGAATGTTCTGCTGGGCATAGAAGCCTGGAGCCAGCACCTTGACCAGAATGATCGCCAGCAGTCCCACGGAGTAGGCGATCAGTGCTCTCTGGGTCATCGCGGCATCGGTCGCGGTGAACTTGCCATACTGGAACAGCGCTACCGTCAGGGGTTCGGCGAGGATCGCCAGGGCCAAGGTGCAGGGCAATACCAGCAGGAAGCACAGGCGCAGGCCCCAGTCGAGAATTCGCGAGTACTCTTCACGATCCCGATTGGCGTAGGTCTTGGCCAGCGTAGGCAACAGAATGGTTCCCAGCGCCACGCCCAGCACCCCCGAGGGTAACTCCATGAGACGGTCGGCGTAGTACATCCAGGACACCGACCCGGCGACCAGGAACGAGGCGAAGATGGTGTTGATGATCAACGAGATCTGGCTCACCGACACCCCGAGGATTGCCGGCAGCATCTGCTTGAGCACGCGCCATACACCTGTATCGCGCAAATTCAGGCGCGGGAGTACGAGCATGCCGATTTTCTTCAACGCGGGCAGTTGGTAGAGCAACTGCGCAAGGCCGCCGGCCAGCACACCCCAGGCCAACGCCATGATCGGCGGGTCGAAATAAGGCGTGAGAAACACGGCGAAGCCGATCATCGCCACGTTCAACAGCGTGGGCGTGAACGCCGGTACCGTGAAGCGGTTCCAGGTGTTGAGAATCGCCCCTACCAGGGACGACAGCGAGATCAGCAATATATAAGGAAAGGTCACTCGCAGCAGCGCAGTGGTGAGCGCGTATTTCTCGGTACTGTCGACGAAACCTGGCGCGGTGACCCACACCACCCAGGGCGCAGCCAGTATCCCCAGTGCCGTGACCAACGCCAGCACCAATGTCAGCAGGCCGCTGACGTAAGCGATGAACGTTCGCGTCGCCTCCTCGCCTTGTTGGGATTTGTACTCGGCCAGAATAGGCACGAATGCTTGGGAAAACGCGCCTTCGGCAAAAATACGTCGCAGCAGATTGGGCAGTTTGAAGGCGATGAAGAAGGCGTCGGTGGCCACGCCAGCGCCGAAAATGCGCGCCAGTATGGTGTCGCGCACAAAGCCGAGCACTCGGGAAATCATGGTGATCGAACTGACGGCAGCCAGGGATTTGAGCAGGTTCATCGAAAAGTTTTACGCCTGAGACTTGAGAGCGCTGCCAGATGGCGCTGGAGTATGCGATAATCCCGCTTCTCTGCAGGGGTGCAATAAACTTCCGAGTTTACAGGTCGTTGCGCAGAAAGGAATCTCTCCTTCCGCGCTCGCATGCCACTCGGCAGATCCTTGCAACTGGCCTTGACATCCGTCCGAGTCATCGGCATGATTCGCGGCCTTATTTGTTTGCTATTTACCCAAAAGTCTTTCGAGGAGCTCGACGGTGGCCAACACACCTTCCGCCAAGAAACGTGCAAAACAGGCTGAGAAGCGTCGCAGCCACAACGCCAGCCTGCGTTCCATGGTCCGTACCTACATCAAGAACGTAGTCAAGGCCATCGACGCTAAAGACGCCGAAAAAGCGCAAGCTGCCTACACTCTGGCTGTGCCTGTCATCGACCGTATGGCCGACAAAGGCATCATCCACAAGAACAAGGCTGCTCGCCACAAAGGCCGTCTGAATGGCCACATCAAGGCGCTGAAAGAAGCTGCAGCTGCCTAAGCGACGCGCTTGAACAAAAAAACCGACCTTAGGGTCGGTTTTTTGTTGCCTGAAATTTGAGCATGCCTTGTAGTCAACGTGCGTTCACAAGAACGGGCTGCGCTTGGCAGCCCGGCAGTTGTTCTATTTGCCCAGCGGAATCTTGGGCGCCCACACTAACCAGGCGTCGTCTGGCTTGTCGAACAGCGGGAAAGTCTGCTGCGCACGTGCAGGATTGCCCATCTGCTCCCCGTCTGGCGTCGCGAAAGCGATACCACCGTCAATGAGAGTTTCCAACGATTCGGTACGCACTGTGGCGCCCTTGAACAGGCCCCAGTCGAAACCAAAGCCGCTGCTGTTCCAGAAACGACTACCGCCGCGCACCAAAGCCGCATAACGAGGCTCGATGAGTATGTGGATCAACACACGATCGGCACTCTGGCCCAGCTCATAGCCGGTGACCTTGCCTACTTGCACCTCTCGATAAGTGACCGGTACGCCAGGCTTGATGGAGCCGCGCCTCGGTGCGCTAAGTGTCAGCGGCAGGCCAAGTTCAGGACCTTTCACTTCAGGGGCCTCGCTCAAGGCGATGAAATCGCGCTGCGGCCCTCGATTGTTCGAGGCAGGCTGCACCTCCAGGTACTGCCCACTGACCAAGGTATCCAGGTTCTCGGTGCGAACCAGCCCGAGCGCCGGCTTCACCACCCAGAATTGAGTCCCTACACGAGCGATACGGTCTGCCGACTCGGTAATCCGCGCACGCAGCAGCACAGCCTGCAGGTCGGCAGTGAGGTCGACGCTTTCGAGGCTGCCAACTTCAAGACCACGGAAGCGGATCGGCGTACCGGGCTTCAGACCATCGGCGCGATCCACGCGAATGGTAATCAGGCTGCCAGCTCGATTGGCGGCCTCCTCGTTCTCCAGCAGACGGAAGCGCGGGATATGGCGTTTCAAAGGCACGTTTGGCTGCGGCGTATCGAATGCGATACCCCCAGCCATCAGCGTTTGCAGCGACTCACTCTTGATCTTGATACCCGATAGACCGCCGGTGAGCGTGATGCCGCTGGCATTCCAGAAACGTGTAGAACCATTGACCAGATTGGCGTACTCCTTCTCGATATGAACGCCAATCAGAATACGCTTGCTGTTGCGAGCGAACTGATAGCTCTGCACGCTGCCGACCCGGACCTGACGGTAGGTCACCGGACTGCCCACTTCCAGCGAACCTAGCGTATCGGCGAACAGCACCAAGTGCAGGCCGGGTGCCTTGAGATCGAGTGGCGGCGCCTTGGGGCGGGCTTCAAACTCGCGCTGCGGACGCGCCCCTTTCTCGCCCGGCCGAATGGCGATGTAGTTACCTTTGACCAGCGCCTCGATACCGGTGATACCGGCCAGGGAAATGGACGGTTTGACCACCCAGAACTGCGTACCCTCGACCAGGTAGTCCTCGGCCAACGGATCGAGCGTCAGTTCTGCCATTGCACCGGTGAGGTCGTCGTCGATCTTCAGGGTCTTCATCGAGCCGACCTGAATCCCCTTGTACATCACAGGCGTACGGCCAGCCTGCAAACCGTCATAGTCGGTCAGGTGCACCTTGACCCGGATACCGGCTTGAGCAGCATCGAAATCTTCGTACAGCCGAAACGGGAGATTCGGGTCGGTGGGCGGGCTGTCCTTGCGATGCTCAGGCGTGGCGAAGGCGATACCGCCGGCGATGATGCTCGACAGCGACTCACTGCGCACCTTCACGCCGGACAGGTTGGCGTCGATGCTGATACCGCTGGCATTCCAGAAGCGCGTGTGTTTGCGCACTAGGTTCGCGTATTCAGGTTCGATGAACAGCTTGATCTCGACCGTATCGTGATCATCGGACAGTTTGTAGCTCTTCACCTTGCCGACTTGGATCTGTTTATAGAACACCGGACTGTCACGGTTCAGCGACCCCAGACGGTCAGCCTTGAGGGTCAGGTGCAAGCCTGGCTCCTTATCGGACAGCGGCGGCGCCTCGGCCAAGGCCTTGAACCGCTTGGTAGGCTCACCCTGTCCCGGATCGACTGCAATGTAGTTGCCGGAGACCAGCGTTTCGAGTCCCGATATGCCAGCAAGGCTCACGCTCGGTTTGACCAGCCAAAAGCGCGTGCCTGTGGTCAGGTGTACTTCGGCTGCCTTATTCATCTCGATGGTCGCGATCACGCCTTTATTGCTGCCTTCGGCATCCAGCACCAATGACTTGACCTTACCGACCGACATCCCTTTGAAGATGACCTCAGTCTTGTTGGCGACGATCCCCTCACCCGTTTCGAAGCGCACCTGGATCTCCACACCCGCCTCACGATAAGCCTGCCAGGCAAGCCAACCGCCGATAAGTAGCGCAATCAAAGGAAGGATCCAGATGGCCGACCAATTGGAAGCTGGGCGGGTTTTTGCCGTTGGCAGATCACTCATGGTCGTCATCCGACTCCGTGTTGTCCCAGATCAGTCGGGGATCGAAGGTTAAGGCAGCAAGCATCGTCAAAATCACTACGGCAGCGAAAGCAACGGCGCCGAGATTGGGTTCGACACTGGCAATACGGCCGAATTTCACCACGGCCACCAAGATGGCGATGACGAAGATATCCAGCATCGACCAGCGACCGATGAACTCAATGAACCGGTACATCAGAATCCGCTGCCGTGCGGAAAGAGGCTGGTGACGCTGAACCGAGTACAGCAACAGCCCTATACCGATCAGCTTGAAGGTAGGCACCAGAATACTGGCGGTGAAGACCACGGCGGCAATCGGCAACATGCCATGCTTCATCAATGTAATGACCCCGGACATGATGGTGTCCGGACTGCCCTGGCCCAGTGTGCTGACGGTCATGATCGGCAGCAGATTGGCCGGAATGTAGAGAATCATCGCCGTGATGAGCAAAGCCCAGGTGTAGACGATGCTATTAGGCCGCCGGGCATGCACCACAGCGCCACAACGGCTACAGGCCTGCGAGTCGTGGCCATGACGCTGACGGTTTAACGCATGACATTCGTTGCACACCAGAATACCGGCATCAATCGCCCGCATGGGTGTCCTCCCCCGACAGCGCGACCCAGATCTGATGTGGGGACATCACCACCTCGAGCCATACTTGGACCAGTAACAGGCTGATAAAGCAAAACAGCCCCAGGCCCAGCGTCAATTGCGCAAGATCGACCAGTTTGACGATCGCCACCAGTACGCCCATGAAATAGACCTCAAGCATGCCCCACTCACGCAGGTGGTGATAAATGCGATAGACCAGCAGGCCATGACTGCGACCGACATTCAGCCGAATACTCAACAGTACCAGCAACTGACACAGCAGCTTGAGCAGCGGAATGGCCATGCTGCAGAGGAACACCACCACGGCGACTCCTCGCATATCGGAATGATACAGACCTAGCACGCCGCTCCAGACGGTGTCGTCGGAGGTCTGGCCGAACAGGTGAAGCTGCATGATGGGTAGGAAGTTGGCCGGAACGTAGAGCAACAGGGCGGTCAGGACCAATGCCAGACTTCGATTGACCACATTGTGTCGATGCGCGTAGAGCTCATAGCCGCAACGCGGGCATAGGGCTTTCTCATCGTTTTTCAAAACGGGCCTGCGTAATAGCAGGTCGCACTCATGACAAGCCACGAGGTCATCCAGCGGCAGATCGGCCAGCGCTTCAGGGTCGGCGACGTTAGGCATAGGGAGGTCTGGTAGGAAAGTCGGCTCTATTCTAGTGTTCCGACCGAAAATGTGGGAGATGGTGCGTTACAGGCGCAGTTACCATTGATTGCAGAGGAAAGGCGCGTCTGAGCTCGTCGTGAGATCCGTCTTCGATCCTATCCTGTCAGAAATTATCACCCACTAGAAAAGACAAAACCCCTACCTGCTCGCGCAGATAGGGGTTTTGCGAAATGAATCTTGACGATGACCTACTCTCACATGGGGAAACCCCACACTACCATCGGCGATGCATCGTTTCACTGCTGAGTTCGGGATGGGATCAGGTGGTTCCAATGC